>NZ_JASGBW010000020.1:0-99497 GCF_030053215.1 Stenotrophomonas sp. PFBMAA-4 | reverse complement strand
GTGCTGCAGGCCGGCAGCAGTGCGATCACGCTGGAAGGCGGGAACATCACGTTCAGCTGCCCGGGCGAGTTCAAGGTGAAGGCGGGGGAGCATGCGTTCTTGGGGGGAGAGTTCAATGCGACTGCACTCACCGCACTGCCGACCGGCCTGTCGCCCCGCATGCTCGAGCTCAGGTACACGTACTCCGATCTCAAGCCCATCAACGGTGCACCGTTCCGGCTGCAGTTCGACAATGGCACCTGTGCCGAGGGAACGCTCGACGAGCAGGGCGTGGCTCGCGTACACAATCCACCCGGGCCCGGGCAGCTTTTCCTGGGGTATGACCAGAGCGACGTCGTAGCGCGTCATCCTCGGCCGGCCAATCCCTTGTTCGGTTTTGTACCCACTTCTGCGGAGGAGGCATGCGCCTCGCTGGCCCAGTACGCCCAAGCTGAAGACGACTATATGGAAGACAACTTTTTCCCGGATGAAGTGGCGGCAAGCAGCGCCGACGATGTGCCCTACGAAGATCGCCTCGACAGCTATGCATACGACGAGGATGTTCCTGTCAGCATTGACGATCGCAACGATCCGGGGCAGCACGTAGAGGTCATCCTCCCCGAATCTCTGTCGGGCGGGAGCAACGCATGAGCGACGCGCCCACACTGCAACAGGCCGAGCAGGACACGCTGGCCGAAATTCTCACCTGGATACAGGAAGTAGTGGAGGGGCGCGGTGCCTCCATCGCCCAGATGGTGGTGTCGGTGGTTCTTGGCTTCATTCCCTACGTTGGCCAGGCCATTGATGTCTACAACATCCTGCGCAGCCTCTGGATGCTGACCAAAAATCCCGGTGACACCGAGCACTGGATTTCACTGGTGCTGTCACTGGTTGCAATCATTCCCGGCTTCGGCGATGCCATCAAGAACGCATTCATCATGATGCGCTCCGGCAAAAGGATGGGGCGCATCCTCGACAGTCTGCCCAACTATCTTCGCGGCAACGTCGATACCTGGTTCCGCACGCTCGACTGGGCAACATATACACAGCAGACCAAGAACAACGTCACCGGCATCATCAACGGCATGATCGAGGTGCTCGAGCGTCGTGCAACCCAGTACATCCTCGATCGCAAGGGACTGCAGGCATTGGTGGCCCGCCTCCGGCAGATAGGTGATGCGGCCAGCAGGCAGGTGGATGCCGCGATGGCAGAACTGCGATCGCTTCACACCACGGCACTGCGTGACCCGTTGCCCAGCACCGCCGCCAGCGCACCCATCAGCCCCGGCGCAATTCGTATCCCCACACCGGGTACGTCCAGTAGTGGCGCGGTGCGGCAGACATCGGCCGGCACGCCCACCCCGGCCAGCGGATCAGCCACGGCGACCAAGCGACAAAGTGATCGGTCCCCTGGGCCAAAATCGCGCACTGGCGCGTCGGGTGAGCACATTGCCGATTACTACTACGTACGCCGGCAGGGCAGCCGCGGCAAAGTGAACCATAAAGGCGTGCTGTACGAAATGCATCAGCCGGGGCATAACGGTATCGACCATGTGTGGTACGGCCGCCGCCTACCGAACGGCTATCGCATCAGCGATACAAAGGGAACATCCGGGCCAATGCACAAGCTGGAAACGGCCCGCGCGGTGTTTGAAGCGCTGGAGTACGGCATTGATGCCTATCTGGGCGAGGAGGATGAATCCAAAGCGCGTGGTGCGGTCAATAGTAAGAAGACGGAAACCGGGGTCCAGATGAGTCACGCCTGGATCGCCGAGAGAATTGAGAGCGCGGAGCTGGCGGATCCGCATGCTGCGAAGTTGGTACCCGCAATCGAGAAGTGGAAACTCAACGAGTTCAAGCTCGGCGCCGAATCAGTGATGGATGACGAAGGCGGGTTGTCAAAAGCATTGATCAAGTGTCCCTACGACCGCAGCATCATCACCGTGGTTGGGCCCAACCACAATCTGCACGACAAGGCACGCGGGCCCGCTGTTGGCCGGTGTGGCAAAAGCGCGGCGAGCCACCAGATCGCGACCGAATTCATCCTGCCCAATACTTTGGTACTTGAGTGACTCTGACCATGAACCTGCCTATCCCCGACTGGAAGGAATGGAATCGTTGGAAGATTTCCGAGACTGCGTTTGACGCCCGACGCGAGCCGTATCTGCGCCATGAAATGTACGCCACGCGCTTTGATGACCACCTTGGTGGCATCGCGATGGTAACTATGGATCTGCCGAAGTACGCAGATCGGGCACGCAGGGGGGGAATGATGATGTCCACCCAGCAACGTCTGTGGAGTACGTTTGGCTGGATGAGTCTTCAGTACTCCGCCGGTGCTCCCGTCCAGCAATTGGCCGACGTCTGGCCATATGCACTGGAGTGGGCTGAAGAATATGGGCGTATTCACACGGCTTATCATGATTCGCAGGAGAACACCTCCGGCAGAATCATTCCGCACGCTCCACTGGTCTCCCCCAGCTACTGGATCGTCGCGTTGCGCTTGGTCTGTTTCGGCCTGCTGACCGGTAACGCGGAGAAGATGCCACGCGTGATGGCATTCCTGGACTACGTCAACGCCGAGCTGGGCATTCACGACGGTCTGCTGGAGCGACTGGTGGCCCAGTGGGCACCCGGTCGGCCCATCCCAGACAAAGCCACCCGCCATCTGCCGTACCGGCGTCTGTTCAAGGTGTTTGCTGCCGAGCCTACGCAGCGGCCCGCGCTGATGGTCGACTATCTGGACAACTGGTACCACCACAGCCGCCGCGAGCCCTACATCGACCAGCACGAAGGCAGTGGTGTCACGTTCTACGGTTACTGGTCCTGGGAGGCTGCGGCCACCACAGTGGTTCTGGGCATTGACGACGCCAGCTACCGCAACATGCCGTTCTACCCCAAGGATCTGGCCGACTTCGCGCGGCACTGTACATCAGCACAGCCGCAACGACCTTCGAGGGTGCCCGCAGGGCAACCCTGCCCGCAAGCGGGATGGTGGTACAGCCCCGCCCAAGGCATGAGGCGCTTGTTCCAGGAAGGTGATGTGCTTCCCGACGTCAACGGCGACTGGGGTGACACCTTCTGGATCTGGGCCGCAGACCAGACGCCGCCGGCGTTGGGTTGATGTTCTACCGGCAATGCAGATGCCTTCGTAAAGGTGGGCACCGCCTTGAATTGCATGGAGATCCAATGGCATGGCTACCTCGCGCTGACGGCTTTGGCGACTACGCCGTCTCTGCTTCTTCATGCTCAGCTTATGAATTGCCCTAACACGCGAGGCGAATCCCATAACCACGGGATCACCGCCCATGAACATGATCGCAATTCCTTTTTTCTAGCACCTACAGGCGTCTTGATGGATTCCCACCGATTACCCGGCTGCGCTCCCGGCACCTCCGACTGCCCGGAAAGAATCTCTTCCAAACTACACTTGGTGAGTTTTGTGTCAGCGAAAGCCTCCATTCGCACGTTCGCCCGAGAAAGCTCCTGCTCACGGGAGGGGCAGATATGATGGAATTTCTGATTCCCGCATTGGCAATCTCCTTGGCGGTCGCCGAGGACTGGCGACCCACTGAGGAGGCGTTGTGCTCGTCATCAAGCGTGATCGTAGAGACTGCTGACGGGCGCATGTACCGGTGCCCGATCGCCAATGGTTCGCATTTCTTGATCGACATTACTCCACCCGATGACGAAACTCACTGGAAACTGAATTTCGGCTCCCTGGATAAGCCTCCCGAAGGCGCTGGATCCTATCATCCCGTGCAGGACTGGCCCTTTCGTTCAATTTCCACAAAAAGCGCCCTTCATGACGAAGAGTATTTTTACGTCTTTGATCGTGCGGGCCGAATAGTCGAATCCAGTGAGGCCGATGCTGTCGGTCAGCACATGACAGAGGTCCGGCAATCCGGCCTTCGGATCTGGCCAACAGCGAATGTGTATTACCGTCTGAGTGCCTCCGACAATGACAGCGAGAGCAGTTTCCTGGAAGACGGAGCGCTCACAATGGATGTTGCCAGGCACGCGTTGGTGGTTGATGGCCGGATGCTTTGTCCTGCTCTGGATGAGACCGGATCTACCGAATGGAATGATGGTGATAACTTTAGCGAGGCATTTGAGTCGTACATCAACGGCCACTGCAAAGATGCAGAAAGACACGTGGTGCCTAAGCCCGGCTCTGATCAGGAGCTACAGGTTTATTACACATATCGCGTCCCTTCTTACCACCTGCAACCATTTGAATGGAGCTTTCAACGCCATGATGAGCCAGAGCAACCGGTGCGTAACAGCCGTGGTGACTGCGTGGCACAGTGCACTCCGCTTTACCGCGGACCTTAACGCCATGCCCTGGGATGCCTGTATCCAGAGGGTGGACCAGCCAATGAAGTACCAATCGCTCCTGCACTGGCCCCTGTTGTTGGGTTTCCTTATCCACCCAATTGCGGCTAACGCGAGCACAGAAGCTCCCTCGTTCGTCTGCCCCCCCGCTCCGGCAACGATCCATATCGTTGCGGGGGGCAGTATGGTGCGATGCACGGGTATCGGCCATGACGACTACCGTCATGTCCCTCTGCCTGATGACGCATCGCATTGGCAGCACATTCTCAGCCTGAACGGCATCATTGAGGACTATCTTTTCAGCTATATCCCCGTCCAGGAATGGCCCTTTAGATCCATCGTTATTTCAAGCCACCCGGCGGCACCGGATGTAGAACGTTATTTTGTCTTCGACCGCCAGGGCATAGTAGTGGACAGCAATGAGGGCGACGCCATCGGCGAACAGTTGATGGAAATTCGCTTGTCGCACGTCCGGTTGTGGCCCAGGGCACACGTTTATTATCGGATGCCACCGAAGCCGGCCCTTCGCAAAGGGAAGAACTTCAACACGAACTCGCGCATTGCTGCCACGTCACGCTATGCATTGGTCACTGGAAAGGATGAGCTTTGCCCAGTGCTCCACAACCGTATATACAGCGTGTGGGAGCAGCCCAGCGCTCTGGAGAGTGCTTCAGCCGCCTACATCCACGGACACTGCGCACAGGCGTTCCGTACGAATCCTGCGCTGATACCAGACTCGCAGGGAACTTGGCTCGCCTACCCGGGGTCTTCGGCCGATGGCCTCAACATGGTCTGGAGTGTGCAGCGCCATGACTCGCCTGTACGACCGATCCTGGACCGCAGTGGAAACTGTCTGGCGCAGTGCGACGCCAATGAGAGTAATTAAGCGCTGACTGCGCGTCCGGGATCCACGGCGCTACGCCGCGTAAAAGCCGCCGGGCATGGCCCGGCGCTACCCATTCCTTCATCGCCAGGCATTTCCCGGCGCTACCGCTTTACAGCTGGATGCGCGCCACGCTCTCTTCCGAGCCCTTGGCATCCTTCTCGCCGTTCTTGATGCTCACGAACAACACGTTGTTCTTCGCATCCAGCGCCAGGCTGTTCGGGTGCGTCGGCACCGCATAGCTGGCCACCTTCTTGTAGCTGGCGCTGTCATAGGCGGTCACCGTGCCGCCTTCGCGGTTGGTCACGTACAGGCGCTTGCGCGGTGCATCCAGCAGGATGCCCAGCGGGCCGGCATCGGTCGGGAGGCTGGCCAGTTCCTTGCCGGTGCTGCGGTCGAGCACCAGCACGCGCTGGCCAGGGTGCTTGCTGACGAAGCCCTCGCTGCTCTTGGTCACATAGTCGCGGATCATCGCTGAGCCCTGGTCGGTCACGAACAGGCGCTTGCCGTCCGGGTCCAGCGCGATGTTCATCGGCTGCTCGGCGGCGATCTTGTGCTGGGCCACCACCTTCTTCGAATCGGTACCCACCACCACCAGGTCGGCCAGCAGGTTGCTGGTGTAGACGCGCTTGTTGGCTGCGTCCAGCGCCAGGCCCGGCGCCTTCGCCTTGCCCAGGCCCGGGATGGTGTCGATCAGCTTCAGCGTGGTGGTGTCCACCACGAACAGCACGCTGCCCTCGCCGGAATGGCCGGTGACATACAGGCGGTTGGCGGCGCTGTCGACCACCAGCTCGCGCAGGTCATGGGTGTAGCCGGCCTTGCCGTCCTTGCCCACCTTCTTTTCCATCAGCTGCACGGTGCCGATGGCCTTGTTCTGCGCGGTGTCGACCACGGTCACCGAGGTGTCCACGGTGTTGCCGACATACAGGCGGTTGTGGGCGTCATCCAGCACCACGCCGAAGCCCTTGCGCTCCAGCGGGATGCGGGCCTGCACGGCCAGCGTGGCCGGGTCCAGGCGCAGCACCTGGGACGGGCCGGCGTTGTCGCCGAAGCCACCGGACGAGGCCACGAACACGGCGTTCTGGGTGGGGCTGTAGGCCAGCTCGTACAGGCCCTGGGCGATGGCCTGGCGCTGCACGGCGGTGCTGGCGGCGGGTGCTGCGGTCGCGTTATCGGCAAATGCGGCCGGGGCGCCGACGCTGAGCGAGATGGCAACGGCCAGAGCGGCCGAGCGGAAAGCGGAATGACGGGTCATGCGAGCATCCTTGAAAGGGCACGGGAGGGTGTCCTGGCTCGCTGGGCCGTTCTGCGACGGCCCGCCCTGCAACTGTCTGCGCAGGGTGGGCTGGCTGGGTAGCGGGGGAATGGTAGCAGGTGGGGGGCGTGGCGTCCGCGCAGGCATGCGTGGCTGCTGCTCGTACAGCCTGACATGGCCATCACCGGCGTTCACGCCGCTGGAATCGCCGGATGCGCAGGATCGAGTGCCCCCTCATCTGCCCTCGCGCGGTCCACTCCTGATGCAGCAACTCGCCAACGATTTCTGGAACCTGCGCGGCACCTTCAAGGTGGCTGGGCTGCTTGACCTGGGCACCCAGCTTTCAGTCGTGCGCCGTACCAACGGCCGCTTCCTGGTTCTGGACAGCTACTCCCCCACCGAGGCCCAGCGCCAGGCACTGCTTGGCCTGACCGCGGGCGGCACGCTGGTGGATGCCATCATCAACGTGCATCCCTTCCACACCCTGCACTGCGAGCCCCTGCACCAGCTGCTGCCCGCCGCGCGCCTGATCGGCACCCGCCGCCACCTGCAGCGTGCGGCGCATCTGCCGTGGGACCCCGAGGTGATTGAAGACCCCGCCGCCCAGGCCGACTTTGCCGATGACCTGGATTTTTCCGTACCCGCCGGCCTGGATCTGGTGCCGGCCAACGAAAGCGTGCACGCCAGCTCGGTGCTGGTCCGCCATCGCCGCAGTGGCATCGTGCATGTCGATGACACGCTCAATGTGCTGGCGGTCCCCGGGGCATTGGGCAGGTGGCTGCCGCAGTCACGCCTGAAGTTCCACCCCACGCTGCCGCGTGCGCTGCAGGCGCGGGCCGGCGCTGCAGTGGCGTTTGATCGTTGGGCGCGCGCGTTGGCCGATCGCTGGGCCGGCACCCCTTATGTCTGCGCCGCCCATTCGGCCGTGCGCAAGCTGCCCGCCACTGGCTGGCATGACGAAATGCTGAAGGCGCTGCGCCACGTGGAGGGCACCTTGCGCCGCCACCACCGCCGCTACGGCTGACACCTCCCCTTTACTACGCTACCCCTCTCCCCCCAAGGCGAACCGACCATGACCGACTCCCAGATCAAGACCATCAACCCACTTACCGAACAGGTGCTGGACACTTACCAATACATGTCCGACGCCCAGGCAGCAGACACCGTTAAGGCAAGCCACGAGGCGTTCCTGCAGTGGCGCCTGCGCAGCCTGGACGAGCGCGCCGCCGTCATAACGGCCATTGCGCAGAAGCTGGAAGAAAAGAAGGAAGCCTTCGCCCAGCTGATGACCAACGAGGTCGGCAAGCTGATTGGCGACAGCCGCAGCGAAGTGGATCTCTGCGTGGCCATCTGCAAGTACACCGCCGAGCAGGGCCCCAAGGTACTGGCGGACGAAGAGCGGCCTTCAGCCAATGGCACCGGCATCGTCACCCACGCGCCCATCGGCGTGGTGTACGGCATCCAGCCGTGGAATTTCCCGGCCTACCAGGCGGTGCGCTACTCCATTGCCAGCCTCATGGCCGGCAACGGCGTACTGCTCAAGCATGCCGAAAGCTGCACCGGCAGCGGCCTGTTCCTGCGCGACCTGTACGAGGAAGCCGGCCTGCCCAAGGGCTTGTTCGGGGTATTGCTCATCAGCCACGACCAGTCTGATGCCATCATCGACCACAACCTGGTGCGCGCCGTCACCCTGACCGGCAGCGAGAAGGCCGGGCGCACCGTGGCCGAGAAGGCCGGCAAGGCGCTGAAGAAGACCATGCTCGAACTGGGCTCCAACGACGCCTACCTGGTGCTGGACGATGCCGACCTGGACCTGGCGGTGAAGACCTGCGTCAAGGGCCGCCTGTTCAACAACGGCCAGACCTGCGTCAACGCCAAGCGTTTCATCGTGACCGAAAAGAACTACGACGCCTTCGTTGAAGCCTATGCAAAGCAGTTTGCACAGATCCGCATGGGCGACCCCAACGATGCAGGCACCCAGCTCGGCCCGATGGTCTCCAAGGCGCAGCGTGACACCCTGCACGAGCAGGTCAGCAAGAGCGTGGCCCAGGGCGCGCGACTGGTGGTGGGTGGCGAGATACCCGACCGGACCGGCTGCTTCTACCCCGCCACGGTGCTGGCCGATGTTGCGCCGGGCCAGGTGGCTTACGAGGACGAATTGTTTGGCCCCGCCGCCGCCATCATCAAAGCCAAGGATGATGAAGACGCCCTGCGCATTGCCAACGACAGCCGCTACGGCCTGGGCGGCGGCATCTTCAGCCGCGATGTGAAGCGCGCGCGCGAACTGGCCACCACCTACTTCGACACCGGCATGGTGTGCATCAACACCTTCAACGTGGCCAGCCCCGCCCTGCCCTTTGGCGGCGTGAAGGCCTCCGGCTACGGCCGCGAGCACGGCCCGGAGGGCTTGAAGGAATTCGTCAACGTCAAATCCATCACCCTGCCGGCGGCCCCGTGAGCACGCCCCTGCACTGCGATGTGGCGGTGATCGGCGCCGGTACTGCCGGGCTTGCGGCAGAGCGCGCCGCCCGCCGCAACGGCGCCTCCACCCTGCTCATCGATCCGCACTTCAACGGCACCACCTGCGCCAACGTGGGCTGCATGCCCTCCAAGCTGCTGCTGGCCGCGGCCAAGCAGGCCGAGCGCGTGCGCCGTTCAGACCTGTTTGGCATCCGCGTGGAGGGCCTGCAGATTGATGGCCCGGCGGTGATGCAGCGCGTGCGCGACGAACGCGACCGCTTTGCTGCACTCACCCGCAAGCAGATTGAGGACCTGGACCCGGCCACCCGCCTGACCGGCCGCGCCCGGTTTGCCGGCCCCACTACGCTGGTACTGGACGACGGCCGGCGGATAGAGGCGCGCGCGATTGTCATCGCCACCGGGTCGGCCCCTGCCCTGCCCCCGCCCTTTGAAGCACTGGGCGACCGGGTGCTGACCAACGAGAGCCTGTTCGAACTGAAGCAGCTACCCGAACGCGTGGCCGTGGTAGGCACCGGCTCGGTGGGGCTGGAATTTGCCCAGGCGCTGGCCCGGCTGGGCGTGCAGGTCACCCTGCTGGGCAAGGACACCTCGCTGGCCAAGGTGCGCTGCCCGCGCGTGCACGACGCGTTGCTGGCGGTGCTGCAGCGGGATATGGACGTGCACCTCGGCGTGGACGTACACCCCGAGCGCACTGCTGAAGGCGTGCACGTGCGCTGGAGCAACAAGGACGGGGCAGACGGCAGCGTGCAGGTGGATTACGTAGTGGCAGCACTGGGGCGGCCGCCGACTTTGGATGACCTGGACCTGGACAAGGCACATCTGGCGCTGGACAAGCACGGCGTGCCCTGCCACACGCGCGAAACCATGCGCTGCGGTGACAACGCCATCTTCCTGGCTGGCGACGCCGCCGCCGACCTGCCCCTGCTGCATGAGGCATCGAGCGATGGCGCCATTGCCGGCCGCAATGCTGCGGCGCTGCCAGCAGAAATCACCGTGAAGCGGCACGTGGCGTTGAGCATCACGTTCACCGATCCGCCGGTGGCCAGCATCGGCCAGTCTGAAGACGAGGGAGCGGTGACCGGCAACGCTGATTTTGACGACCAAGGCCGTGCCCGCGTGGAAGGCGTGAACGAAGGCACGCTGACGCTGTATGCGGCGGCACCAGAAGGCAAGCTGATCGGTGCGGACCTGGTGGCACCTGCGGGCGAGCACTTGGCCCACCTGCTGGCATGGGCGGTGGAAACCGGCTGCACGGCCAGCCAGCTGTTGGAGCTGCCGTTCTACCATCCCACCATGGAGGAAGGCTTGAAGCAGGCCCTGCGCAGCATCTGCGCGGCAACGCCGATTGCGCTGCCGGCTGACCATGATGCGGGCGCGCCTGCTGGGGGATGAGAGGTGGGGCATGGGCGGCGCACTTTTTGGCCGCCCGCGCCTTGCAGTGCTTCCGTCCCAGCCCGTGAGACACCTCCACGTCATCCTCCCCTGCCCCAGGAGGATGACCATGACCAAGATCGACGCAGCGTGGCTTGAAGAGTTTGACGAGGCCCTGCTGGGCCTGTTTGCCGTGGACCACAGCGATGCGGGCATGGATGAGTACCTGCTCAACTGCTACGCGGATCAGGAGCCGCGCGAGGCGGCGATGGCGTTTGGCAATGACTACGACCTGGCCCGCACGCCGGTGCTGTGGCCGATGCCGGGATTGGCGATGCATAGTTGAGTGGTGTCGCAATCGGCACGTTTTGCGGTTTGGTGCTGCGAAGGGGCTGTCGTAATTGGGATTACAAGTCTTCGTAAAACGGGCATTTTGAGTGGCATTTGGGTGGCAACTTAACAACGGCCAAAACCATTGCACCGCAAAGCATTCGGGCGCTGGACAGCGTGCAACAATGCCGTAAGCGTCAGCACTTGCGGCCTCTTCGGACTGCGATTTCTTGGCATCCCGCCGCCAGGCGAGTACACCTTGGCTTGCCACAGAGCACTGTGGCGCGGGACTCGAAAACCCGGGTAAGTGTCAGCAGTAAACGCTTGTCAGCCGGCGTCACCTTTGTGTGGCGTCGGCTGGCAAACCGTTCGCGCTCTTTATGGCGGGCGGTGCGTGGGGGCTTCGTGCCCGCCGGTCTGACACTTACCGGTTTTCGAGCCACGCATCGTCCGCCACCTTATGGGTGGCCCTGCTGTCTTTCTGCATGGAGCATTGCCATGAGCGCAACGAAAGCCCCCGTTCTGAAGATCCAACCCGAACCGGCCGTCGACGATCACGAAGAAGACCCGTTCCCCGATCCCAACAGCTTTGTCGCCACGCTGCGGCGTATTGGCGCCGGTGCCGCTGCCGATGGGCAGCCCTGGCCGGAGCTGCATCTGAGCCTGGGACGCCGCATGCAGATGGCCGACGCGGACTGCGCGCTGTGCGGCCTGCGCACGGTGGCGGAAATGGCGCTGGCCGGGGAGCGATCGCGGCAGAACGGCGCGCGGGAGGATTGCCTGGATGATCGTTCGATGGAGGGGCTGTTGATGGCGGTGCTGTCGCTGACCATTCTGGCTACTGAGCGGGCGCAGGGGCGGGTCTGACTGCACGTAGCTGATTGCGCTGTTCAGAGGGGGATGACATGAGAGGCGAACGCGTTCGCGGGCTCACGTTTGAGGCGCTGGTGGGCTTGTTGGAGACGGGTGGCTTTGTTGGGGAGCAAAGCAACCCGGCAGGGGATCGCGGCATCGTCGTGGGGAGCGATGCCGCAACGACCCGCTCGGCGGAGGAGATGCTGATGGCAATGGTCGCGTTGATCGTGATGGCGCTTGAGCGTGCACCGAGGCAGGTTCGGGAAGCTGCATAGTCCTCACGTTGGTCCTGCAAGGAGGTTTTCCATGAGCGGCGCACCTTCTTACCGGCATGGCTTCGTTGCATGGGTGGTCGCCTTGGCTGCCACCGCCTGTGCACCGGAGCCATCGCCGGGCATCGATGACGACATCCTTGCCTTCATGGTGGACGCCAACCGGCCACGCATGGTGGAAGGCCGCACCTACTCCACGCAGGCGGTGGAGGCCAGCGTTGGGCCGCGCCGTTTCATGTTTCCGGCCAATCTGTACTACAACCAGATCGGCCCGTTTCCTGATGGCGGGGTGATGCTTAGCGTGCTGTGGCCGAATCTGGAGGCCACCGCGCCGGGCGACTTCCCCGTAAGGACGGTGGAGGATGGCTACCGGCAGGTATCCATTGAGCTGCGCTATGTGGGCTACGCGACGACCGGCGATTATCTGGCGCCGCACATTGGCAGCGGCTGGGCGCAGAGCCTGGCGGAACGTGTGGCGCAGCCGCTGCGGTTCGGGCTGACGCCGTATGCCATTGGCCTTGCGGCGGGGGCGGATGATGCGCAGGCGTTGGAGCCGGACTGGTATGTGGTTCGTGCGGACGGTGGGAGGCTTAGGACCTTCATCAGCTGCGATGCCGCTAGGGTCGTAGCTGATGGGCTGGTGATGGGGTCGCGGACGCTTGTGCGGTCTGGAGGGGGCCGGATCGCGATGTGCCGGCATTCGGTGGTGGATGTGGAGAGTGGGATAGCGGTGGAGATGAACTACGCGCGGGTGATGCTGGTGGAATGGCAGCGGTTGGAGGAGGCTGCGGTGGGCTTGATTGGGCGCTATTAGATCAATCCCTTCCGGGTAGCTGACAAGCCGTAGCTCAGTGTTCCGGCGGCGTCTCGGTCCTAGCGAGGGTGTCCCGGCCCCTGCGGCCGCGATATGGAACTTGGCAGGCTCGCCAGAGAACTGGCTGGCGGAGCTGTTTCGGCACCGACAGGCGCACCGCTTGCTCAGCCAGTGAGACGCAACCACGCCCCCCTCTCCATCGCGAAAAGTGCGGATAGCATTGTCTAAAGCCAAATGCGGCAATGCTGCACTGACGCCTGCCTGGCCAGGCGATCGATAGGCCTGGCCCCGCCCAGACTAAAGAATCAGCGACAGGACCCGCTACCCTGGTATGATTCCGTCAGGCGTCGGGGGGCGCGGCTCGCGCATTCAGAGCGAATTGCTGAACCCTGCCGCAGACAGGCCGGGGCCGGCGTCTTGGAGCAAGACCGACCACCCTTTCTGAACGCGAAAATGAACAAGGGAATGGTCGTAGGCAGATGGATTTTTCACAACGGATCGCTGTCCAGGTCCTTCCGAATCACGGCGTCATTGCTGGCGAGGATCTCAATCCCCTGGCGATCAGTGGCTATCCATCCCGCAAGCTCGTCACTCGCACCTGTCGAATCGAGCCGGATCGCACACTCCCACACCACGGCCACGCGCCAGCCCATGCTCAAGAGCGTTCTGACTGCGGCCAGATCGCGCTGCCGATTGGCGGCGAGTTTTGCATCCCAGAAGTCCGATCTCGTCTTTGGCAGCCTGAAAAGGGGGCACCCTTCATGGCGATGCCAGAAGCATCCGTGCACGAAGACGACAGCTTTCCATTTTGGAAGCACAAGATCAGGCTTTCCTGCGAGCCCTTTCGAATGAAGCCGAAACCGGAAGCCGCGCGCCCACAGCTGTCTCCGGACAATGATCTCCGGCTTAGTGTTCTTGGCCCTGATTCTCGACATCAGTGCTGACCGAACGGCCGAGCTCATCACATCAACCATCTAGCAGAGACTCCGTCTTGACCGCAGTACGTAAGCCCATCGGTGTAATTGACATCTTTGCCGGCCCCGGAGGCCTCGGCGAGGGATTCAGCAGCTTCAAGCCCGACGAAGATGCCAAATACCCCTTCGAACTCGCGGTATCCGCTGAAATGGAGAAGTCTGCGCATTCGACTCTCCGCCTCAGAGCCTTCTATCGCCTGCTCATCCGGCAGGAAGGCCATGTGCCACGAGAGTACTACGACTATCTTGATGAAGTTGCGAAGGGCGAGGCCCTCCATCCAGCCGCACATTTCGGAAGCGGTCAATGGAGCAACTTGTGGGCCGAAGCAGAGCGCGAGGCACTCAACCTCACCCTTGGAGAGGAGAAGGACAACGATGCGCTCTATTCAAGGATCAACGAGGTCAAGGATCAGTACGAGAAGATGATCCTCATCGGAGGTCCTCCGTGCCAGGCGTACTCGCTCGTGGGTCGGGCGCGCCAGCGGCATGTGGAGGGGTTCTCTTCGAAAGGAGACAAGAAGCACTTCCTTTACAAGCAGTACCTGGGTCTTCTTGACGAGTACTCCCCTGCCGTCTTCATCATGGAGAACGTCAAGGGAATTCTCACCTCCAAAGTGGGCAACAAGGAAATGTTCGCCGCAATCATGCGCGATCTGTCCGACCCTGCTGCTGCCCTGAAAAGGGAAAGGAAGGAAGGTAAGAATGGGCATCGCTACGTGCTTCTTCCTATCCACGTTGAAGAGAACCAGAAGCGGACCAGCGAACTTGTTGCGGAAGACCCTTCTGCTTTCATCATCAAGTGTGAGAACCACGGAATTCCTCAGGCTAGACACCGGGTCATCATCATGGGTGTCCGGGAGGACCTGATTCCAGAGGGCATTGAGAGCCTTCCAGGTTTGAATGTCGAAGAACATGTCAGCGTAAAGACGGCTCTTGTGGGGCTGCCAAGACTCAGAAGCGGTATTAGTCGAAAACAGGACGATCCTGAAGAATGGCGCAAGGCGATGGAGTCGGAGCGGGACCGTTTAGTCCGAATTCTGGGCAACACCTATCCGGAGGTGGTAGAGAAGCTCCAGTCACTACTACCCTCCAGCGCATTTCCACGCGGCTCCATCAAGTACAGCACCGGAAGCAATCCCTACGTCAACAAGCTCAAGAGCACGTCGCAGCATTGCTTGCTCAACCACGAGACAAGGGGCCACATGAAGTCCGACTTGGGCCGCTATCTGTTTTGCGCAGCGTTTGCACGCGCCTACGGAAAGTCACCCACAAGTCGTGAATTCCCCAGAAAGCTCGCGCCTGACCACTTGAACTGGGATAGTGGCTCGTTCTCGGATCGCTTCCGGGTTCAGCTCAAGACCAAGCCGTCCAATACGGTTACCAGCCATCTTTCTAGGGACGGTCACGCGTTCATCCATTGGGATCCTCGCCAGTGCCGAAGTCTCACAGTCAGAGAGGCTGCCCGGCTTCAGTCGTTCCCAGACGACTACGTATTCCTCGGCAATAGGACTCAACAGTTCGTACAGGTCGGAAATGCAGTTCCGCCTTTGATTGCCAGACAGATCGCCAGAGTCGTGTGGTCGATACTCAACTAGGCGACGGGTTCAACAGGGGGAACCAATGAATCAAGGGGAAATGGAGTCCCTGGGCTCTACAGGTATCCGGGCTGGCAGTGAAGCCAGTGACGGGGACGAGCGGCATTCATCGCTGAAGCCGCTCCTTCGACTCGCCGCGCTTCGCGGCGATGAGGAGCATGTGCTGCGCTACCTCGAACTCGGCGGTGACGTGGAGGCACGTGACCAGCAAGGGCGAACACTGCACATGCTTGCCGCATCCAAAGGGCATGTGGATCTCTGCCGTTTGATTTCTGAGCACGCTCTCCAGATTGAGCGGCTGGCAGTCCAGAATGCAGAAAATCCAACAGCCACGCCGGACGGCCTCCGGAGCGATGAGCGTGATGCTGAAGCCGAGGAATCTGCTCAAACGCGAGCGACTGATTCCTCACAGAACTCCACTCCCGAAGGTGATGAATTCGAATCCGAGTTCTTTGCTTCGTGGGAGGAAGAAGCTGAAATCGAAGCTCCGCTGGAGGATCCCTCGCTTCGATCGACAATCCAGGCCGTGCAGGAAGTGATTTCAAAGCACGTGATTGTCGATAAGGATGAAGACTGGAGTGATCTGGCGATACTGCTCCCAAGTCAGGCCGAAATCTCATTGATTCGGGAGCTAAATCATGGTTCTACCTATAGCCTCTTCGAAGCGGTGGTCCACCGTGCCCAAGTGGAGGGCAACTTCAATCCTCATGACCTCAAGGTCATCTCCCGGGAGGTAGAAGGCGATGAGGACGGCGATGTACTTCGCCAGCTCACTATCCTCCTGGGCCAGATCGATTCTGTGTCGGAAGAAGATGACGAATGGCTACCTCCGCTGCACCTGCAACAGGACAACGAACCAGAACTGGATAGCTCCATCCATGATCTGGAAGAGTTCATGCAGGATCTCTCGTCCAGAACGAACGATCCCTATTCCCATTTCGAAAAGATTGCCCAATCGTCTGTTCTGCTGGATCGTGCAGGAGAAGAACGCGTTGGGCTCCTCTTGGATCTCTCTCTTAGGGATGCGTATCGCGCAATCGCCGAGAATCCCCTTGCTGCTGCTTCGATGGAGAGGCTTGCGAATGATCTAGCCCAAGGGCGCATTTCCACTGGTCAACTCAGCCATGTGAGCGCCGAGGATGAAGATCAGGAAAGCGAGTCCACCGAAGCTTCAGATGACCAGAACGATGAGGATTGGCTGGGTCAGTCCTCGAACAGACCTGGGCTTACCGGCATGCTGGACAGAGCGCGCGACGCTTGCCTGGCATGGCACACGAATTCATTCGAGGCGAACTTGGAGAGGGAGGCGTTGGTAGCTGTTTCTGCCTTGGAACTAACCTCATCAACGGTCCGACGCCTTGAGAAGGAATTCGATAGCGCGGGACACGCAAGCCCACCTCTACGCCGGGCTGTGCATCGCCTTTCGCGCATAGAGAACGAGATGTTCCAAGCCAACATCCGACTCGCAGTGCACGTTGCCGACAGCTATGCGTGGAGTTCACTGCCGCGCATGGATAGGATCCAGGAATCATTGATCGGACTGTTGAAAGCAATCGACAGATTCGACTACAGAAGGGGCTATAAATTCTCAACCTACGCAATGTGGTGGCTAAAGCAGTCTGTTGTACGAGCCATTGGCGACAGAGGCAGACTAATCAGGCTTCCGGTTCACGTCGTCGAGAAGATCAACAGGATGTTCAAATCTGTCAGAGAGGCTGGCAGAGACTCGCTGGAAGGAATGAGCGCACAGGAGGTGGCCTACATCACCGATCTCTCGTTGAGCGAAGTTACCAAGACACTAGCGGTGATCAAGGATGCTGCTTCTTGGGATCAGCAAGAAACTTTGCTCGAACTCGCCCTCGCCACGCCAGATTCCGCGCCCACGCCTGAAGAATTCTCGAACGAACTGCTGCGAAGGCAGGCAGTTCTCGACTGTCTGAGCACCCTCCCCCCGAAGGAAGCTGAAGTCATCCAGCATCGGTTCGGCTTGGTCGACGGCAACGATAAGACACTGGAGGAAGTCGGTCAGATCTTTGGCGTGACACGGGAACGCATACGTCAGATTGAGTCCAAGGCACTAAGACTGATGCGACATCCAGCACGACGTCTCAACGAACTGGTCAATGGAAAGCCGGAGGCTGATGATGCAGCAGAGTAACGGGGAAAAACCACAAGGAAGGAATGCTCCGCCCCGGGCTGACGCCATGGTTGAGGCACTGCGCGGTCTTGGCTATACGACGGCCACGGCATTGGCAGACATTGTAGACAACAGTATCTCCGCTGGTGCCGATCAAGTGGAAATCGGGTTCAATTGGTCAGGCGCTGACAGCTGGATATCCATCACGGACGACGGCAGAGGCATGAGTAGTACTGAGCTCTTCAGCGCAATGCGCCTTGGCGACCGCAATCCCTTGAATACGCGAGGCGCATCGGATCTTGGCCGATTTGGCATGGGGTTGAAGACAGCATCTTTCTCCCAGGCCAGAAGATTGACCGTCTCAAGCACCAAGGATGGCCAATCTAGTTGCCTGCGCTGGGACCTGGACGTACTGGCATCAGATCCGAATGGCGAGTGGCACCTTCTTGATGGGCCGGAACCATCCTCGGAGGCACGCCTCGTCCAGCGTCCGGTTCAGCTGTCAGGCACTGTAGTCCTGTGGGAAAACCTTGATCGCATTGTCACCGAAGGGTTCGCTGGCACGCATTTCCTTGACCTCATTGACGACGTGGAGCGCCACCTCGCAATGACTTTCCACCGTTTTCTTGACGGCAGCGGCCCTGGCATTCGCCTGACTCTCAATGGGAAACGCGTTAAGCCTTGGGACCCCTTCCTCTCTTCCAACCCGGCAACCTGGCGGTCACCCGAGTCAAGTGTTGGCGAGGGGGGACTTAGAATTACCAGTCAGGCCTTCGTGCTCCCGCATAAGGACCGTCTCGACGACAAGGCCTACGCTGAAGCGGGTGGCATCGAAGGCTGGTCTAGTCAGCAGGGCTTCTACATCTATCGTGGCCGGCGCCTCTTGGTTGCGGGCAGCTGGCTCGGCCTTGGGCGTGGACGCTCCTGGTCCAAGGACGAGGCCCACAGGCTTGCACGCATCAGGTTGGACCTGCCCAACGATCTCGATGCGCAATGGAAGATCGACATCCGCAAGTCGTCCGCCCATCCTCCCGCTGCACTGCGACCTCAGCTATACCGACTGGCCGAAGACGCCCGCGACAGAGCGCGCAAGGTGTTTCTGCATCGTGCGCATTCCAATTCGTCGCTGGGACGTCGCGACGAGGTCGTCCCCGTTTGGCAGTCGAGAGAGACAGCTACAGGGCGAAGGTACCGTGTCGACCGTGCGCATGCAGCGGTCAAAGAACTGCTGGATGACGTCGGGTTTGGCGCGAAGGTTGAAGCGATGCTGCGCATCCTTGAAGAAACCATCCCCGTACAAAGAATATGGCTTGAAGCGGCGGAAAGCGGAGAGCACGCAAAGGGCGGCTTCACGGGTGAGACAGACGACTCAGTTCGTGAAGTTCTCAATGTGATCTACCGGAGCCTGGTGGAGAAAAAGGGTATGTCGCCGAGCATGGCGAAGCGACAACTTCTAAGAACCGAGCCGTTCGATCTCCACCCAGAGCTGGTCAAGAGTTTGCCGGACAACATCTCCAAGGATTGAAGAGAGAATCATGAGTGACTCAAGCGAAAGCAGCGTTATCAAGATCGTCCAGGAACTTCTTGTTGGCGAGAAGGACTCAGGCCCAATAACTCCCACGTTGATCGAAGACAAGATCAATCTGGCACTGATGCTGAACCGCAACTGGGCGGTCGATCTTGATCGTGATGCAGTTACCGATGAGCTTATCCGACGCTTCAGCGTGTGGATCGGTGATGACATCAGTCTCTCCGATGACCGTGGCCATGAGCCATGGCTCGACTCCTCAAGGAAGGAAGACTGGCGCTACTGGCAGCGATACCGAGAGATGATCGAAAAGGACTTGTCTTGGGACATCGCGGACAAGCTTGACAAATCGACTGACAAGATCCTTGGCATGCTTGAGGATCCGCTACGTCCTGGTCAGTGGAGCCGCCGAGGACTGGTTGTCGGGCACGTACAGTCAGGCAAGACTGCGAGCTACACGGGCTTGGTATGCAAGGCAGCTGATGCGCAGTACAAGATAATCATCGTACTCGCCGGCCTGCACAACAACCTGCGCTCCCAGACGCAGATACGTCTGGAAGAAGGCTTCCTCGGGTATGAGACCAGCTCTGCGCATGACGTTCTCAAGCGCGTGGGCGTCGGCCTGATCGACAGTGACATGTCCATCAAGCCCAATTGCGCTACAACGCGAGCCGACAACGGTGACTTTGGCGGACGAGCTGCAACTCAGCTTTCGATCAGCCCCGAGCAGCGGCCCTGGCTGTTCGTCGTCAAGAAGAACAAGTCAGTACTTGTCAGACTTCTCAAGTGGATTCAGGCACACGTCGCGGATGCTCCCATCGCAGACGCAGATCCAGATTCCACGAGCAAGAAGGATCTCCCCATGGTGGCAAGAAGGGCTACCAGGTTCCCGTTGCTCATCATTGATGACGAAGCAGACAATGCCTCGGTTGATACCGGTGAGATGGTAGTGGACGAAGAAGGAAATGCCGATGAAGAGCATGATCCAACGGCAATCAACAAGCTCATCCGGCGCATACTCAACTCTTTCTCGCGCTCAGCTTACGTCGGCTATACCGCCACACCGTTTGCAAACATCTTTATTCATGAACGCGGCGAGACCCGTAATGAGGGGCCTGATCTCTTTCCCTCTGCCTTCATCCAGAATTTGGCGGCACCGGACAATTACGTTGGCCCCACGACAATGTTTGGTCGCGCATCCCCAGAGGGTCGCAAGGGGCAGCTTCCGCTTATCCGACCTGTGGATGACTACTACGCAGACGACAAGGCGACGGGATGGATGCCCGTTGGCCACAAGATCGAGCACGTCCCGGTATGGAGCAAGGAACACGCACTGCCCCCGAGTCTGAGGGAGGCGATCGACTCCTTCATCTTGGCGTGTACTGTCAGGAAGCTGCGCGGCCAAGGAAAGAAGCACTGCTCGATGCTTGTGCACGTCACACGGTTCAACAATGTCCAGAAGTCGCTGAAGGCTGATATTGACGACTACGTCAAGCATGCACGGCAGACCATCGGCCGCAACATCGATCACGCCGCAGCACTATCACGTCTGCAGGAGTTGTGGAGCCGGGACTTCCTTCCCGCTTCCGCGACGGTTCGCGAGCTCGGCCTGGGTGACGTGCCCAGCTCAGATGCTACTTGGCAAGACGTCGTGTCTGCATTGCCGGGCGTACTCGATGACATCGAGGTTCGGATGATCAACGGAACTGCCAAAGACGCTCTCGACTACGAGCAGAACAAGGATCGAGGCCTCAAGGTCATCGCCATTGGGGGCGACAAGCTTGCGCGCGGCCTTACGCTGGAAGGCCTCTGCACCAGTTACTTCCTGCGCGCATCAAAGATGTACGACACACTGATGCAGATGGGTCGATGGTTCGGCTATCGGCCGGGCTACCTCGATCTCTGCCGCCTCTACACCTCACCGGACCTCATCCGCTGGTTCAAGCACATCTCTGATGCATCGGCAGAACTGAGAGAAGAGTTCGACCTTATGGCGAACTCCGGAGCAACTCCCAGGCAATTTGGCCTGAAGGTCCAGTCGCATCCAGAGATGATGGTGACGTCGCAGATCAAGATGCGGAGCGCGAAGACACTACATCTTTCCTATAGTGGGGAGCTTGTTCAGACGGTGTCTTTCCCAACTGACCCAGCAGTGCTTGATCGAAATCTAGCTGCAGGCAGCCAGCTCATTACACAGATGGGTGCACCGGTACAGAGCGGCGTCATCAAAGCAGGCTTCAATGATGGGGCCAAAGAATGGAACGGGCACCTCTGGCGTGACATTGATTTCGCTACCGTTGTAGATTTTTTGAATAGCTACAGTACGCCCTCCACGGCCTACCGAGTAAACAGCAGGATGCTCGCTGATTTCATTCGAATGATGGCCGAAACTAGTGAACTTACGCAGTGGACCGTGGCTCTCTTGGGAACTCAGTCCGGCAAGCAACATGCCATCGTTCCTGAAATCAGCGTGGGGATGGCGCGAAGAAAGTCGGAGTCTGAGGCCGCGAGTACGTACTCAATCGGCGTGTTGCTTGACCCGAAGGATGAGTCGATAGATGCAAGTAGTGCCCAGTGGGATGCTGCCCTGGCGCTCACTGTCTCGACTTGGAAGAACAAACATGCCAGCAGCGGCGCGGCACCGCCAGAAGCCCCCAGTGGAGTGGCAATGCGACGCGTGCGTGGCGAAGGAACGGATACTGTCAAGCCAGAGCGTGAGAAGGGGCTGCTACTTCTCTACGTTCTGGACCCTGCTCGGGCTCATAGGAACGAGGACGGAAGTTGGACGCGCCCCCGTAACCTGAAGAATGCTCCGCCCATTCTAGCTTTCGCGCTGAGCTTCCCTGGAAGCAACTCTTTAATCAAGATTCCCTACAAAGTTAATAATGTAGGCTGGGAGTCCGAGTACTCCAACCTCCCCGATTACATTATCAACAACATCGCGTGGGAGGAATTGAATGCTCCGATCCAACAGTGACATAGAGCTGGCGGCTGCGTGGCGCGCGTTGAGCGGCCAAGCGGCAGGGGATGGCTGGAAAGTTATCGAACTTTTCGGTCTCGGCAACTGCTGCGTGATGGCAGGCCGTCGCGGCGCGCGGAATGAGGAGAGCGTCCTCGTCGGCGTTAGGGGAGACTTGCCACCTCAGCCATTTCAGCTCCCGCGTGGACAGGGATTCAGCCTCATAAGCACAGAGCTTCATGGCTACCCCGTCGACCACTCTTGGTTTGCCTTGGTGCGCCAAGAGTCGGGATCGCTCGAGCTTTTCACCAAAGTGGCGGTCGATCTGGTCAATCTGATGGAGAGCTCGTCAGCACAGGATGGTCCAAGAATTCATAGTGCAATGATCTCCAGGATTCGTGCCTGGCAGGCTTTCATGAAGCGCGATAGCGACGGTGTCCTATCAACGGAGGAAGAGATTGGGCTCTTTGGAGAGCTTTTGGTTCTTCGGAACCTCCTGAACGATGGTGTTTCAGAGTTCGATGCCCTCGACAGCTGGGCTGGGCCTGATGAGGGGCTCCACGACTTCCTGCTCGGCGATGGTGCCATCGAAGTGAAGACAACCATGGCGCCGGCCGGATTCATGGCGAGGATTGCCAACCTCGACCAGTTGGATGACAGTCTGCATCAGCCGCTCTATGTTGCGGCAGTTCGTCTTGCTCAGTTGAGTGATGGCGCGACCCTTCCCGACTTGATCGACCAGGTCGCCGGACTACTCGACGATCCTGGCGCAAGTGCATTGTTGAACAGCCGCCTTGTTTCTGCCGGCTACATGGACATGACCCGCACCGAATACACAAGGCGTTTCGGTTGCAGCGAGCTTACATACCGGATCGTGGGCGATGACTCACCTCGCCTCACCCGCTCGAACGTACCCACAGCAATTCATGAGGCACGTTACTCCCTCGATCTGGATAGCTTGCCCGTAATAGCGTCCACCTACGCAGATATTTCGAATAGTCTTGGAGTGAAGAATCAATGGAACTGACCGATTTCCTTTCGCAGATTCGCGCGGAAGTACATGACGAAATAGAGGACCGGATGTCCGTTTCGGGGACCGCCTACCCCTATCCGGAGCTGGTGTTTGCCGAGATTACGATGCGCCACATGGAAGAAGTGGGCATGACGTACGAACCACAGGTCTGCTACGTTGATACGCGCGTCCATGTAGGCAACATCAGGCTAAGCGGTTATTCCATCTCGGAGGACGGGGAGCGTCTCGACCTGTTCGTAACGTCCTACCGGAACTCGGAAACTGTCCAAGCCGTTCCAGACTCTGAGGCTAAGCAGGCTGCGGAATATTGCTTCCGGTTCCTGTCGCAGTCCGCCCAAGGAAAGATGACCAAGTCTCTCGATCCTTCGAACGATGCCTACGAGCTCGCAGTGCATATCGAGCGAGGCTATCGGGACTTCGAGGAGATCCGGATCTACGTGCTGACGGACGGTCAGGTGAAGACCAAGAACTTCAAATCGCAGGAGGTCGGAGGACGGACCGTACGACTTGAGGTGATGGACATCGAGCGGCTCAACCGCCACCTGTCGGAGGGGAAGCCAAGGGATGAACTGGTGGTCAATTTTGCGGAGGTGGCCGGCACGCCTCTCCCGTGCGTCTATATCCGTGGCGAGGAGGACAGCTATGACTACGCGATGACCGTATTCCCGGCCGACGTGCTTCGCCATCTTTATGACAAGTACGGCGCCAGACTTCTTGAGGCAAATGTGCGGTCATTCTTGAGTGCAACCGGAAAGGTCAACAAGGGCATTCAAGCTACGCTGCGCTCAGAGCCAGAGAAGTTTGTCGCGTACAACAATGGCATCGTGGTGGTCGCCGACGAGGTCAGCCTTGGGAAGACCAGCGATGGTGGCCCAGGCATTGCGTGGCTGAAGGGGATGCAGATCGTCAATGGTGGCCAGACGACCGCATCCATTTATTTCACAAAGAAGAAGTTTGCAGATACCGACCTGTCCAAGGTACAGGTTCCGGCGAAGGTCGTAATTCTCAAGACGGAAAACTCCGCCGCGGAAGAGGCGCTTATCAGCGACATCTCGCGGTTCGCGAACAGCCAGAACACCGTCAAGCAGTCCGATCTATCTGCCAACTCCCCATTCCATGTTGAACTCGAGAAACTTTCCGATACCGTCTATCTGCCAGATGGTGTCGGCCGGTGGTTCTATGAACGCGCCTCGGGCAGTTACAACACCAAGCTGGCGCGCGAAGGCAGTACGCCCGCCAAGTACCGGGCCCTCAAGACCACAGTCATTCCCCCGGCCCGGCG
Source organism: Stenotrophomonas sp. PFBMAA-4 (assembly GCF_030053215.1). Lineage (NCBI taxonomy): Bacteria > Pseudomonadati > Pseudomonadota > Gammaproteobacteria > Lysobacterales > Lysobacteraceae > Stenotrophomonas > Stenotrophomonas sp. PFBMAA-4. The sequence goes on along the minus strand of NZ_JASGBW010000020.1, from coordinate 75,414 downwards.
CCTGGTCAAGACAGACCTCGCCAAGTTCCTGAACTCTTGGGATGGCCGGCCAGACCAAGCCAGCCTTGGCGGTCAAAAGAACTTCGCCCGCTTCATGGACGATGTGAAAGATCGGGAAGAGCGCGGAGAATCCGTGGCTCCGGATGCAACCGGGTTCAAGCAGATGATTGCCAAAGTCATCATATTTAAGCAAGTTCAGTCGCTCGTGCGTCCTCTATTGCCCGCATTCCAAGGCAATGTTGCCATCTACCTGGTCGCGTTGTTGTCCCAACAGCACGGATCAAAGATCGACCTGATGCGAGTGTGGGAGCAGCAAGGTCTCTCTGATGGATTCAAGGATCAGATTCGCACCTGGGCTAAAGAGGTAAATGCAGCTCTCAATGCTTCTGCCAAGGGGAAGATGATCAGCGAGTGGGCAAAGAAGGAAGAGTGTTGGTTGGTCCTGCAGAAGCTTTCCCTTAGCCCGGTCAGGAGTCAATTAGTTGAACTGAAGTATCAATAGACCACAAATTAGACGCCGCGCCATTTGGCGCGGCGCTCTTGCATCAAACTCAAGCCCAAAGATAGTTCCATCTTTCGGACTTAGTGGACCGCTCTCGCGCTCTGCTTGCATGGACGGTGGTGATCACCGAATCAGCTACCGCCTTCAGACCAGAACAAAGAGACTGGATCTCCTCACAGAAGTTCTCAAGTTCCTCAGGCGTGATCTGCTCGCCGCCTTCACCGTGAGCGATTCGATTTCTCTTTTTAAGAAGCTCCTGAATGCAGGCGACGTACCCTACATTTCTTCTTTTTTTTCGCGGAGCCCATTTTTCATCAATCAAGGCCAGCACTTCGTTGCAGCACTCGCTGCCAGCCACCCCGAAGTCTCCGATTATTTTTTCAAAGCGACCGCGAAATGGCTCCGACTGACTATCTACCGTGTATGTGGATTCGATCGCATAATGAGATATTGAGAGCCGATCAATTACGTCCTCGATTCCAAGTATCGAAAACAGCTCATCTACCTTCGCAACTGTCGGATTACTATCGGTGCTTATCATCAATTTTGGCGACAGGCCGAGTGGCGGACCATGCCGCATGGATTCACGAAATTGGTCGACAAACTCGATGTCGATCCCTTTCTTTGCCTTATCGACCAGCACCTTCTTGATCACGCCAGGCGGCACTCGATAAGATTCCACATCACCATCCGCCAGATCCGCTACAACCTCCCGCACGACATCGCGGACAAATCCCTCGAAATGCCCACATAGCAGCACCAGTGCAGCTCTGCAGGTGACATTTCCTACCCGCCGCCCATCGCGCCCGTGATTCATAATCTGATCACGAGCGAGCCCTGCCACAGCCCTTATATCTTTTACATTTTCGACGAAATCTTCGAAGGCACTCATGTTGACTCAAACCAGCCCAACGGCGACAGAAAGAGCCTTGTTCCTTCGAAGAACCCGGCCTTTCTTGCTAGTGCCTGCAAAGATTGATCCAGTGTATTCCGGCTCAGCAAAAACTGAAAGAACTCGCGCCTTCAAATCAGCGACTCCGACTCCTTCCTCAACAAGCCTGGACACGACAATCATTTGCGACTCGTAGACGGCGCCATTAATGAGATTCATGGCAAACCCGCTATCCACTGGTCGATTAAGGTCTACAGGCTTGCGGAATGCAACGCCAGCACCGAGCGTTTCGTATAGCACATCCACAGTTTCAGAAAAGAGTTTCTCTAACGCAGCATATCGACCCGAGCTCAACTCTCTATTCTCTTCCATGAAACTATTAAGATACTCTGCATAATTGTCTTGATACTTTGAATCTTCATCTATTTCTCTAAATGCGAAGAATCTAAGTACAAGCTCCGCGTCTTTCATGGCCTTCGTAGCATGATCAGGCAGCGCGACCATCTCTTGGAACTTCTTGTTCTCCGCAAGACTCTTTATTAGCTTATTGAAAGATCCGCGATAGAGGCAATTTCTCACCTCTTGGTCAGAAAGCGAGGCGCTACCACTATTCAGCCTCTCAAAGACCTCAAATTTAAGCGTTGGATCTGACTCATTGAGAACGACAATGCAGCGGATTGCTCGTTTCGCGAGCGTAGATCTGTCATCTCTCGACAAATCCACGAAGCGCACGCCAGCCAAATCCGGCCGGAGTTTCATTGCATCATTAAGAACCAGCTCATCCAAGCCCCTATCGGGGAAGACGTTGGCTAGCTCACTGACCTTCATGTAGCGAAAAAGCGACGTTAGTCGCTGCTGCCCATCAATAACACTGAAGGTTCCATCAGGCTCTTCCGCGAAATACAACACCGGAACCGGAATATTTAGAACAATGGATTCAACGAAGCGGGACGCCTTTTCGTCTGCCCATCGATACTTACGCTGGTAGTCAGGATCCAGTATCAGATCACCTTCGACAACCATATCCATCAGCTGCCTTACCGCGAAATCATAGGTTTGAATCAGAACTTTTCGTCCCTTGACTGCCTCGTAGGGCTCTCTGTCAAGATCTTCATCAACCCCAGAAGCGACAAGATTCGCATCCTCTAGAGGCATCGCCATTTGCTTTCCTGCATTTTCTGGCATTTCGCTTCTTTCCCTAAATTTATTAATGTAGTGCCTTTCCCATTCCCACAAAAAAAGAGAGCCGGCTAAAGCCGGCTCTCTTTCTAGAAGTCAAACCCCAACAGGGTTAGCCTTCTCCGGATCAATCTTGTACTGCTTGATCGCCCGGGCCACATCCTTACCCGTCATCTTCCCGTCCTTCGCCAGCGCCGCAATCGCGGCATGCGCGATGTAGTACCGGTCAACCTCGAAGAAGCGACGCAGGTTCGCACGGGTATCCGAACGACCGAAACCATCCGTACCCAGCACCGTGTAAGACATCGGCACGAACGCGCGGATCTGGTCCGCATACGCACGCACGTAGTCGGTGGCGGCAATCGCCGGGCCCTGGCGGCCTTCCAGCAGCTCGGTCACGTAGGCCTTGCGCTGGTCGCCTTCCGGGTGGAAGCGGTTGGCACGCTCGGCGTCGAAGCCATCGCGGCGCAGCTCGTTGAAGCTCGGGCAGGACCAGATGTCGGCGGTCACGCCGAAGTCCTTGTCCAGCAGCTCGGCGGCGGCAATCACTTCACGCAGGATGGTGCCCGAACCCAGCAGCTGCACGCGCAGGTCGCCCTTCTTCGGCTTGCCGGCGTCGGTCAGCAGGTACATGCCCTTCACGATGCCTTCGGCTGCACCTTCCGGCATTTCCGGGTGGGTGTAGTTTTCGTTCATCAGGGTCAGGTAGTAGTACTCGTCTACCTGGTCTTCCATCATGGCCTTGGTGCCGTGCTGCAGGATCACCGTCACTTCGAAGCCGAAGGTCGGGTCATAGCTGCGCACGTTCGGGATGCCGCCAGCCACCAGGTGGCTGAAGCCATCTTCGTGCTGCAGGCCTTCACCGTTCAGCGTGGTGCGGCCGGCGGTGCCACCCAGCAGGAAGCCGCGGGTACGCATGTCGGCAGCCTGCCAGGCAATGTCGCCCACGCGCTGGAAGCCGAACATCGAGTAGTAGATGTAGAACGGCAGCATCGGCACGTTGCTGACCGAGTAGCTGGTACCGGCAGCCATCCACGAGCTGATGGCGCCCGGCTCACTGATGCCCTGCTGCAGCACCTGGCCGCTCTGGTCTTCGCGGTAGAACATCAGCTGGTCGGCATCGACCGGCTTGTACTTCTGGCCGAACGGCGCGTAGATGCCGATCTGGCGGAACAGGCCTTCCATACCGAAGGTACGGGCTTCGTCGGCCACGATCGGCACGATGTGCGGGCCCAGTTCCTTGTCGCGCAGGGTGATGTTGAGGCTCTGCACGAAGGCCATGGTGGTGGAATAGCTGCGCTCGCCGCTGCTCTTCAGCAGGCGCTCGTAGGTTTCCAGCTTCGGTGCGTTGAAGCTCTTGTCGGCCTTGCGGCGGCGCTGCGGCAGGTAACCGCCCAAGGCGCTGCGGCGCTCCTGCAGGTACTGCACTTCCGGCGAATCCGGGCCCGGGTGGTAGAACGGCACCTGGCCATCGGCCAGCTGCGCGTCGGTCACCGGAATGTTGAAGCGGTCGCGGAAGTGGCGCACCGCTTCGTCGTCCAGCTTCTTGGTCTGGTGGGTCGGGTTGAGTGCCTCACCGGCGCTGCCCATGCCGTAACCCTTCACGGTCTTGGCCAGGATGACGGTCGGCATGCCCTTGGTGTTCACGGCCTGGTGGTAGGCGGCGTACACCTTGTGCGGGTCGTGGCCACCACGGTTCAGGCGCCAGATGTCGTCGTCGGACAGGCCGGCGACCATCGCAGCGGTTTCCGGGTACTTGCCGAAGAAATGCTCGCGGGTATACGCGCCGCCGAAGGCCTTGCAGTTCTGGTATTCGCCGTCGACGGTTTCCATCATCAGCTTCTTCAGGACGCCATTGGTGTCCTTGGCCAGCAGGGCATCCCAGTAACCGCCCCACAGCAGCTTGATGACATTCCAGCCGCCGCCACGGAACACGCCTTCCAGTTCCTGGATGATCTTGCCGTTGCCGCGCACCGGGCCGTCCAGGCGCTGCAGGTTGCAGTTCACCACGAAGATCAGGTTGTCCAGGCCTTCACGGCCGGCCAGGGCGATGGCACCCAGGGTTTCCGGCTCGTCGCTCTCGCCGTCGCCGATGAAGCACCACACCTTGCGGTCGGACTTTTCGATCAGGCCACGGTTTTCCAGGTAGCGCATGAACTGCGCCTGGTAGATGGCGGCCAGCGGGCCCAGGCCCATCGACACGGTGGGGGTCTGCCAGAAGTCCGGCATCAGCCACGGGTGCGGGTAGGACGACAGGCCACCGCCGTCCACTTCCATGCGGAACTTGTCGAGCTGTTCTTCATTGATGCGGCCTTCCAGGAAGGCGCGCGCGTAGATGCCCGGGGCGCTGTGGCCCTGGATGAACAGCAGGTCGCCCGGGTGGCTGTCGCTCGGGGCGCGCCAGAAGTGGTTGAAGCCCACGTCGTACAGGGTGGCGCCGGAGGCGAAGGAGGCGATGTGGCCGCCCAGGTCGCCCGGCTTGCGGTTGGCACGCACGACGGTGGCCATCGCGTTCCAACGGATGATCGAACGGATGCGCCATTCCAGTTCCGCGTTGCCCGGGCTCTTGGCCTCCAGCTGCGGATCGATGGTGTTGACGTATTCGGTAGTGGGAGAGAACGGCAGGTACGCACCCGAACGACGGGTCAGTTCCACCATGCCTTCCAGCAGCTGATGCGCGCGCTCGGGGCCCTCGACATCAATAACGGCCTTCAACGACTCGATCCACTCCTGGGTTTCCACAGGATTGGTGTCGTTGTTCAGCACTTCGTTCAACCAGTTCATTAGCGCTCCCATTACCGCACGCACGCGCGCGACTGTTGTATAGATTTCTAGACCGCAAAGTGTAGCGCACCAAGGGCTTTCGTCGTTTGGCTACGCTGCCGTATGGATGCAGGCGGCCAGTGTCCGCAAGGCCTGTCCCGGGCCAGCGGGGGGCGGGACAGGCGGCCGCAACCCTCTGTTTTTTCCGCCGTATCGGCCTGCGCCGGCTGTCGTTTCCGGCCAGCTGCGTCCACGTGCAGGACGCAGTGTTACCGCCACGGATGACCGTAGTAGGGCAGCCCGGGCGCTTGTAAGGCTTGCCTGACGGTGCGCGGCTGAATTTCTGACAACCCGTCGCATCTGGCTCTGGACCGGGGCGGCCGCAGGTGGGCACTTTGGCCGCGAGCAGGCCCCTTCCCGCGGTTCGCCGCTTGTCTGCCCGCCCCGGAGCACCGGGGCCCCCCCGCAGCCGCTGTTGCGTGGCCTGGCACGGATGCCGGGCCACGCAATGGTGGCCTGCAGCGCGCGCACGCCCTGCCCTGTGCCCTTGCCCTGCCTGGCCCCGTGGCCGAAACCGCACATCGGTCTGGCCGAAACCGTACTTGTCCGGTTCGACTTATCGATATATCGTTTGCACAATCGTTACCGATATATCGAAATGACCCGGACCTCTACCGCCAAGGTGCGCAAGGAAGACGATGCACCCGCCGTTCCCCGCCGCAACGGCCAGCCCCGCGTGCTCAGCCGCGGCGACCTGCGCCTGCTGGTACTGGCGCTGATCGGCGAGCAGCCGCGCCACGGCTACGAGCTGATCCAGCACATCAGCGGCTTGTTCATGCAGGCCTACACGCCCAGCGCCGGCACCATGTACCCGCTGCTGGCCAGCTTCGAGCAGGCCGGCTGGGTGGCCTCGGAAGAAGAGGATGGCCGCCGGGTGTTCCGCATTACCGCCGCAGGCGAATTCGAGCTGAAGGTACAGCGCACCCAGGTGCGGCTGGCCCAGCGCCGCGCCTTCGACCGTGCCCGCGAGATCACCAAGGCCTCGCTGCCGCCGCCGCTGGCCGCCGCCCTGCGCGAGTTCAAGCAGGCGCTGGTGCGCCACCACGGCCGCTGGAGCGAGGGCGAGGCCGAAGCCGTGGCCGCGCAGCTGTCGCGTGCGTCTGCCCTGCTGAACGGCGCACTGGGCGATGGCCCCTACCCCGTTACCCCGACCGAGCCAGACTGACGCCCGCCAGGTCGTTCACCCCTTCCACGCGCGCGACCCCGCGCGCCTACCTGCACAGGTACTGCAATGACCCAACATGAAAATTCGCGGCTGCGCCTGGATGTGCGCTTCCGCCAGCTGACCGTGCTGCGCACCGAGACTGTCACCCCGCACATGCGCCGCGTGGTGCTGGGTGGCGCCGATCTGGCCGGTTTCGATTCGCCCGGCCCGGATGACCACATCAAGCTGTTCTTCCCCAACAGCAGCGGCGAGATGGTGCTGCCGGCGATGACCGCCGAGGGCCCGCGCTACCCCGAGGGCAAGGAGCACTCGGTGGCGCGCGATTACACCCCGCGCTGGTGGGACCACGAGGCCGGCGAGCTGGCCATCGATTTCGTGCTGCACGACCAGGGCGTTGCCGGGCCGTGGGCCGAGCGTGCGCAGCCGGGTGACAGCCTGGCCATCGGCGGCCCGCGCGGCTCGTTCGTGGTGGCCGACGATTACGACGCCTACGTGCTGATTGGCGATGAAACCGCGCTGCCGGCCATCGCCCGCTGGCTGGACGTGCTGCCCGATGGCGCCGAGGTGCAGGCGTACATCGAAGTGAGCGACGAGGACGAGCGCCAGGACCTGCCGCAGTACGAGAACGTGCGCATCCACTGGCTGGAGCGCAATGGCTTCCCGGCGGCCAGCAGCACGCTGCTGGAAGACATGCTGACCGACTTCGAAGCGCCCGACGGCGACACGTTCTACTGGATCGCCACCGAATCGCGCCGCGCCCGGATGATGCGCAAGTTCATCGAAGGCCACCTGGGCGTGCCGCGCGATTGGATCCGCTCGACCGGCTACTGGAAGGCGCACCCGGACGAAACCGACGGCGATTGATGTCGCTTGGGGTAGGTGCGGACCGTTGGTCCGCACTGCCTGCCCTGTAGAGCCGAGCCCACGCTCGGCTGCTTCACCGGCAAGCCGAGCATCGGCTCGGCTCTACAAGGGCGGCATTGCGAAACCGACGGCGATTGATGTCGCTTGGGGTAGGTGCGGACCGTTGGTCCGCACTGCCTGCCCTGTAGAGCCGAGCCCACGCTCGGCTGTTTTACCGGCAAGCCGAGCATGGGCTCGGCTCTACAAGGGCGGCATTGCGAAACCGACGGCGATTGAGCTGCGCCAGCCACCACCTTCGGTGGGTGCGGACCGTTGGTCCGCACTGCCTGCCCTGTAGAGCCGAGCCCATGCTCGGCTGCTTCACCGGCAAGCCGAGCATGGGCTCGGCTCTACAAGGGCGGCGCTACCCGGCGCACCCAGCCAAACCGGTGCGCGGCCCAGATCTCCAGCCCCATCAGCAGCACGATGGCCAGCCACGGCAGCAGCAGCCCGAAGTACACGCCGGGCATCATGCCGTTGATCTGCGCCTTGACCAGCCGCACCACGCCGCGCGTGTGCAGCAGCTCGTCCACCTGCATGGTCAGCGCCTCGCGCACGACCTTGGGCTCCACGCCCACCACGCCGGCCTTGTCCGCCAGGGTGTCTTCCACCAGGCCGCGCAGCACGCCTTCGCGCACCTTGCCGATCACCCAGCCGCTGGCGCGCCCCACCCGGCCCTCGCCCAGGCGGTCAGCCATCGGCAGCGGGTGTTCGCTGAGGTAGGCCGACGCCACTGCATCGGCGATATCCCCCACCGTGCCCTGGCTCCGCAGCGCCTCGCGCATGCGCGGGTCATCCAGCGAATCGGTGAAGCCGTGGCTCCACGTGCCTACCAGGGTCTGCAGGTGCGGCTGGAAGTGGTCCAGCTGCTTGAGCAGCGCGCGGTGCGCACCGGCGGTGAACCCCAGCTGCAGGCCGAAGAACGCCGTACCCAGCGGCAGCAGCACCATGTAGCTGGCCAGCAGCCAGTGGTGCCAGCGCCGTTGCCGGTGCAGCCAGCGGCGGCGATACAGGGCGTACCAGAGGCCCAGGCCGGCCAGCAGCCCCAGCAACGTGCCCAGCACGCTGCCCAGGGCCAGGTCGAACACGCTCAACCCGGCCCAGAATTCGTTCAACCAATACTGTGCTTCCTGCATGGTGTTGCCTTCCGTGGTGTGAAACAGCGGTCCATTGTAGGGCCGCGCCGATGCCCGGCTGTTTTGGGCTCGGCGCTACAGGAACGCGTTGCAACGTTCTCTGCCACAATCGCGCTCCTTTCCTGCACCTGTGAGGCCCTCCATGGGCAAACTGACCCTGGCTGGCGTCGACAAGCTGCGCACCCGCTTTGCCGATGACGCGGCCTGCGATACGGCCCTGGCCGCCTTCGCCGACCCGGCCGCCCTGCGCGCACCGCTGCGCGAGCTGCTGGAGGCCGAGCACCGTTTCCTCCAGGCCGAATTCGAAGTGGCCCAGGTGGCCGACATCCTGCGCCGCGACCAGAAGTACGCGCCGGCGGGGCGCCCGTCGGTGCATATCGTGCAGCTGCGCAAGCAGCAGGCGGCTACCAAGCAGGCCGCGCTGATTGCCCGCAACGTGGTGGCCCAGGCCGCACAGACCTTCGCGCGCGCCAGCGGCATGACGGTGAAGGCCAAGCAGAGCCCGAGCGAAGCCTGCGCGGCCTGGCTGGTGGCGCTGCGCTGAGGGCGGTAGTGCCGACCGCTGGCCGGCAGGATTGCGGATATCTCGGCGGGGTTCTGGAAAACAACGACGGGGTAGAGTCGACTGTTAGTCGACTAACGCGCGCAGCGCGGGATCTTGGCGCACCGCGAAGAGCAGTCGACTGACAGTCGACTCTACCGAAAGCAGGTTTCCGTGCAGGCCCGCCCCAAAGCAGGTTCCCGCCCAGGCCCATCCCCCCCAAAAAAAAGAAGGCCCGCTTTTCAGCGGGCCTTCTGCCTTCTCACGACGAGTGAGCGGGTTACATCAAGCAGCCGGCTTTTCGCCGGTGGCTTCGGTGGTGATGCGGATGTTCACTTCATCGCTGACGTTCGGGGCGTAGGCGCCCACGCCGAAATCGCTGCGCTTCAGGGTGGTGGTTGCATCGAAGCCAGCAGCCGGGACCTTGGCCATCGGATGCTCGCCGCCGCCGTTGACGGTGACGTCCAGGGTGACCGGCTTGGTGATGCCCTTGATGGTCAGGTCGCCGGTGACGGTCAGCTTGTTGGTGCCGGCCGCTTCAACCTTGGTGCTCTTGAAGGTGGCATCGGCAAACTTGGCGGCGTCGAAGAAATCGGCGCTCTTCAGGTGTTCGTCGAACTTGGCGGTGAAGCTGTTCAGGCCGCTCAGCGGCAGCTTCACTTCCACGGTGGACTTGGTCACGTCGGCGGCGTCGTACACCAGGGTGCCTTCGGCGTTGCCGAAGTGCGCGCTCGGGTGCGAGAAGCCGAAGTGGCTCCACTGGGCCAGCACGTCGGTGTGGCTCGGGTCGAGCTTGTAGGTGCCCGAGGCGATCTGGATCGCTTCGGCGGCCGGGGCGGCGGCAGCGGCGTCAGCCGACGGGGTGGCGGCAGCCTGCTCGGTGGCCGCCGGGGCGGCAGCATCGGCGGCCGGGGCAGCGGTGTCGGCCGGCTTGGAGCAGGCGGCGATGGCCAGGGTCAGGGCCAGCGGCAGCAGCAGTTTACGGGTGGCGCTCATCTGAGGAACTCTCCGGAATCGTAGGGTGGGTACACGGTGCAGCAGAGGCCGCCAAGGCGGCGGCCCGAAACCGATACAGCGACTTACGCGATGCGCGCCGCTTCGTCGAACGACAGGCGCGGCAGACGGGGGAACAGGCCCGAGGGGTCACCGTACCCCAGGTTGACCAGGAAATTCGACTTGATGTTGGTGCCGGCGAAGAAGGCTTCGTCGACCTTGGCGTTGTCGAAGCCGGACATCGGGCCGGCATCCAGGCCCAGCGCGCGGGCGGCCAGGATCAGGTAGGCACCCTGCAGGCTGCCATTGCGGAACGCGCCTTCGTGGCGGCCTTCACGCGGGCCGTCGAACCAGGCCTTGGCATCGGTGTGGGGGAACAGGTACGGCAGCTTCTCGTGGAAGTCCTGGTCGAAAGCGACGATCACGGTGACCGGTGCGGCCAGGGTCTTGTCGTGGTTGCCTTCGGACAGCGCCGGGGCCAGCTTGGCCTTGGCTTCGGCCGACTTCACGAACACGAAGCGCGCCGGGCTGCCATTGGCGGCGGTCGGGCCCCACTTCACCAGCTCGTACAGGGCGTGCAGCTGGGCGTCTTCCACGGGCTTGTCGAGGAAGGCGTTCTGGGTACGGGCAGTGCGGAACAACTGGTCCAGTGCAGCAGCGTCGAGCGCGTGGGACATCGGTGGATCTCCAGGGCAACAAAAGGGAGTGAGTGCCCGCGGGCGACGCGGGGCGAAACGACGATCAGGAGTGTAGAGTGTCGCGACTGTTGCAACACCCAGCAGGGCTGAAACGAATTAATGCCAATGGTGAAACGATCGAGCGCGCCGTGGACGGTCACTGACGGCCGTGCCGGCAATGTCCGCCAGGCGGTCGCGCTGGCCTCGGCGCTGCGCCAGGGCACCCACCGCCCGCTGGTCCTGCAGCCCCGTGCTCCGTGGCGCTGGCTCTCGCCGCGGCGCCTGCCCGGGGATGTGAACGGCTACGGCCAGGACTTCATGGAGCTGGCCGCGCAGGCCCCTGCGCTGGCGATCGGCTGTGGCCGCCAGGCCGCCGGTGCGCTGCGCGTACTGCGTGCGCGCGGCAGCCGCACGGTGCAGATCCTCGACCCGCGCCTGCCCTCGCGCCATTGGGATCTGGTGGTGGTGCCCGAACACGATGCCCTGCGTGGCAGCAACGTGCTGACCCTGGTGGGCAGCCTGAACCCGGTGGACGATGACTGGCTGGCCTGGGGCCGTGCGGCGTTTGCCGGTTTCAGCACCCTGCCCGGCCCGCGCACCGCGCTGCTGGTGGGCGGGCCGACGCCGCTGGCGCCGTGGGACGAGGCGGCGATGGTGGCCGTGTTCGACGCACTGGCCGAGCAGATCCGCAGTGAAGGCGGCAGCCTGCTGGCCACCACCTCGCGGCGCACGCCGCCGGCGCTGGCCGAAATCCTGCGCGCAAAGTTCGCGCATCTGCCGCATGTGATCTGGGGCGACGGCGGCGACGGCGTGAACCCGTATGCCGGCCTGCTGGGCTGGGCCAACCGGGTGGTGGTATCGCCGGATTCGGTGAACCTGCTCTCTGAAGCCAGCGCCACGCGCATGCCGGTGATGGTGGCCCTGGCCGGCACCGCGCAGGGGCGGCTGGCCCGCTTCCAGCGCCAGCTGCATGAACGAGGGCGGCTGCAGGCGCGCTGGCTGGACTGGCAGTACGACCGTATCGAGCCGCTGCGCGAAACCGCGCGGGTGGCGGCGGAAGTACACGCGCGCCTGTCGCTGGGGTAGTGCCGGCCGCTGGCCGGCAGCCGCTTCGCGCACGTCACCGGGTTACGGGCGGTTTTGGCTTTGCCGGCCACCGGGCGGATAATGGGCGATTCCCTCGTCCTCCCTGGCTCGCCATGTCCGTGCGTCCTGACCCTGTGTTTGCCCCGCTGACCCCGCGCGCGCTCGTGCTGGCAGTGCTGGCCATGGGCGCGGTGGTGCTGCTGTCCAACGTGCTGGTGCAGTACCCCATCAACGACTGGCTGACCTGGGGCGCGTTCAGCTACCCGGTGGCGTTCCTGGTGAGCAACCTGATCAACCGCCGCTTCGGCCCGGGCCCGGCCCGCCGGGTGGCGTGGATCGGTTTCCTGGTGGCAGTGGTGCTGTCGGTGTGGGTGGCGACCCCGCGCATCGCCATTGCCTCGTGCTCGGCCTTCATCGTGGCCCAGCTGCTGGACATCACGGTCTTCGACCGCCTGCGCCGTGGCAGCTGGTGGCGCGCACCGATGGTGGCCACCACCTGCAGCGCGACGGTGGACACCACGATCTTCTGGTCGATCGCCTTCGCCGGTTCTGCATTGCCGTGGGTGAGCTGGGCCGCAGGCGACCTGGCGGTGAAGCTGGCCATCGGCGTGTGCCTGCTGGCACCGTTCCGCGCGTTGCTGTGGAAGATGGCGCCGCTGGCCCGGTAGGTGCCGACCGTTGGTCGGCACGATCCTTTTGGGTTCATCGCACCTTACAGAGTGTGCCGACCAACGGTCGGCACCTACCAACGGCGGGGCATCGCCCGACCATCGCTCCGGTGGGTGCCGACCAACAACGGGGCATCGCCCGACCGTTGCTCTGGTGGGTGCCGACCAACAGCGGGGCATCGCCCGACCATTGCTCCGGTGGGTGCCGACCGTTGGTCGGCACGATCCTTCAGGGTTCATCGCGGCTGACAGAGTGTGCCGACCAACGGTCGGCACCTACCAACGGCGGGGCATCGCCCGACCATTGCCCTGGTGGGTGCCGACCGTTGGTCGGCACGATCCTTCAGGGTTCATCGCAGCTGACGGAGTGTGCCGACCAACAGCGGGCATCGCCCGACCATCGCTCCGGTGGGTGCCGACCGTTGGTCGGCACGATCCTTCAGGGTTCATCGCAGCTGACGGAGTGTGCCGCCCAACGGTCGGCACCTACCAAAGCGGGTCAGCCGAACGGCAGCTCTGCGGCCACGCAGGCGGCACTGATCGCTGCACACGCGTCTTCAATCGCAGGCGTTGTGGCTGCCAACCGCGGGCGGCGGTCCAGCGTGCAGGCCAGGCCGACATCCAGCAGGGTGGCGTGCGCGCCCTGCAGCGCACGTGCGGTGTCTTCGGGCAGGAATCCCGCCGCCGCCAGTGCGTCGATCAACGACGGCGTGTCGCGCGGTTCCAGCAGCGCCGCCACCTGCGCGCTGCGTGCCAGCACGCCGGTCTGCAACAGGAATTCCAGATCCACCACGCCACCGGCGCCCTGCTTCAGGTCCAGGCGCGCGGCATCGCTGCGGTCCAGTTCGGTGCGCATGCGCCCGCGCATCTTCAGCACGTCGGCGTACAACGTAGCGTGGTCGCGTTCGCGGCCCAGCGTCTGCGCGCGCACCTGTTCGAAATCGGCCAGCAGGCTGGCATCGCCGGCCACGCCGCGTGCGCGCACCAGGGCCTGGTGTTCCCAGGTCCAGGCGCGCTCGCGCTGGTAGTCGGTGTAGCTGGCCAGCGAGGACACCAGCGACCCCTTGCCGCCATCCGGGCGCAGGCGCACGTCGATGTCGTACAGGCGGCCCGCGGCGGTGACCGCGCCGAGCAGGGCCATCACCTTCTGCGCCAGGCGCGCGTACCAGCGGCCCGGTTCCAGCGGGCGGGCGCCATCGCTGGTTTCAACGCCGGCCGGATGGTCGTGCAGGAACACCAGGTCCAAGTCCGAGCCGAAGCCCAGCTCCAGCCCACCCAGGCTGCCGTAACCGATGATGGCGAAGCGGCCGCCCGGCACGTTGCCGTGCGCGGCCTGCATGTCCGCCTCGGCCAGCTTCAGTACGGTGATGACCACCGCCTGCGCCAGCTCGGCCAGCTGGCGGGTGCTGTCCACCGCGCCCTGGCGGCCATCCAGCGTGGCCATCGCCATGCGGAAGCTGAGGGCGAGCCGCGTTTCATTGAGCCAGCGCAGCTGCGATTCGGGATCTTCCACCGGCAGCACCTGCTGGCACTCGGCCAGCATGCCGACGAAATCGGGCATCGGCCCGGACACGCGCACGTCCAGCAGTTCGTCCAGCAGCAGGGGGTACGCCGCCAGGCGTTCGGCCAGCAGCGCGCTGCGCGCCAGCACGTCCACCAGCCGCGCCAGGGCGCTGGGTTGCTCGTCCAGCAGCGCCAGGTAGCTGGTTCGGCGCAGCACGGCCTGCAACAGGCCGAGCACGCGCTTGAGTGCGGCATCGGGCTGCGGCGAGCGCGTGGCCGCATGCAGCAGCGCCGGCAGCACGCGGTCCAGGCGCGCACGCGCGGCATCGGACAGTGACTTCACGCCGGTGCTCTGGGCGAAATCACGCAGCGACTGGTCGGCACCGTTGGCATCGAGGAAACCGGCTTCGGCCAGCAGTTCGGCGTTGCTGCCGTCGGGCAGGCTGCGCCAGTAGCTGGCCAGCGCATCGGGGGCGGCCTGGCCCTTGCGCGGGGCCAGCAGCGCGGCGAATTCGGTACTGACCCGCTGCTGCTGCACGGCCAGGGCCGCGCGCAGTTCATCCCAATCGCCATAGCCCAGGCCGAGGGCGATGCGCTGGCGGTCCAGCGGGTCGCTGGGCAGCACGTGGGTCTGCGCATCGCGCAGCATCTGCAGGCGGTTTTCCAGGCGGCGCAGGAACAGGTAGGCCTCGCGCAGCGCGGCACCATCGTCCGCTGCAATCTGGCCGGCGTTGACCAGCGCCTGCAGGGCCACCAGCAGGCGGCGCTCGCGCAGCACCGGCTCGCGCCCGGCGCGGATCAGCTGCAGGGCCTGGCAGAGGAATTCGATTTCGCGGATGCCGCCGGCGCCGCGCTTGATGTCTTCGTGCAGTTCGCGGCGGGCGACCTCGGCGGTGATCGCCGCCTTCATCTCGCGCAGGCCGTCGAGCGCGGTGAAATCCAGGTAGCGGCGGTAAACGAACGGGCGCAGCGTCTGCAGCCACGCTTCACCGGCGGCGATATCACCGGCCACCGCGCGCGCCTTCAGCCAGGCATAGCGTTCCCAGTCGCGGCCCTCGCGCTGGAAGTACTGGTCCATCGCCGCGAACGACAGCGCGACACGGCCGGCGCTGCCGAACGGGCGAAGGCGCAGGTCGACGCGGTGACTGAAGCCATCGACGGTGGTGTCGTCCAGCAGCTTGGCCAGGCGCTGGCCGAGGCGGGCGAAGTATTCCTCGGCGGCCAGCGGGCGCGGGCCGTCGGATTCGCCACCCTGCGGATAGGCGTAGACCAGATCGATATCGGAACTGAAGTTGAGCTCGCCACCGCCCAGCTTGCCCAGGCCGAACACCACCAGCTGCATGGGCTGGCCGTGGTCATCGCGGATGACCCCGTGGCGCTGGGCGAACTCCTGCTGCAGGGCCTCCAGCGCCAGGCGCAGGCAGTCCTCGGCCAGAGTGGTGGCGCCGGCCAGGGTATGCGGCACGTCATCCAGGCCGGCCAGATCGCGCCAGACCAGGCGGGTGGACATGGCCGCACGCCAGCGCCGCAGCTGCGCCGGCCAGTCGCTGGGCTGCTGCGGGTCGAGCACCGGCGCCGGCAGCGGCGGGCAGCCCGGCTGCGCCAGGTGGGCCAGCAGCGCCGGCTGGCGCACGAGGGTGTCCAGGGCGAAGTCGCTGGCCACCGCCAGGCGCGCCAGTGGCGGCTGCAGCTCGGCGGGGATGGGCCCGGGCAGGACGTGGGCCAGGCGCGCCAGGGCGCGGTCGACCAGGGGCTGCAGGGTGGCGGGCAATTCAGCGGGGGCGAGGGTCATGGGTCGATTGTATCGACCCGGCTGGGGCGCAACGGACCCGGTAGTGCCGGCCGCTGGCCGGCAGGGGTGCGCAGGTTGCCGGTTGCGGGTTGCCGGCCAGCGGCCGGCACTACCGATAGAGCATGCCCGTATTCAGTTTGGGCATCAGGCAATAAAAAAGCCCGCTTGCAGCGAACTGCCAGCGGGCTCTGCTCCCTCCCCCACGTCGGGATGCAGGGCCATCCTGCGGGCTGCGGAAGGACATTGCACGCTGCACTGCAAAACAGAACTGGTGGGTATGGTAGCCCGCAGCCCGGAAAAGCCATTCCACGAAGGTAGAACGCCCCGTACGCCGGGGGATGGCCGATAATCGGGATTCCCCCCTGAAACACGTGTCGTCATGTCTGTTGATCGCATCGCCAACGCGCGTCTCCGTGACCGCGTGGTCTCCGCCGAGGCCGCAGCCGCGCTGATCCAGCCCGGTGAAACCGTCGCCATGAGTGGCTTCACTGGTTCCGGCTACCCCAAGGCCGTTCCCGTGGAACTGGCGCGCCGCATCGAGACGGTGCACGCCCAGGGCCTGCCCTTCCAGATCAAGCTGATGACCGGCGCTTCCACCGCGCCGGAACTCGATGGTGCGCTGGCCAAGGCCGATGGCATCGCCATGCGCATGCCGTTCCAGAGCGACCCGGATGCGCGCAACCGCATCAACGAGGGCAAGCTGGATTACATCGACATCCACCTCAGCCACGTCGCCCAGCACGTCTGGTTCGGCTTCTACGGCGAGATCGATACCGCGGTGATCGAAGTGTCGGCCATCCGCGAAGATGGCTCGCTGGTGCCCTCCACTTCGGTGGGCAACAACAAGACCTGGCTGGACCTGGCCAAGAAGGTGATCGTCGAGGTCAACGAATGGCAGCCGGCCGGCGTCGACGGCATGCATGACATCTACTACGGCACCGCGCTGCCGCCGCACCGCAAGCCGATTCCGCTGGTGAACGCCAACGACCGCATCGGCGATACCGCGCTGCGCTGCGACCCGGACAAGATCGTGGCGGTGGTGCGCACCAACGGCCCGGACCGCAACAGCCCCTTCAGCCCCATCGATGCGACAAGCGAACAGATCGCCTCGCACCTGATCGAGTTCCTCAAGCACGAGGTGAAGAAGGGCCGCCTGCCGCCGAACCTGCTGCCGCTGCAGTCGGGCGTGGGCAACATTCCCAACGCGGTGCTGGCGGGCCTGGCCAAGAGCGGTTTCCGCGATCTGGCCGCGTTTACCGAAGTCATCCAGGACGGCATGCTCGACCTGCTGCGCGACGGCGTGCTGAGCTATGCCTCGTGCACCGGTTTCGCGCTGAGCCCGCAGGCCAACGAGACGTTCAAGGAGCACATCGATTTCTACCGCGAACGCATCATCATGCGCACGCAGGAAATCTCCAACCACCCGGAACTGGTGCGCCGCCTGGGCTGCATTGGCATGAACGGCATGATCGAGGTGGACATCTACGGCAACGTCAATTCGACGCACGTGATGGGCACGCGGATCATGAACGGCATCGGCGGTTCGGGTGACTTCGCCCGCAATGGTTTCCTGTCGGCCTTCCTCAGCCCGTCCACGGCGAAGAACGGCACGATTTCGGCGATTACGCCGATGGTGAGCCATGTCGATCACACCGAGCACGACGTGTCGGTGATCGTGACCGAACAGGGCCTGGCCGACCTGCGTGGGCTGACCCCGCGCAAGCGTGCGCAGGTGCTGATCGACAACTGTGCGCACCCGGATTTCCGCCCGCAGCTGCAGGATTACTTCGACCGTGCCAGCCGCGAAAGCTACGGCAAGCACACCCCGCACCTGCTGCCCGAAGCGCTGTCGTGGCACCAGCGTTGGCTGGATACCGGCACGATGAAGGGCTGAGACCCGGTTCCGGGGAGCCGAGCATGGGCTCGGCTCTACAGGTTGTGGAGCCGAGCCCATGCTCGGCTCCACACGGTATGGATCACGCGATACGCAGCGCCGCCAGCGATTCGGCCTGCAGCCGCTCGTAGATCTCGAACTCGTCGTTCACCGCCACGCCCATCGCCTGCTCGAACGCTTCGCGGTTGGCGTGCGCGGCATAGGCACGCTGCTCTTCGCCGCCCAGGTTGGACTGGAAGATGCCCGCGGCGCTGACCGGCAGGAAATCCTCGTAGACGATCGGATCGGCCGTGGCCAGGCCGGCGGCCACCAGCACTTCGGCCGGCAGATCGGCCACGCGTTCCGGCGCGGCGCGGCCGGCCTCGGTCAGCTGGTAACGGTAATAGCCCAGCCCCTCCTGGCGCAGGGTGTCGTGGTCATCCGGGAAGCTGGCAAACACCGCCTGCAGGCGCTGGCCGTAGTCACCGCCGGTGCTACCTTCGCCGCCGGCATCGCGGGCCTGCGACAACAGCTGGTCGTACAGCGCGCGGCCCTTCGGGGTCAGGGCCAGGCCACGCTGCTCGATCTCGCCGAAGCGCGCGGTATGCGTGCCGGCAGCGCCGCCCTCACCGCCCGGGAAATGCACCGCCTCTTCCAGCGCCTTGAAGCTGGTCTGCCGCAGCAGGATCGGGCAGGCGCGGCGCGGCGGGCCTTCGATGACCGCTTTAGCCGCCATGCCGTGCTCGATCATCGCCGCCTGTGCGGCATCGATATCCAGCGTGCGCGGGGTGAGGTGGTTGATGTGCGGGCCACGGAAGCTGACCACGTCGGCCACCAGCCGGTGCGCATCGTGCAGCGCGTGGTAGGTGGGCAGGTCGACCGTGGCA
This sequence comes from Stenotrophomonas sp. PFBMAA-4, assembly GCF_030053215.1. Taxonomy (NCBI): domain Bacteria; kingdom Pseudomonadati; phylum Pseudomonadota; class Gammaproteobacteria; order Lysobacterales; family Lysobacteraceae; genus Stenotrophomonas; species Stenotrophomonas sp. PFBMAA-4. Next base: position 56,794 of record NZ_JASGBW010000020.1, on the reverse strand, counting down.
TCGCCATGCCAACGGAAGGTCTCCAGTGCCTCGGCAACGAAGCGCTCGGCATCGGCCTGCGACAGGCCACCCGCACGCTCGGCCTGGTCGATCAGCGCCAGCGCGCCCTCGGTGAAGATGCGGCGGCGTTCGAGGATGCGCGCGGACTCGGCGCGCAGGGTTTCGTCTTCGATCAGCTCAAGGCGCAGCAGCGAGGTGAACACGCGGAACGGGTTCTGCGCCAGCGCCGCGCCGGTGAGCGGGCGGAAGGCCGTGGAATGCACCGGCACGCCGGCCACCGACAGGTCGTAGTAGGCGACCGGGAACATGCCCATCACCGCGAACAGGCGGCGCAGCGTGGCCAGCTCCTGCGCGGTGCCGACGCGGATCGCGCCGTGGCGCTCTTCGTCCAGGCGTGCGCGCTCGTCGTTGCGCTGCAGCTGCGCGGCCAGCGCCGGGTCCTGGGCAAGCACCTGTGCGTTGATCCGCTCCACCAGTTCCACCAGCGTGCCGTACAGCGGCACTTCGGTGCGGTACATGCGGGACATGGCCTGGGCGAACAGGCGGCGGATCACATCAGGCGAAACGAAAGAGGCGCTCATCAGTCACTCGAATGCGGGAACGGGGAACGGCAAGGGCCGTATTGTCGCCGCCGCTCGCCGGGAACACCATCGGTAGCGCCGGGCCATGCCCGGCGAACTCGGGGGCGCGCGTCGCGCTCGCCGGGCCATGCCCGGCACTACCGCTGCAGCTGGCGCTTCAGGGTGGCATCGAGGGTGATCGGCCGGTCCCAGTGCTCGTAGCTCGCCACGATGGCGTGGCGCACCGCGCGGACATGCAAATTGTCCGGCTTCACCGGCATCCGCGTGACCACCGCCTCCCAGCCCCCTTCCGGGTTCTGGCTGAAGGCACGCACGCTGTCGCGGCAGGTCTGGCCGCTGGCCTTGGCCCAGAAGCAGGCGAAGTAGATATCGCCGGCCTGCCAGCCGTGGGTGGTGAACAGCGCGCTGACATAACCGCGCGGCACGTTGGCGTAGCGCGATACCTCATCGAGGAAGGCATCGGGGTAGCGCTCGGCGTAGTGGTTGATGTCCTGCAGCTGGGCATCCAGCCAACGGTCACCGGTTTCCACCGTGTAGGCCGCCGAACGTTCGGCGGTCTGCTGGGCCAGCACGGTGGCTGGCGCCAGCAACAGGAGCGACAGCAGCAGGGTCGGAAAGCGCTTCATGCCCCGATTCTGCCGCAGCCGCCGGGCCCTGTCAGGCCGCTGCAGCGGCCTTGGCCTCGATCGCGGCCAGCGCGGCCGGCCAATCCCAGGCGGTATCGGCGGTGACCATGCGCGGTTCGTCGTCGGCCACGCCATGCTGGGTCTCATGCGCCCAGGTGACCGCGTACGGGGTGTGGATGCCCCAGCCGCCGAGGGTGACCACCGGCTCGATATCCGAGCGCAGCGAGTTGCCGACCATCACGAACTGCTGCATCGGCAGGTCGAACTCGGCCAGCACGCGGGCGTAGGTTTCCGGGTCCTTTTCCGAGACGATCTCGATGCGCGGGAACAGCTCGCGCAGGTTGCCCACGTTGATCTTGGCTTCCTGGTGGAACAGGTCGCCCTTGGTGATCAGCACCACCGGGTACTGCTCGGCGATGGCCGCCACCGACTCGCGCACGCCGTCGATGAGATCGACCGGGTGGCGCAGGGTGTCATGGCCGATGTCCAGCATGCGCTGGATGTCCTTGGCGTCGATGCGCTGGCCGGTGATGTCGATGGCCGCTTCGATCATCGACAGGACCATGCCCTTCACCCCGAAGCCGAACACGGCCAGGTTGCGCTGCTGCACTTCCAGCAGGTGGCGGGCGGTCTGGGTGTCGTGCACGTCGACGTAGCGCGACAGCAGGTCCAGGTAATCCTGCTCGGCCTTGCGGTAGTAGTCCTCGCTCTTCCACAGCGTGTCGTCACCGTCAAAACCGACCAGGCCGATGGCGCGCGAGCGCGCAGGCGTGGAGGCGTTCATGCGACAAGGATACAGCGCTGGCGAAGGCAACAAAAACCCGGGCGGCCAACGCCGCCCGGGCCCCATGCACCGGTTGCCCCGAACGCAACCGGATCCGTTCAACCGGTTCTGGTCAGGCGGCGATCAGTTGCCACCGCCGGCACCGGCACCCGCCTGCTGGGCGGCCACGAAGGCCTTGTACTCGTCGGCGCTGAGCTCGCCGTCCTTGTTGGTGTCGGCCTGGTCAAACACCTGGGCCAGGCCCGCGTTCACCTGTGCCTCGGACTTGCTGATGGTGCCGTTGCCATCGGTATCGATGCTGGCCCAGGTCTGGCCGCCGCCACTGGCCTGTGCCTGCGCCGATGCAGCCGCACTGGAGGCCTGGTCAGCTGCCTGGCCCGCCTGGGCCGCGGACTGCTGGGCCTGCGCCGCCTGATTCTGTGCCTGGGCTGCCTGCTGCTGGGCGGTCTGTGCCATGGCCGGGACGGCCAGCACACTACCGGCGGCAACGATCAGGGCGAGCAGGGGCTTGCGGTTGCGAATAGTCATCAGGTGGATCTCCTTTGGGTGGTGGAGCGCGGGGTGTTGTCTCCGCACGGCACCTACCCTGCCACCGCGTTTCTGAATCGATTTTGGGCTGCAACCAGCGTGCATACACCCCATTAACCACTCGCCACGGCGCATGGTTTAGCGCGGTGGTTAGGGCGAAGTGAGCGGTCCATAAGGTGCACATTCAGCGCGGCCGGATTTAACCGGCACGCAACGAAAAAACTGCGTCAATCGACGTTCTGCGCGGATGACCGCGAACTGAACAAGAGCCATCCCAATGCAACGCCGGAGAGCGCACCGGCGATTTCCAGCACCACGCGGCTGCCCAGTTCGTTGGGGTCGTGGATGGTGGAGAGGAAGATGCGCGCATACAGCGGTGATTCCAGCCGCACGATGCCCATGTAGAACAGCTTCCACATGTCGATGCCGGCGGAGATGGCCACCGCGAACACGCAGGCCCAGCCGATGGCATGGCCCATGGACCAGCGGAAGACGCGGCACAGGTGATGCCAGAGGAAGTACACCAGCAGCCCGACCAGCAGGGCGATGGCACCGGCTTCGAGCGAGCCGAGCAGGCCGAAGTGCAGCGGAAGGTTCATGCGGGTGGGCAGTTGGGAGGCGGTAGTGAGTGTAAGGGTATCGGCAGGGCTTGCAGCCCTGCACCTGCAGAAGCCAAAGCCGAAGCAACAGCAAAAAGCTGACATTCCGTGGGATGGCGGGGCACTGTGGGTGGGTGCCGACCGTTGGTCGGCACATCTGTCAGATATCGAATGAATTCATCCACGCATGGCGTGGCTCTACTGGCACGCGCGGCTGTTGGTGGGTGTCGACCGTTGGTCGGCACATCTGTCAGATATCGAATGAATTCATCCACGCATGGCGTGGCTCTACTGGCACGCGCGGCTGTTGGTGGGTGTCGACCGTTGGTCGACACATCTGTCAGATATCGAATGAATTCATCCACGCATGGCGTGGCTCTACTGGGACGCGCAGCTGTTGGTGGGTGTCGACCGTTGGTCGACACATCTGTCAAACATCGATATCCGACCCCGTGCCGACCAACGGTCGGCACCCACCACCAGCAGCAGGACACCCACCAGAGCAGAACGCCATTCCGACAGGTCGCGACAAACTGTCGAAGGCGGGGTGGGTTTTACGGCGTCCCCCTCAACCGGACCCACCCCGCCATCCCACGGAATGCAGGCTTTTGAAGTTGAGGTTGCCGGCCAGCGGCCGGCACTACCGCAGGTGCAGGGCTGCAAGCCCTGCAAAAAAACATCACCTCACGGGAAAATCGTACGCAGTGCCGGCATCCGGTTCCGGCTGCAGCGTGTAGTGCCACCACTCCTGCGGGTAGTTGGCAAACCCTCGCCGCGCCATCGCCCGCAGCAACCGCTGCCGGTTCCCGCGCTGCGCCGCCGTCAGCCCGGCCGCGTCGGTATGCGCGCGCACGCCGAAGAAATCGAAATCCGTGCCCATGTCCATCACCACGCACGCACCCGCGCGGCAATCCAGCAGCCCCAGGTCCACCGTCGCGCCCCGGCTGTGGCCCGAGCGCTCGGCGATGTAGCCATCGGCCAGCAGCCGCGGCTTGTCCAGCCCCGGGTACTGCAGCGCCTTGCGCGACTGCTCGTGCGGATCGTTCACCCAGGCCATGAAGGCCTGCACCGAACGCACCGGGCGATAGCAGTCGTAGAGGCGCAGCGCATAGCCCCCGGCGCGCAGGTCACCTTCCACTGCGGCCAGGGCCTTCGCCACCGGGTCCAGCAGGTAACACGAGGGCGCCTCGTAACCCGGCACGCGGGCACCGGTGAAGTTGTTGCGGCCGGCGTAACGGATGTCCATCTCGATGCGCGGTGCCAGCGTGCGGATCTCCAGCAGGCCGGCGCTGGCCGCATCGGTGGCTGGCGAGATGCGGGGTGGCTCAGCGGCGTGCGTGCTGCCCGCCAGGGCAATCGCCAATACGAGTGAAATGCAGGTCCTGGAAGTCATAACTGAAGTCGATGTCCGGATCGAGGGCGCGCAGCTGCAGCGTGGGCGGGTCACCGTCACCGGGCTGCAGCCATGCCTGCGCGGATGCCTCCAGCGTATCCCAGTGCAACCGCCACCGGCGCCCTTGCTGCATCACGGTCGCAGCCAGTTTCGGCGAACGCAGCACCTCGAACCGCAGCGTGCCCGCAACCGGGCACAGCGTGGCCTCGCCCAGCCAGGGATCACGGTAGCGCCCCTGCTGCGCCTGCAGCGCGCCGGCACCGGCGGGCGCGATCGGATCGAGATACTCATCAACGTGGCCGATCACATCGGTCCGGCTCCGCTCATCGGCCAACGCCTGCAGATAGCCCAGCGCAGTCTGTCCCTCCGCAGGGGCGGTGAAGCGCTTCAGCACCGACTGCATCAGCACCGTGCGTGCCTCCTCGCCCTCGCCGTTCATCAGCATCACCACGCCCACCCTGCGGTCCGGCAGCAGGGCCAGCGAGGAATACATGCCCGACAGCGTGCCGGTGTGCGCCACCTTCCACTGCCCGTCCATGTCCGAAACACGCCAGCCGTAGCCGTAACCCATGAAGTGCGCGTTGTCCCAGCGGCGCTGGCGCTCGCCCAGCGGCATCGGCATGTGCAGGGTCCACAGCGTGCGCCGCTGGTCGCTGCCCAACCACCCGGGCACCAGCGCGGGGTCCAGCAGCACCTGCATCCAGCGCGTCATGTCGCGCAGCGAGCAACGGATGCCACCGGCGGCCATCGACGTCAGGTCGGGACTGGTCGCGCCATCGGCGTTGATCACCACGTTGCGGCCCTTGCGCCAGGCATGTGGCTGGGCGACGTTGCCCACGCGCTTCACCGACCATGCGCCCACCTGGCAGCGGTCCATGCCGAGCGGCTCGAATACCTGCTCGCGCAGCAACTGGTCATAGGGTCTGCCGCCGGCGGCGGCGGCCACTTCACCGGCCACCACGTACATCAGGTTGTCGTAGGCGTAGCCGCTGCGGAAGCTGCTGACCGGCTTCAGGTGGGCCAGCCCGGCGATGATGTCCGCGCGGGTATAGGCGTTGGGCTCCGGCCACAGCATCAGGTCGCCGGCGCCCAGGCCGAGGCCACTGTTGTGGATGAGCAGGTCACGCACCTGCATGTGCTCGCCCACCCAGGGGTCATGCATGGTGAAGCCGGGCAGGTGCTTGCGCACCGGGTCATCCCAGCGCAGCCGGCCCTTCTCCACCAGGCGCGCCAGCAGCGCGGCAGTCATCGCCTTGCTGTTGGACGCGATCTTGAACAGCGTGTCTTCGTCGATGCGGCCGCCATCACCGCGCGCGCCTTCGGCGTGCTGGTAGACCACCTTTCCCTGCTCGACCACGGCCATGGCCAGCCCGGGCAGATGCTCGTGCTGGACCACGGCGGCGACATCGGCATCGAGGGCCGCGGTGGCCGCCGGTTCCGCCGCCACCGCCGGGAACACCATCGCCGCAGCCATGCATACGTAGAGTCGAGCTTGCTCGACTGAGCGACGTCCAACAACCCGCGAAAAGCAGTCGAGCAAGCTCGACTCTACCGGGCTGCCGGCAACCCGCGAGAAGCAGTCGAGCAAGCTCGACTCTACCGGGCTGCCGGCGCCCCGCGAAAAGCAGTCGAGCAAGCTCGACTCTACCGGGCTGCCGGTCAGAAGTTCCACGTCACCACCAGCTGCGTGTAGCGCGGCGCCTGCCAGCGGGTGCCCGTGGCGAAAGTGGCTTCGCGGTACTGGCCCGGCTGTGCTTCATAGCGCTGGTGCACGTTGATGGTCTTCTGGTTGTTGGTCAGGTTGTACACCGACAGGCGGGCGCTGAGATCGATGCCCTCCACCGGCAGGCGCCAGGTCACGTTGGCCCCCATCGTCCAGGTCCACGGCAGGCGACCGAACGCGCCGCGCGGGCTGTACTCGAACTGGCGCTGGTCGTACGGCCCGGAGCAGTTGGCCACGCACAGCCAGCCGGTGCCGCCACCACTGCCTTCGCTGGAGGTGCTGCCGCCGGCGATGGTGTCGTTCGGCCACATCACGCCATAGGCGGTGATCGGGCCACCGGACTGCACCTGCAGCGTGGTGCCGAACGACCACTGCTTGTTCAGCGCATAGGCCGCGCGCAGCTTGATCTGGTGGCGGAAGTCGTTGAACAGCACGCCATAGCGCTCATTGGTGGCCGGGTGGTCCCAGTACTGCACCATGCCGGTGTCGCCGTAGTTGGTATCGGAGTTCACCGGGCCTTCGAAGTTGCCATCGCTGCGCGACCACAGGTAGGAGGCGTTGAGCATCCACTTCTCGTCCCAGGCGCGATCAATCTGGAATTCCAGGCCCTTGTAGGTGCGCTTGGGCTTGGAATAGCCGATGACCTCGCCGCTGCCGCCCTTGCGGTAGCCGCTGTTGGCGGTGTCGATGGTGATCCAGCCTTCGGTGGCGCAGCCGATGCTCTGGTCGCCCCACAGGGTCAGGCTCTCGCCGGGGTTGCCGATCGGCCACAGCGTGCTCGGCGTTGGGCCGCACGGGGTGTAGTTGATGCGGATGTCATCCAGCGCGCGGGTCATGCGCCGGTAGGTAGCGTTGACGCCCCACGACCAGGCGGCGTTGATCATGCTCTGGAAGCCAAGGATGTACTCGTCCTGGTAGACCGCCTTCAGGTCGCGGTCCACGCTCTGCCGCAGGTCGGCGCCACCGGTATTCATGCGGGTGTCGGTCGGCCCGATCTGCGCGCCGATGATCGGTGCCATGTACGCCGAACCGGTCGGCGAGGTCTTCTGCTCCCAGCCTTCCAGCACGTAGTAGCTGTACTCGTCGGTGAGGCCACCGGCGAAGTTGACGTTGATGTTGTTGGTGACCGGCAGGTAGTAGCGGCCCGCGTTGCCGAACAGCTTGGTGCTGCCATCGCCGCGCATGTCCCACGAGAAGCCCAGGCGCGGGGCGAACAGGTCGTCCATCCTGATGAACGCCTTGCCCTCGGCCGTGCGGTTCTCGAAACGGTCCCAGCGGATGCCCAGGTTGAGCATCAGGTTCGGGGTGATGTTCCAGATGTCTTCCAGGTAGAAGGCGTTGGCCTCGGTCTCGAACTTCCCGCCCGACTGGCGGTTGCGCGCACGCAGCATCTCGGTGACGCCGGCCGGCACAAAGGCGTTGGCACCGTCCCACACTTCATCGCCGGGCCGCGCCACATAGGCGGTGTAGCTCAGCGCACCCGCCCCGGGGTAGCGGGTGGACTGGTCAGTGGTCATCAGCTCGCGGTCGAGGCCGAAGCGCAGCAGGTGGTCGCCCAGCTGCCATTCGAAATCCAGGCGCGCCACATCGCGGGTGTCATCGCGCTCGGCCACGGCCGTGCCGGTGGGATGGCAGCCCGGACGCAGGCCCTGCAGCTTGCCCAGGCGCGGGCCGTAGGTGCTGTCGGTGAACACCGGGCTGCAGGCCTGGTCCAGCGACGAGTTGGTGAAGGCGCGCTGGTTGTTCTGGCCGACCATGGCGCGGGCGGTGAAGTTCTGCCCGAAGTGGCCGGTGTAGGTGGCCGACCAGTTGCGGCCGCCGGTCTCGGTGATGGAATCACCGCCCCAGGCACCGATGCGGTCGTCATCCCAGTCGTAGCCATACGACGCATTGGTGACATCGCCCTCATCGGAGAACGCCAGCAGCGCCAGGCTGTGGTTGTCGTTGATGTTCCAGTCCAGCTTGGTGCCCCAGAAGCCGTTGCCGGAATTGTTCTTGAACCAGGTGCTGCCATCGGACGAGGTGTTGTGGCCGCGGTCGTCGCGGTCTTCGTACATGGCGAACAGGAACAGCGTGTCCCTGATGATCGGGCCCGAGCCCCAGACGTTGGTCTTCAGGAACGAGTTGTTGTCACGGCTGCCATAGGAATGGGCGGTGCCGTCGCGATGGAAGTGGTCGCGTCCACTGGAGCGCCCGGCGCTGGGCTCGACGGTCACTTCCACGCCGCCCTCGAATTCGTTGCTGCCCGAGCGCGTCACCGCGTTGATGACGCCGCCGGTGGAGCGGCCGAATTCCACCGAGTAGCCACCGGTCTTGACCTGGAATTCGTTGAAGAAGGCGAACGGTGCGGTGCTGAAGCCACGCCGCGTGTACATGTCGGTGACGTTGAGGCCGTTGATGAACACCGCGTTCTCGGCCACCGATGAACCGGCAAAGGACAGGCCGCCGAACGAGGAGTTTCCGCCCACCACGCCCGGCGCCATCAGCGCCACCGCGGACAGATCCTGCGCCACCGGCAGCCGCGAGATTTCCTGGCGGTTGATGTTGAACGAGGTTTCGGTGGAATAGACGTCCACGCGGTTGACCACGCGCGTGCCGGTCACCTGCAGGGCATCGAGGTTGGTCACGCCGCCGGCGCTGGCCAGGTTGACGGTGGTGGTGCCGCCCACCGCCACGCTGACGGCCACCTGGTCACCCACGTTCTGGCCCTCGCGGCTGAGCTGCAGCTGGTAGTCGCCTACCGGCAGCTGGCCAAGGCGGTAGCTGCCATCGGCGCCGACGGTGACGGTGCGGGTCAGCCCGGTGCTGCTGCTGACCACGGTGACCTGGTCACCGGCCGTCGCCCGGCCGGCCACTGCGCCGCTCACGTTCTGCGCCATCGCCATGCCGGGCAGCATGATGCCCAGACACGCCCCGAGGGCGACGCACAACGCCGCCCGCTTGATGCTGTAAGCCTTCATCCCCTGCTCTCTCCTGCAAGAATTGAATGGTGTGGTGGTGGAGGTATCGCGCTAGCGTTGCCCGGCCGGCAGTACCCGCCACTGGAGGTCATAGCCCCATTGGTCGAAGTACAGATTGCCGCCCGCCCACTCGGCCTCGCCGCGCTGCGAGTCGACCGTTTCCGAGCGGTAATGCTGTTTGGCCGGCACGAACGGCTGGCCGAAATCATCGTTGAAGGCGATGCGGTAGCCATCGAGGCCACCCAGGTAGAAGTCGCGCAGCGCCGGCGTTTCGCTCGCCAGCGCGCCGGTGGTCACGTCCATCGGCAGCCATCCATACGGCGCCAGGTAGACCGCCCCCCAATCGTGCAGGTTGTTGTAGCCGCTGCCGTCGTCGGAGAACACCATGCCCGACTGCCAGCGTGCGGGAATGCCGTTCATGCGCAGCAGCGCGATCAGCAGCAGGGTCTGCTGCCCGCAGTCGGCATGGCCGGCGCGCAGGGCATGATCGCTGAGGTTGCTGAGAGTGGAGTATTCGCGGGCACCCGCCCACGGGATGCTGTCGACCGCGGCGTACAGCCTGCGCACCACTTCATACGGGCGCGTCTCGCCCTGCAGCACCTGCTCGGAAAACAGCTTGAGTGCCGGGGTGAAGCGCACATGCGGCAGCTGCTCGGCGAGGAACGGTTGCAGCGCCGGGTCAGCCGGCGTGGGCTGCACCTTGGCTGGATCGATCGAGGTATGCCGCGCGTAGAGGGTGACCGCGTAACGCACCTCGAAGTGTGTTGGCTGCCCCGCCACCGCCCGGGCTTCCATATAGGCGGTGCGCTGCAGGGTGCTGGCCGGGGCCACGCGCGCCTTGCCCGGCGTGCTGCCCAGCCATTGCACGCGTTCCTGCTGGCCGGGAATTTCGCGCGGGTACGGAATCCACGCGCGGATGGTTTCACCGGCCGGCACTGCATCGGCTTTCACCGTGAGCGACTGGGTAAAGGCAATGCGCTGCGGCAGCACCGAGGCCTGGCCCTGCTGCGCGGCGGCCGCAACCACGCGCGCGTGGTGCGCGTTGAGCACTTCGTTCGGGCCCGGCGCTGGCATCGGCGCATCGGCGCGGCGGCGGGCGCGCGCTTCATCGCTGAGCAGGAACAGGTTGGACGGCGCACGCTTGAAGTACCAGCGGGTGCCGTCGATATCCAGGTGTTCGATCAGGCCCAGCTGATCCCAGCGCGCGAACTCGGCATCGGTCAGGTCGGGAATCCAGCGGCGTACGGCGGTTTTCGCTGCGGCTTCGTCCAGGCTGAAGTCCAGGCGGATGCGGCGCATGCGTTCGCGCTGGTAGGCCGCCGTGGCGGGCAGGTCGCCGCGCGCCAGCAGATCTTCAGCGTCCGCGAAGTGGCCACTGTCGACCAGATCGATCAATCGCGTCTCGCCTGCACCTTGCGCCCGCACATCCTGCGCCGCCGCCGACGACGCCCACAGCAGCAGCACGGCACACAGGCCGGCAGCGGCAGGCAGACGCGGTTTGCGAACGACGGGATCCACGGCGACACTTCCCCAGCGCGGGTGGTAACGGCTGTGTAACACGGGCCGGGTAGTCGGTCAATAATTTATTCTTGCTTTCGCGGCCGAAAGGAATAAGTATTCCCGGAGGCATTGAGGAGGGTGTGCAGCGCATGATCCTGGCTTCCCGCGAACCGCGCCGGCACTGGCCGCGCCGCTTCACCCTGGCCCTGTGCCTGCTGGCCGCACCGGCCTTTGCGCAGGCACCCCGCGCACCTGATCCCGGCGCGCCGCTGCCCTACGTCATTGGCCTGCACGAGGCCTACCTGACCCCGCAGTACTGGGCCGCGCGGCTGGACAACGCCGATACCCCGATCCTCGACCGCACGCAGATCAATGCGCAGAACGCGCGCATGCGCACGCAGGACGCGCACATCCAGGACATCGCCGCCCTGCCCGCACAGCTGACCGCCGCGCAGGTGCGCGCCAGCATCAGCGCGCTGTCGGCCTGGCCGACACGGGCCCTGTACGACGACCAGGGCCAGCCCATCGCGGCAGCGCTGCGCGCGTCGATCGAGGCCAACCTCGGCGTGGCGGCCATCGCCGCACCGGTGGCGCCGCAGTACGGCCTGGTGGTGAAGCGTGCGGCATTGCGCACCTTCCCGACCCGCCAGCGCGTCTTCAGTGCTGCGGGTGATACCGATATCGACCGCTTCCAGGAATCGGCGCTGTTCCCCGGTGACAAAGTGGCCGTGGTCCACCGCAGCGCCGATGGCCGCTGGCTGTTCGTGCACAGCGAACGCTACAGCGCGTGGATCGAAGCCGAGTCGGTAGCCACCGGCGAGAAAGCCAGCGTGCTCGGCTACGGCGCGCAGGGCCCCTACCGCATCGTGACCGGCGCAGTGGCGCATACCGCGTTCACCCCGGAGGAGCCGCGCGTGTCGCGCCTGCAGCTGGACATGGGCGTGCGCCTGCCGGTGCTGGCCGACTGGCCCGCCGCCACCCCGGTCAACGGCCAGCAGGCACATGCCGCCTGGGTGGTGCAGCTGCCGGTACGCGAGGCCGATGGCCAGCTGAAGCTGGTGCCCGCGCTGCTGCCGCGTTCGCAGGACACTGCCGGCGAGTACCTGGCGCTGACCCCGCGCCTGCTGCTGCAGCAGGCCTTCAAGTTCCTCGGCGAACGCTACGGCTGGGGCCACGACTACGACACCCGCGACTGCAGTGGGTTCGTGTCCGAGATCTACCGCAGCTTCGGCGTGCTGCTGCCGCGCAATACCAGTGCCCAAGCGGTCAGCCCGGCGCTGGACCGCCTGCCGTTCACCGAGAAGGCCGGCAAGGCCGCGCGCGACCGCGCCGTGAGCGCGCTGCAGGTCGGCGACCTGGTCTACATCCCCGGCCACGTGATGATGGCCATCGGCCACGTCGACGGCCGCACCTGGGTCATCCACGATACGGCGGGCGGCAGCTGGTCCGGTGCCGACGGCACGCGCGTGCAGGCTCATCTCAATGGTGTCTCGGTCACCCCGCTGGAGCCGATGATGGCCAGCGATACTGTCCGCTACATCGACCGCATCACCAACATCCAGCGCCTGCGGGCGAAGACTGCCGAATGAAGATCACCGCCATCGAACTGGGCATGCTGCGCGTGCCGCTGAAAACACCGTTCAAGACCGCCCTGCGCACGGTGGAAACCGTGGAAGACGTGGTGGTGCTGATCCGCACCGACACCGGCAACACCGGCTACGGCGAAGCGCCGGCCACCGCAGTCATCACCGGTGATACGCACGGCTCGATCATCGAGGCGATCCGCCACTTCATCGCCCCGCGCCTGGTCGGGCAGGACGTGGTGAACCTCAACCACCTGTGCACGCTGGTGCAGACCGCCATGGAGCGCAACACCAGCGCCAAGGCGGCGGTGGAAATCGCCCTGTACGACCTGTGGGCGCAGCTGCATGGCGCGCCGCTGTACCAGATGCTGGGCGGTGGCGATCCGGTCATCACCACCGACATCACCATCAGCGTGGACTACATCGACAAGATGGTGGCCGATTCGCTGTCGGCCATCGAGCGTGGCTTCGAGTCGCTGAAGATCAAGGTGGGCAAGGACATCGGCCTGGACATCGAGCGGGTCAAGGCCATCCATGCCGCCGTGCAGGGCCGTGCGCTGCTGCGCCTGGACGCCAACCAGGGCTGGACCGCCAAGCAGGCCGTGCATGCCATGCGCACGCTGGAGGAAGCCGGCGTGGTGCTGGAACTGCTGGAGCAGCCGGTGAAGGCCGCCGACATCAGCGGCCTGAAGTACGTGACTGATCGGGTCAACACGCCGGTGATGGCCGACGAAAGCGTGTTCAGCCCGAGCCAGGTGATGGACCTGATCCAGCAGCGCGCGGCCGACATCATCAACATCAAGCTGATGAAGACCGGCGGGCTGTCCAACGCGATCCGCATTGCCGACATCGCCGGCATCTACGGCGTGCCGTGCATGATCGGCTGCATGATCGAATCGAGCATCAGCGTGGCGGCCGCAGTACACCTGGCCGTGGCCAAGAGCGATGTGATCACCAAGGTCGACCTCGATGGCCCCTCGCTGGGCCAGTTCGACCCGGTCAGCGGCGGTGTACATTTCAACGAATCGGAGATCAGCATCAGCGACGTACCGGGGCTGGGCATCACCGAAGTGCGTGGACTGGAGATGCTGGGTTGATTTCTGCCTTTCGGCTGACGTTGCGTGCCACTGACGTTGGGTCGCGCGTTACTTTTCTTTTCGCGAAAAGAAAAGTAACCAAAAGAAACGCTCCGCCATCCGCGAGCCGACGTGCTGCGCACGCCGGTACCCTGCGCTCCTCGGTCCGTCGAGGGACGGCGCGGAACTCGCTGCGCTCAGACACCCGCGCCTCTTCGCCCTCGCCGGACCTGCGGTGCTCGGCTCGCTACAAGGCGGACTCAACGTCCAATGCAACAGCTGCACCCGGTAGATCCACGCCATGCGTGGATGCACCTGCTTCTGCTCCACCCCGTAACCCCTTCGCGGCTGGCACCCGCGCGACCCACCGCATAATCCGCTCTACGCTGCCAACCGCAACGCAATTGCAGACCCCCGGACGCCCCGCATGCCGCCCCTGCTGAAAATCCGAACCGAGCGCGGGCAGATGTCGGCCATCGAACGCCGCATCGCCGATTTCATCCTCGACAACGCCCACCTGCTGCGCGACTACTCCTCCCAGCAGCTGGCCAGCGCGCTGGGCATCAGCCAGTCCAGCGTGGTCAAGTTCAGCCAGAAGCTGGGCTTCAAGGGCTACCCGGACCTGAAGTATTCCATCGGCCAGGACGTGGCCCGCGCCGGCGCCGACCCGCAGCAGGCCCCCAGCGAACCGGACAACGGCGATCACTACCTGCGCCTGGGCGATGCCCTCCGCCGCAGCAAGGCCCAGGCCGAGGAGGAAACCCGCCAGGCCAACCCGCGCGAGGAGATCGAACGCATCGTGCAGCTGCTGGACGGCGCGCCGAAGCTGTTCGTGTACGGGCTGGGCGATGACGGCCTGTTCGCGCGCGAGTTCGCCATGCGGCTGTCGCTGCTCGGCCTGCTGGTGGTACCGCACACCGATCCGGTCCTGCTGCTGGCCAACCTGTCGGCCGCGCGCCCCCGCGATGCCCTGCTGGTGTTCTCCGAGTACGGCAATCTGCCGCAGCTCTCGCAGCTGTCGCGGCAGTTCCAGAACATGGGCGGCAAGGTGGTGTCGATCACCCGCCACACCGCCAACCCGCTGCGCGCGCACGCCGATGCGTCGCTGGTGGTGTGTGCCTACGACCGCACGCCGCAGGTGGCGCAGCTGCTGTACCGTAGCGCCATGCATGCCCTGCTCGATTTCCTGTTCGTGCTGCTCTGCCACGCCAATCCAGATCGCCAGCGGCAACTGGCGGTGAACCTGGAACGCATTGACCACCTGCTCGATTCCTGACCGGAGCGCCTGCTGATGAAGCCGCTGTCCCGCCTTGTCACCGCTGCGCTGCTGCTGGCCGCGTCGCTGTCCCTCCACGCTGCGCCGCTGGATGGCGCGCGGCAGTTGATCGTGGTCACCAGCGAGGGCTGGGACAGCACCCAGGGCCAGCTGCAGGCGTTCGTGCGCGACGGCAAGGGCTGGCGCGCACAGGGCACGGCCTTCCCGGTGGCGCTGGGCCGCAGCGGCAGCGCCTGGGGCCTGGGCCTGCACCCGGCGCAGGGCGATGGCCCGCAGAAGCAGGAAGGCGATGGCCGCAGCCCGGCCGGGGTATTCGCCCTGGGCAGCGCGTTCGGCTATGCCGGCACACGCCCGCATACCGCAATGCCCTACCAGCCCATGCTCGACAGCAGCTACTGCATGGACGTGCCGGCCTCGCCGTTCTACAACCGCATCGTCGATGCGGCCAAGGTCGGCCGCGCGGCCGTGCAGGGGTCCACCGAACCGATGCGGCTGGACCTGCACGACAAGGGCGACGTGCGCTACCAGGAAGGCTTCGTGATCGCGCACAACTCGCAGAACCACCCCGGCAAGGGCAGCTGCATCTTCGCCCACCTGTGGCGCCAGCCCGGTGAGGCCACCGCCGGCTGCACGGCCATGCCGCAGGCACGCATGCAGGCGCTGCTGGACTGGCTGCGGCCGCAGGACACGCCGCGCTTCGTGCTGTTGCCACGCGCCGAGTACACGCGCCTGCAGGCGCAGTGGCAGCTGCCCGCGCTCGCCGGAGCCAGCCAGTGAGCGCCCAGGACGAACCGCAGCTGCAGCGCGCGGTCAGCCGCTGGCAGATCGTCGGCCTGTCCATCAACGATGTGGTCGGCAGCGGCATCTACCTGCTGCCCGCCGCCACCGTCGCCCTGCTCGGCCCCTTCAGCCTGTGGGGCGTGGTCGCCGCCGGCATCGTCGTGGCCCTGCTGGTGTTGTGCTACGCGCAGGCCGCCAGCTACTTCGATGAACCCGGCGGCAGCTACCTGTACGCGCGCGAAGCGTTCGGCCGCTTCGCCGGTTTCGAGATCGGCTGGATGATCTGGCTGACCCGCATCAGTTCGGCCGCGGCGCTCAGCAATGCACTGGCCGATGCCGTCGCGCGGTTCTGGCCGTGGGCCGGTGCCGGCATGGGCCGCATCGCGGTCATCGTGCTCTCGCTGGGCTTCCTCACCGGGGTCAACATCATCGGCGTGCGCTCGGCGGCGCGTACCGGCATCGTGCTGGTCATCGGCAAGATGCTGCCGCTGCTGCTGTTCGTGGCCATCGGCGCGTTCTACATCGACCCGAAGCTGGCGTTCTCCGGCCAGCGCCCGGACCCGCACGACCTGCAGCGCATGGGCGAAGCCGCGTTGCTGCTGCTGTACGCCTACGCCGGTTTCGAGAACATCCCGGCCGCCGCCGGTGAATACCGCAACCCGCGCCGCGACATCCCGTTCGCGCTGATCACCATGATCGTCACCGTCACGGTCATCTACGGCGCGGTGCAGCTGGTGGCGCAGGGCACGCTGGCCGGCCTGGCCAGTTCGGCCACGCCCCTGGCCGATGCCGCCGCCGGTTTCGGTGGCGAGGCGCTGGCGCTGATCCTCACCGTCGGCGCGACCATCTCCATCCTCGGCACCAACAGCAACACGATGATGATGGGCCCGCGCTTCCTGTTCGCCCTCGCCCGCGATGGCTACGGCCCGAAGGTGCTGGCGCAGGTGCATCCGCGCTTCCGCACGCCGGCCGCGGCAATCTTCTGCCAGGGGCTGATCGCGCTGGGCCTGGCCCTGACCGGCTCGTTCGTGCAGCTGGCCCTGCTGTCGATGACCACGCGCCTGTTTGCCTACATCGGTACGGCGGCGGCGGTGCTGGTGCTGGCCAAGCGCTATGCCGACCGGCCCGGCGCATTGAAGCTGCCCGGCGGTCCGCTCATTCCGGTGCTGGCACTGCTGCTGTGCGTGGCGCTGTTCGCCAGTGCCAGCTGGCAGAACATCGCCGCTGCGCTGGTCGCCTTCGCCATCGGTGCGGTGATCTACCTGCTGCCGCGCAAGGCCGACGCGACCTGATCTTCACGCAACCGGCCCGGGCGGTTAACCGCCGCACGGGCACCATCAGGCTTCGTCCACCACGGAGCCCGACCGATGAGCCCCGATTACCAGATTCCCGGCCGCGTGCCGGATGACAGCACCCCGCGCGAAACCATTTCCGACTACTGGCGCGACCGCTACAGCGCCGAGCCCTATTACGACGCCAGCCTGCTGTTCGATGACTACGAGCCCGCCTACCAGGTCGGCCATGCGGCGCGCTTCCACGAGACCCGCGCCGACCAGGTGATCCGCGCCTACGAAGAAGTGGAGCGTGAGCTGGAATCGCGCTGGGCCAGCGATCGTGGCCGCAGCCGCCTGGAGTGGGAACAGGCCCGCGCGGCAGTGCGCCGTGGCTGGGATGAGGCGAACACGGTGGACCCGCGCCTGGGGCGCCTGGGCTGAACCACCGCGCCACTGTAGAGCCGAGCCCATGCTCGGCTGCGTCTACCTTTGCGGCCTGAGCCGAGCGTGGGCTCGGCTCTACAATTCCAGCATGAGCCGAGCATGGGTTCGGCTCTACAGAACTGCGGTCAGTCCTGTTCCGGCAGCGGCGGCATGGCCACCTTGCGCGCCGGTTCACCGCCATTGGCGGCAATCAGGTCGCGGGTGTTCTTCTGCACCGCCACCGCACCAAACAGCGACAGCGCGAACGCCATCCCGTAGAAGCCCTTCTCGCTCAGGGCCAGCGTCGCGTTCCACAGGCCGACCAGCAGCAACAGCAGCGAGGCCAGCAGGGCAAACCAGCACAGCGCGTAGTAGAGGCCACTGACCGGAATGTCTTCCACCCGGTCGCGCACGCTCTTCTGCAGCGACACCGCCGCGAACAGGCCGAACAGCAGCAGGGTCAGGTAGTAGCCCTTCTCGTTCAGGGCCATCTCGGCATTGAACAGGCCGATCAGGTAGGCCACCGCGCCCAGCAACAGGGCCACCCAGGAGGCGGCGATGAACGCGGGCGAAGGCTTGGAGACGACGGTCGGATGCATTGCGGTTCCTTGGCGGGCAACGGGCACGCTTTGCCCGGATGGCCCACCGTAGTCGATCAGCCGCGCGCCGCACGGGGGGGGGGCCAGCAGGACCTTTGGACCACGCCCCGTGCAACCGCAGTGGTGTACAACGGGGCTTGGCCATCCGCATCCCCACCCTGGAGATACCCATGACCCCTCTTTCACACCGTGTGCCCCTGCTGCTCGCCATGGGCCTGCTGCCCATCCTCGCCACCACCGCCTGCAGTGCCGCCGGTCCAGACACGACAACCGCTGCGCAGGCCACGCCTGCAGCGACCAGCGCCGACCAGCGCCCGTTCACCGCCGCCGAGGTCAGCCGCTTCGACCAGCCGTGGGCGATGACCTTCCTGCCCGATGGCAGCCTGCTGGTCACCGAAAAGCGCGGCAAGCTGCAGCACCTGGACCTGGCCAGCGGCCAGAAGCATGAGATCACCGGTGTGCCGAAGGTCGCCTACGGCGGCCAGGGCGGCTTCGGCGATGTCATCCTGCACCCCGATTTCGCCCGCAACAACGTGGTGTATGTCAGCTACGCCGAAGAAGGCACGCTCGATACCCGCGGCGCCGCCGTGGCGCGTGCCACCCTGGCGCTGAACGCCGATGGCGGCGGTGCGCTGAAGGATCTGAAGGTGATCTGGCGGCAGACGCCCAAGGTCAGCGGCCAAGGCCACTACGGCCACCGCCTCGCCTTCGGCCCGGACGGCAAGCTGTGGATCAGTTCCAGCGAGCGGCAGAAGTTTGATCCGGCCCAGGACATGAGCGGCAACCTCGGCAAGATCATCCGCCTCAATGACGATGGCAGCGTGCCGGCGGACAATCCGTTCGCCTCGCAGGGCGGCGTCGCCGCCCAGGTCTGGTCGCTGGGCCACCGCAACGTGCTGGGTATCGCCTTCGACGCCAACGGCAAGCTGTGGGCGCAGGAAATGGGCCCGGCCGGCGGCGACGAACTGAACCTGATCCAGCGCGGTGCCAACTATGGCTACCCGATCGTCTCCAACGGCGACCACTACGATGGTCGCCCGATTCCCGACCACGACACCCGTCCGGAATTCGCCGCACCGAAGGTCACCTGGAACCCGGTGATCTCGCCGGCCGGCCTGATGTTCTACAGCGGCACCCTGTTCCCGCAGTGGAAGGGCAGCGCCTTCATCGGCGGCCTGTCGTCCACCTCGCTGGTGCGGGTGGCCTTCGATGGCGAGAACGCGCGCGAAGCCGAGCGCTTCAACATGGGCGAGCGCATCCGCGAAGTGGAACAGGGCCCCGATGGCGCGCTGTGGCTGCTGGAAGACGGCAGCAAGGCCCGCCTGCTGAAGCTCACCCCGAAGGCCTGACGCCGGTAGTGCCGGCCGCTGGCCAGCATTGCGTTGATGAAACGGCCCCGCATCATGCGGGGCCGTTCGCGTTTACTGGATGGTGCCGACCTTCACCTCGGTGCGGGCGCAGGCCTTGTCCAGGCACTCGCCGGTCAGCCATACCTGGCCATCGCCGATCATCACGCCCTGCTGGTTGACGAAGACCTTGCTGAACTCCTGCCCGGACATCGCCTTGACCACCGCCGGGGTGATGATCTTTTCGTAGTTGCGCTGGAACTCGCCCGGGCCGGTGATCTTCTTGCCACCGGCGATGTTCAGCGGGAAGCGCACTTCCTCCACCACCGCGGCACGGTCGCCGCCGACCACGGCGGTCTTGAATGCGTTGAACACCTTCTCGTACTGCGCGGCATCGCCCAGCACGCTGTCGATGCGCGCGCGCGCATCACCTTCATCGGCGGCGGCGGGTGCCGGGGTCTCGCTGGCGTGTTCGGCAGCCGCCTGCGGCGCTGCAGCCGGGTCAGGCGTGGTGCTCGCCGCGGCTTCGGCCGGCGTGGAGCCGGTCATCGGTGGCGGTGCATCCGCCGCGGGCTCGGCCGGCGGTGCCGGCTGCGAACAGGCGGCCAGCAGCAGGGCCGGAATCAGGAAAGCAATCTTGCGCATGCGCGGGCTCCATCGAATGAATGCCCCGATGGTAGCGCCGGGCCATGCCCGGCGTGTTTGCCATGGGTGAGGACGCCGGGCATGGCCCGGCGCCTCACTGCCAGTAGATCCACGCCATGCGTGGATGCTCCACCGGTGGTTCCGGCCGGTGCGGTCAGCCCTTCAGCAGCTCGAACTGCACCGCTTCGCCAGCGGCCGACGAGGCGCACACCCACACGTCGAACTGGCCCGGCTCGGCACGCAGCACGCCGTCGCGGCCGGTGAATGCCAGCTGCTCGCGGGTCAGAGTGAAGTTCACATCGATCGACTCGCCCGGCTGCAGGGCGACCTTGCGGAAGTCCTTCAGCTCGCGCACCGGCCGCACGCGGCTGGCCACGCGGTCGTGGATGTACAGCTGCACCACTTCCTCACCGGCCACGGCGCTGGTGTTGGTCAGCGTAGTGGTCACGGTCAGGGTGTCGTCCCAGCCCAGCTGGGCCGCGCTCAGCTGCGGCACGCCGTAGGCGAAGGTCGCGTAGCCGATGCCGTGGCCGAACGGGTACAGCGGCTCGTTCGGAATCTCGCGCCAGCGCGCCTTGAACTCCGACATGGTCGGCAGTTCCGGGCGGCCGGTACGCGGGTGGTTGTAGAAGTACGGCTGCTGGCCGGACACCTGCGGGAAGCTGACCGGCAGGCGGCCGGACGGGCTGTAATCGCCGAACAGCACATCGGCCACGGCATGGCCGGTCTGCGTGCCCAGGTACCAGGTGACCGCCACGGCATGCGCGTTGCGCACCGCGCCCTGCAGGGCCAGCGCGCGACCGTTGCGCAGCAACACCACCAGCGGCTTGCCGGTCATCGCCACGGCCTCGGCCAGCGCCTGCTGTGCCGGCGGCAGGGTGATTTCCACGCGCGACTGCGCTTCGCCGCTGTAACGCTGCGGTTCGCCCAGTGCCAGCACCACCACGTCGGCGCGCAGTGCAGCGGCCACGGCCGCTTCGGTGCCACCCGGAATCGCCGCTTCCAGCTCGCTGCCCGGCACGACTTCCAGCAGCGCTTCATCGCCGATGGCCGCGCGCACGCCGGTTTCAAGATCCACATAGCGCTGCTTGTCGCCGAACAGGGTCCAGCAGCCTTCGATGTTCTCGCGGTCCTGCACGAACGGGCCGATCAGGGCGATCTTCTGCCCAGTCTTCTGCAGCGGCAGCACGTTGTCGCGGTTGTTCAGCAGCACGATCGAACGGCGCGCGGCATCGCGCGACAGCTCGTCATGGGCAGCAATGTGCGAGGTGTCCGCTTCGCGCGCCGGGTCCAGCGAGCGGTACGGGTCGTCGAACAGGCCGATGGTTTCCTTCAGCCACAGGATGCGGCGCACGCCTTCATCCAGCACGGCCATCGGCACGTCGCCGCTCTCGACCAGGCCCGGCAGGTGTTCGGCATAGAAGCCGCTCTGCATGCTCAGGTCCAGGCCGGCGGTGAAGGCCTTGGCGGTGGCGTCGCGGTCGTCGGCGGCATAACCGTGCGCGACCAGTT
This sequence comes from Stenotrophomonas sp. PFBMAA-4, assembly GCF_030053215.1. Taxonomy (NCBI): domain Bacteria; kingdom Pseudomonadati; phylum Pseudomonadota; class Gammaproteobacteria; order Lysobacterales; family Lysobacteraceae; genus Stenotrophomonas; species Stenotrophomonas sp. PFBMAA-4. The sequence continues at coordinate 35,586 of NZ_JASGBW010000020.1, read as the reverse complement.
CCATGTCGGCGGTGTAATCGGAGATGACCACGCCCGGGAACTTCCACTCACCGCGCAGGATGTCGGTCAGCAGTTCGGCGTTGGCGCTGGCCGGCACGCCGTTGATGTCGTTGAACGAGGACATCACGGTGATCGCGCCGGCGTCGAACGCGGCCTTGAACGGCGGCAGGTGCACGTCGCGCAGGGTCTGCGGCGAGATGTCCACCATGTTGTATTCCATGCCGGCCATCACCGCGCCGTAGGCGGCGAAGTGCTTGGGCGTAGCCAGCAGCGAATCGGCCGCGCGCAGGTCGCCGCCCTGGAAACCGCGCACGCGGGCAGCAGCAAAGGCGCAGCCCAGCACCACGTCCTCACCGGCACCTTCGGCGCCACGGCCCCAGCGCTGGTCGCGGGCGATGTCCACCGCCGGTGCGTAGGTCCAGTGCAGGCCGGCGGCGGTCGCCTCGACGGCGGTGGCACGAGCGGTGCGCTCGGCCAGGTCCGGCTCGAAGCTGGCAGCTTCGCCCAGCGGGATCGGGAACACGGTACGCATGCCGTGGATGACGTCGGCGGCCAGGATGACCGGGATGCCCAGGCGGCTTTCCTCGGTGGCGACCTGCTGGATGCGGCGGCCCAGCTCGGCGCCCACGCCGTTGAACAGCGAGCCGACCTTGCCTTCGCGCACCTGCTGCAGCACCTGGTCGGCGTTGCGCACGTTGGCTTCCGGGTTCACGTCCGGGGCAAACGGGCGGACCATGTCCGCGAAGACACCCAGCTGGCCGACCTTTTCCTCGACGGTCATCTGGGCAATGAGGGATTCGATGCGATCGGAGGCCACCAGCTGTCCTTATGAAAACGTTTACAAGCCCGGCATTCTAGCGTTCCCGGGCCATTTGGCGAGAGGTTTCGTCATTCAGTTTCGTGCGCCCGCCCACAGTCTGGGCGGCCCATACGGGGGCGGACGCGAGGGTGGAGCTTACTCCGAGCCGGCCAGTGAGCGCTGCCCTGCCATCAACATGGCATCGCTGGAGGCCTGGAACACCCGCAGGCCAAAGGCCGGAAGGATCGCCAGCAGGTGGTCGAAAATGTCCGACTGCACCCCTTCGTAAACCGCCCAGGCGGTGCTGCGGGTGAAGCAGTAGACCTCCAGCGGCAGGCCCTCTGTGGTGGGCTGCATCTGCCGCACCAGCAGGGTCATGTCGGTATGGACGCCGGGGTGGCTGCGCAGATAGCGCTCCACGTAGGCGCGGAAGGTACCCAGGTTGGTCACCCGGCGGCTGTTCACCTCTGCCACGCCCTGCTCGCGCAGGCGCCCGTTCCACTGCTCCAGCTCCTGCGCCTTGTCGCGCAGGTAATCGCCCAGCAGCGCGAACTGGCCCAGGCGCTGCAGCTCGTCCGTGCCCAGGAAGCCGACGCTGTGCTGGTCCAGGTACAGCGCACGCTTGATCCGGCGGCCGCCGGCCTCCTGCATGCCGCGCCAGTTCTTGAACGACTCGGTCACCAGCTTCTTGGTCGGGATGGTGGTGATGGTCTTGTCGAAGTTCTGCACGGTGATCGTGTGCAGGGCGATGTCGATGACATCACCGTCGGCGTTCTGGCTGGGCATCTCGATCCAGTCGCCCAGGCGCACGCGGCCATCGCCACTGATCTGCACGCTGGCCACCAGCGACAGGATGGTGTCCTGGAAGATCAGCATCAGCACCGCGGTGGCCGCGCCCAGGCCGGTTACCAGCGGGCCGATCTTCACCCCCAGCAGGGTGGCGACGATGGACAGGCCGGCGGCCACGAACACCACGATCTTGACCACCTGCAGGTAGCCCTTGATCGGCTTGTTGCGCGCATCGGGCTTGCGTTCGTACAGGCTGTTGGCCGCATCCAGCGCGTGCGAGAACGCCAGCGACACGGTCAGCACCGCCCACACGATGCACAGCTTGATGATGACATTGACCAGGCCGGGCGGCAGGTCGGGGATGAGGACGATGCCCGAGGCGATCACCTGGCTGGGCACGACGTTGGAAAGCCGCGCGATCACCCGCATCAGGTGGCTGCCGCGCCCGGATTCCGCGCCGGGCAGGCGCTGCAGCAAGCGCCGCAGGCCGCGCACCAGGATGCGCTTGGTCACCCAGTTGGCCAGGCCGGCGGCGACCAGCAGCGCCGTGATCATCAACGCCAGGTAGGCGCCGGGATAGGGTTCCAGTGTGTTCTGCAGCTTGTCCAGCCACTGTACCGCCACCACCGCATCCACCATCGGTTGTCTCCTTCTTTAGTGCTGTTGGGGTTGCCGGCCAGCGGCCGGCACTACCGGGTCAGTCGCGCGAGCGCTCGATGATCACGCCTACCGCGCGCGCGCCGCGCACCGCACCGGGCTTGCTCAGCTTCAGGCGCAGCCACTGCACGTCGAACTCGTCCAGTACGATCTGCGCGCAGCGCTCGGCCAAGGTCTCGACCAGGCCGAATTCCGATTCGCGCACGAACTGCTCCAGGCGCTTGCTCACCGCCTTGTAGTTCAGGGTGTGGGCGATGTCGTCCGATGCCGCCGGACGGCGGTTGTCGAAGCCCATTTCCAGGTCGAACACCAGGTCCTGCCGGATCCGCCGTTCCCAGTCGTAGATGCCGATCAGGGCGTCGATCGTCAGCCCTTCGATGAAAACCTTGTCCATTGCGGTTACCAGCTGGATACAGGCGGCCATGGTAACGGCACGACGGTGAGCCTGCCCGGAACGGGCGGTGGCGTGGGTGCGGCGGGAAAAACAAAGGGCCCCGCTAGCAGGGCCCTCTGGTACTACCGTTTGTCCCCGGGGGGAGCTGTTGAACAGCCGCGAGTCCCGGTGGCGCAGTATTTGGAACTGAAGCAGGTCAGGCCAGCTGATCAAGAGGCGATTACGACTACGCCCGAGCCTCAAAAGACAAAGGGCCCTGCTAGCGGGGCCCTTTGGTACCTCTCAACGTCCCCAGGGGAAGCTGGAATCCAGCCGCGAGTCCCGGAGCACACGCCGCAAGGTTAGAAGTGCCACCCAGCCCGGTCAATGGGCAAATGCGTCACGGCAGACGACCGGGTGGAAAACCGAGCCGATCCACAAAAAAACACTGACGATCATGATGCCGTTTTCTGATGTTCCTGCCTCATTCCCAGGATCAAGGTGAAGCCACGTTCCCTGGGAGTAAGTTGATGAAGGAAAGCAGGATCCTGCAGGCTGCGCTATCCCGGCAACGATGGTCGACCTACGAGCGCATCGCTTCGCGTTGCGTAGTCGATCCGGCCACGCTCTATGCCTGGAACATGCAGATGTGTGCTGCTCTCCTGCCACCGTTGCACATCTGCGAGGTCGTGATCCGCAATGCAGCCGCTGCGGCGCTGGTGCATCGTTATGGTCGATGCTGGCCATGGCATCCAGCGCTGCTGCGCAGCCTTCCTGCCGAAGGCGCGCTTGCCTCGCTATGCGATGTCCGAGGCAGCGCCGAAGCTCCGAAGGATGTACCGGAGGTCATCGCCAAGCTGCGATTCGGCTTCTGGCAGCAATTGTTCGCTCGGCGGTTCGAGCATTCGATCTGGGCCGGGACCATGGGCCTGGCGCTGCCACACGCACCCTCGGCGCCGCTGTCCGTCCTGCGTCGGTCCATCCATGCCGACCTCGACCGCATCCGCCACCTGCGCAACCGCATCGCCCACCACGAACCCATCCTCGAGCGCGACCTCGGTGCCGACCTGGCCGCGATCGGGCGGCTGATCCATGCGCGCTGCCCGCATACCCTGGGGTGGCTGCAGCGCCATGAACGGGCGACGACGGTGCTGGCGGCATCGCCGTTGGCGGGGCGCCCGTGATGCGTCCGCCGGGCGCGGCCCGGCGCTACCGGTTCAAACCGCCGGCAGGGTCGCCATGTCCCAGCGCGGGGTGACTTCCACCTTCGGCGGGTTGTGCTGGCCGGCCTGCAGGCGCAACGCGCCAGCGAAGGCGATCATCGCGCCGTTGTCGGTGCACAGCGCCGGGCGCGGGAAGCAGGCGCGGCCGCCCAGGCGTTCGGCCATCTGCTGCAGGCGCGCGCGCAGGCGCTTGTTCGCACCCACGCCGCCCGCCACCACGATCACGTTGGTGCCCGCCGCTTCCAGCGCGCGTTCGCACTTGATGGACAGGGTCTCCACCACCGCGTCCTCAAAGCCACGGGCGATGTCGGCGCGGGTCTGTTCGCTCTGGTCGCTGTCGCGCCAGGCCATCAGGACCTGGGTCTTCAGGCCGGAGAAGCTGAAATCCAGCCCCGGGCGGTCGGTCATCGGCCGCGCGAAGCGGTAGGCGCCCGGCGTGCCCTGCTCGGCCAGCCTGGCCAGCTGCGGGCCGCCCGGGTAAGGCAGGCCCATCAGCTTGGCGGTCTTGTCGAAGGCCTCGCCGGCCGCATCGTCCAGGGTCTCGCCCAGCAGGCGGTACTGGCCGATGGCGTCCACCGCCACCAGCTGGGTGTGGCCGCCCGATACCAGCAGGGCCACGAACGGGGCTTCCGGCGGGTCGTCTTCCATCAGCGGCGCCAGCAGGTGGCCTTCCATATGGTGTACGCCCACTGCCGGTACCTCCAGCGCCCAGGCCAGCGAACGGGCCACGCCCGCGCCGACCAGCAGGGCGCCGACCAGGCCGGGGCCAGCCGTATAGGCCACCCCGTCGATGTCGCCCACGCCCAGGCCGGCCTCAGCCAGGGTCTGGCGCACCAGCGGCAGCAGCTTGCGGACGTGGTCGCGGCTGGCCAGCTCGGGCACCACACCGCCGTACTCGGCGTGCAGCGCGATCTGGCTGTAGACCGCATGGGCGCGCAGGGCCGCGCTGCCGGCCAGGTCGGTGTCATACACCGCCACGCCGGTCTCATCACAGGAAGATTCGATGCCAAGGACTCGCATGCCTGCTATTATGACGCCCCTGCCGCCCCCTCGGGGGACGTGCAGATCCCACTGCTTTCGAACCCCGGCCCGCATTCAGGGTTGGACGCTTGCAGTTTGTTGATTCGCCGCTATAATGTGCGGCTCGCCGGGCGTGACCCGGTTCTACTGTGTCCCGGAGATTCCATGCCCAGCGTCAAAGTCCGCGAGAACGAGCCCTTCGAGTTTGCTCTTCGCCGCTTCAAGCGCACTTGCGAAAAGGCCGGTGTGCTGGCCGAAACCCGCAAGCGCGAGTTCTACGAAAAGCCGACCCAGGAGCGCAAGCGCAAGGCCGCCGCTGCTGTGAAGCGTCAGCTGCGCCGCTCGTCGCGCGACGTCACCAAGCGTCAGCGCCTGTACTGATCGGACGCATCTTCATTGCGACGGGCTTGCCTGTCGCAGTGGAGCCGAAGCCGGCACGCGCAAGCGTCGCCGGCTTTTTGCGTTTCCGGGTTCGGGTATCCGCCCCTGCCCCACCACCACCACGAGGTTCCTCATGAGCATGAAGCAGCAGCTCACCGACGACATGAAGGCCGCCATGAAGGCGGGCGAGAAGCACAAGCTGGGCGTGATCCGCCTGATCAACGCCGCCATCAAGCAGAAGGAAGTGGACGAGCGTGTCGAGCTGGATGACACCGCCGTCATCGCCGTGCTGGACAAGATGGTCAAGCAGCGCAAGGACTCGGTCACCCAGTTCGTGGCCGCCAGCCGTGAAGACCTGGCCGAGATCGAGCGCGCCGAGATCGTGGTGATCGAAGCCTACCTGCCGGCCAAGATGGGCGAGGCCGAGATCGTGGCCGCCATCCAGGCCGCCATTGCCGAGACCGGTGCCACCGGCGCGGCCGACATGGGCAAGCTGATGGGCGCACTGAAGCCCAAGCTGGCCGGCCAGGCCGACATGGGCCTGGTGTCCAAGCTGGTCAAGCAGCAGCTGTCGTAATCCAGCGTTTCATCCGGTAGCGCCGGGCCATGCCCGGCGTTTCCCAACGTCGCCGGGCATGGCCCGGCGCTACCTGTGTCTGTCTGCTTCACCACGCCTTCGACCCCCGGCTGTTACAACAGCCGCATGGTTGAACCCGCGTCCCCTGTCCCCGTGAATCTACGCAAATACGTCCAGCGCCTGCAGGACAGCTTTCCCATGGCCGTCGGCAAGCGCTTCGTCGAGATCGACGTGCTCACCCAGGCCGCCTCGGTCTCCTTCTACGCCCTGCTCTCGATGGCACCCCTGCTGGTGCTGCTGCTGTGGCTGACCGCCTCGCTGTATCCCCCCGCGCAGCAGGCTCTGGTCGAACAGATCAGCGCCGCCGCCGGCAGCAGCGCGGCCACCGTGGCCGAAACCGTACTGAAGAACGCCGACAACCAGCCGGACGTCGGTTCGCTGGCCGGGCTGTGGAGCACCCTGCTGCTGTTCATCGGTGCCACCGCGGTGTTCGCCCAGCTGCAGAACGCACTCAACCTGATCTTCCGCACCAGCGGCGAGCGGCTCGAGGGCATCAAGGCCTGGCTGCGCAAGCGCGTGTTCTCCTTCGGCGTGGTGCTGGCACTGGGCTTCCTGCTGATCCTGTCGATGACCGCCACCACCATGCTGCAGGTGGCCTTCGCCCAGTTGCCCTCGATCCTGCCGGCCATCGGCTATCTCACCAGCCTGCTGCTGTATGCGGTCGGCTTCGCTTTCATGTACCACTACCTGCCGGACCGACGCGTAGCCTGGCGCCAGGCCTTCATCGGCGGCGTCATCACCTCGGCACTGTTCGCGCTGGGCCGCTATGGCATCGGCGTGTACATCGCCACCGTCGCCCCCGGCAGCGCATACGGTTCGATGGGCGCGCTGGTCATCTCGCTGGTCTGGATCTACTACGCCACCGTGGTGTTCTTCGTCGGCGCACTGATGACCGCGGTGATCGACGAGCGCCTGCGCGCACGTACCCACCTGGCCGCTGCCGGCATCGATCCGGCCAACGCCGGCCCCCTGCCCGGCAGGGAGTAAACTAGGCGGATTGATCGTCCGCCTCGCGTGGCCCCTGGCCGCGCCCCTGCCCTGTTGCCCATGGCCCGTATCCCCGACGCATTCATCGACGACCTGCTGGCCCGCTCCGACATCGTCGAGGTGGTGGGCAGCCGCGTGCCGTTGAAGCGCCAGGGCAAGGAATATGCGGCGCGCTGCCCGTTCCATGACGAGCGCTCGGCCTCGTTCACGGTCTCGCCCACCAAGCAGTTCTACCACTGCTTCGGCTGCGGCGCGCACGGCACCGCCATCAGCTTCCTGATGAACTACGACCGCCTCGAATTCCTCGATGCGGTGGATGAACTGGCCAAGCGCGCCGGCATGGAAGTGCCGCGCAGCGAGAACCCGCGCAACGCCCAGCAGCAGGACGACAGCCGCGAGCTGTATTCCGCGCTGGATGCGGCGACGAAGTTCTTCCAGAAGAACCTCGAAGGCAGCGAGAAGGCCCGTACCTACCTGGACGGCCGCGGCGTGGACGAGGAAAACCGCGCGCGCTTCCAGATCGGCTATGCGCCGGACGGCTACAGCGGCCTGCGCGATGCGCTGGGCAAGGACGAGCGGCGGATGAAGCTGCTCGACCGCGCCGGCCTGTTTTCCAAGAACGATCGCGGCCACGTCTACGACAAGTTCCGCGACCGGGTGATGTTCCCGATCTTCGACCGCCGTGGCCGTGTCATCGCCTTCGGCGGCCGCGTGTTCGAGAAGGACGACGGCCCCAAGTACCTCAACTCGCCGGAAACCGCGCTGTTCCACAAGGGCCGCGAGCTGTACGGCCTGTGGCAGGTGCGCCAGGCCAACCAGAAGATCGAGCGGCTGATCGTGGTCGAGGGCTACATGGACGTGGTCTCGCTGTTCCAGTTCGGGGTCACCCAGGCGGTGGCCACGCTGGGCACGGCCACCACGCCGGACCACGCCGAGCTGCTGTTCCGCAATGCGCCGGACGTGTTCTTCTGCTTCGACGGCGACGCCGCCGGCCGCCGTGCCGGCTGGAAGGCGCTGGAGTCGGTGCTGCCGCGCATGAAGGATGGCCGCCAGGCGTTCTTCCTGTTCCTGCCCGATGGCGAAGACCCGGACACCATCGTGCGCAAGGAAGGCGCCGAGGTCTTCAACGAGCGCCTGAAGCAGGCCACGCCGCTGTCGCAGTTCTTCTTCGACGAACTGACCCGCGAGATCAACCTGGGCACGCTGGATGGCAAGGCGCGCCTGGCCGAGCGGGCCAAGCCGATGCTGGCGCAGATTCCCGATGGTGCCTTCGGCGACCTGATGAAGCAGCAGCTGGCACAGCTGACCGGCCTGGGGGCTGGCAACGCTGCGGCCACGCGCGCGCCGATGCCGCAGCGCGCGCCGGCCCGGCAGATCCAGCCCATCGCCAAGCGCAGCCTGGTGCGTGGTGCCATCGCCGTGCTGCTGCAGCAGCCGTCGCTGGCGATGAGCCTGGGCGGCAAGCACCATTTCCAGGGCCTGCGCCTGCCCGGCGTGGAGCTGCTGCTGGAACTGCTGGGCCTGGTCGAACAGCGCCCGGACATCAGCACCGGCGCCCTGCTGGAACACTTCGATGGCCGCGAAGAACAGGCCTCGCTGCACACGCTGGCTGCGCAGACCATGCCCGGCGACGAGGCGATGTGGACCCAGGAACTGCACGACGCGGTGGCCCAGCTGGAGAAACAACTGCTGGTGCAACGTCTGGACGAGCTGTTGGCAAAGCAGCGCCAGCAGGGCCTGGACGATACTGACAAGTACGAACTGCGCGAACTCTTGAAGGCCCGCGCCACCCTGCGCCTGTAGCGGCAGCCCCACACACGGAGAGAGCATGCTGCTGCGCCTGACCTGCCTGCTGTTGCTGTCACTCTGCACGACCCTGCCCGCCTGGGCCGGGGACACGCCGCTCAATGAAGTCCGCCCCGGCCTGTATGCCGGCGGCCAGCCCAGTGCCGCACAGCTGCAGGCGCTGGCCGCGCAGGGCGTGCGCACGGTCATCGACCTGCGCCAGCCCGGCGAGGACCGGGGGTTCGACGAAACCGCCCAGGCCGAGGCGTTGGGCCTGCGCTACGTGCGCATCCCGGTGGCCGGCGCCGAGGGCCTGGATGCGGCCAACGTGCGCGCGGTGCACCAGGCACTGCAGCAGAGCCAGGGCCCGGTGCTGCTGCACTGCGCGTCGGGCAACCGTGCCGGCGCCGTGCTCGGCCTGGTCAACGCCCGCTACGAACAGGCCAGCCCCGAGCAGGCCCTGCAGCTGGGCCAGCGCGCTGGCCTGACCTCACTGGAAGCGGCCACCCGGCAACGCCTGGCCGCACCCGTTTCCCATCCCTGACCCCCTGCAACGAGGAGCCTGCCCACCATGACCCGCTGGTGGTCGCGCCTGCGACCGGACAACTTCACCCTCGCCCTGCTGTGCACCGTCGGCCTGGCCTCGCTGCTGCCGATGAAGGGCGCCGCCGCCATCGTGCTGGACGATGTCACCACCGTCGCCATCGCCGCGCTGTTCTTCCTGCATGGCGCGCGCCTGCCACGCGAGTCGATCATCGGCGGCATGCTGCACTGGCGGCTGCACCTGACCATCCTGGCGTGCACCTTCATCCTGTTCCCGCTGCTGGGCCTGCTGTTCAAGCCGCTGTCCGGCTGGCTGCTGACGCCTGAGCTGTACATGGGCGTGCTGTTCCTGTGCACCCTGCCCTCCACCGTGCAGTCGTCCATCGCCTTCACCTCGATGGCGCGCGGCAACGTGCCGGCGGCGGTGTGCAGCGCTTCGCTGTCGAGCATCCTCGGCGTGTTCCTCACGCCCCTGCTGCTGACCGCACTGGCCGGTACCTCCGGCGGCGTGCATGACCCGCTGCATGCCATCGGCGGCATCATGCTGCAGCTGCTGGTGCCATTCGTGGCCGGCCACCTGTTGCGGCCGTGGATCGCCGGCTGGGTGGAAAAGCAGCGTGCGCTGCTGCGCTACACCGACCAGGCGACCATTCTGCTGGTGGTGTATTCGGCCTTCGGCGAAGCCGTGACCGAGGGGCTGTGGAGCAAGACGCCGCTGCTGTCCCTGTTCGCCGTGGCCGTGGTGGCCGCCGTGCTGCTGGGCATCGCGATGCCGCTCATCACCTTCCTGGCCCGCCGCCTGCACTTCAACCGCGAGGACGAGATCGCCATCGTGTTCTGTGGGTCGAAGAAGAGCCTGGCCACCGGCGTGCCGATCGCCAAGGTGCTGTTCGCCGGCGGCAGCCTGGGCGCCATCGTGCTGCCGGTGATGATCTACCACCAGATCCAGCTGATCGTCTGCGGCGTGATCGCGCAGCGGTATGCGAAGCGCGCGCCCTGATTGGGCGCGCGGGTTGTTGTGGGGAGACCATCCACGCATGGCGTGGATCTACTGAACGCGCGGGTGGTTGTGGGAACCCCATCCACGCGTGGCGTGGATCTACTGGGCGCGCGGTGGTTGTGGGAACCCCATCCACGCGTGGCGTGGATCTACTGGGCGCGCGGGTTGTTGCGGGGAGACCATCCACGCATGGCGTGGATCTACTGTAGAGCCGAGCCCATGCTCGGCTGATTGCCGCCGCTAATCCACGATGGCCGCGGCGATGTCATGCAGCACTCGGGCGTTGCGCTCCACGTCACTGCCCGGCTCGCCTGTGGCAATCAGGCTGTAGGTCTTGCTGTCTCCCGTCCAGGCAAGCTCTACCCGGGTACGGCCGGCACCATCAACAACCTTTCCAAGGTTAGCGGGCTTGCCGTTCACCTCGGTGTTCTGCGCCTCCGCGATGACCTCGATCTGCATGCCCGCAGCGAGGAAGTTGTTCTCGCTGAACTCCACGATGCCGACACCCTCCAGCCGGTAGAAGCGGCTCAGGCCCGAGGACTTTGCACCGTCCAACGCGCCACTCGGCTCCATGCCGATCAGCTCGGCGGGTCCGAGGAGAGTAGCGTCCAGCCTGCTGGGAGGCTGCGGCAAACGCTGGCGTAGTTCCGACGCAGAACGCTGAGTACGCGGCACGGCAGCCAGTATTTCGACCTGCGTTGGAATGTTCCCTTCGACAACCTGCACGACACTCTTGGCTCGTTTGATATCAGCACGAAGCTGCTGCTTGACCTCTTCGGGGGCATCCATATCTGCCAATCGCACGATGCGGTAGCTGCCCACCGGCGACGTGTCCGCGTTTAAAGCGGCCTGCATGGTGCGTTGATGCAGCCATTGCCCGACCACGTCAGCTTCCGCATCAACCTGGGATGCGCATGTAGTTGCCGAGATCGGGATGCAGGCAACAAGCAGCAGATTGAAGTTCATTGCGACCACCTTGCTCCACAGAAGGACGAGTCATCAACGGCCGCAGTGCGGCCCTCGCAAGCAGAGATCGACACCGGGTGCAAAGGATTCGGTGGGAAATCATCCACGCGTGGCGTGGATCTACCGGACCACGGATGGCGCGAGCCTGCAGTAGATCCACGCCATGCGTGGATGAGTTGCGCGACGCTACGGGTCTACCAGCGTGCCGACGCTCAGCTGCGGCATCCACACCCACAAGTCGTACTGGCGGCCGGCATGGGTATCGACCCGTGGGCCGCGCGCCACCTGTTCGGGCACTGACCGCGCCATGCAAGTGCCCGCGCATCCCCAGTACTGGCCATGCTGCGCTTGCAGCCCCACGCTGTAGATATCCAGATCCCGCAGCAGCGATGCCATCGGCCGTGTCTGCATTTCAGGCGGCGCACCTGCCGGCCGCTGCAGCATGGCGTGCACGTTGCCGGTCAGCACCAGCATGCGTGCGCCAGCTGGCACGCGCCGGTACAGACGCCGCAGCTCGGCTGCCATGCGGTTGTCGCGTGTCTGGTTGTTGCCATCACTGTGGTTGACGTCATAGCCGACCACGTCGATGGCACGCCCCCGTGCCTTCAGCGCGCGCAGGTCTTCGATCAGCGCCAGCATGTCGCGGCTGCGACGGCCATCGTGCTGGTCGTCGTGCACGGTCCAGAACGCGCGGCCGTGCAGGCGCTGGCGTGCCGCGGCCCCGCCATCGGAAGCCAGGTAATCGCGCAGCGTGGGGTTTTCGGCACGCTTCAGTTCCAGCGCCAAGAATACCGGCGTGCCATCGCGGCTGTAATCGTCCACCAGCTGCCGCACCAGCAGCGGCGTCTCGCGTGTTCCGTGCAATTCACCCAGCACCAGCATGCGGTGGTCGGCGGTGTGCTGGCGGATCTGCGAGGCAGTGTCATCGGCATGCGCGGTCACGGCCATGCCCAGCGCCAGGATCAGCGCGGTGGTCCAGCGGTAGATCGAATGCATCCCTGCTGCTTCCTTTCCCTGGGGTCAGGAACAGCAATGGCGGCGCCACGAGCGCGGTTCAAGGTGATCCACGCCATGCGTGGATGTTCCGGCAATCAGCCGAGCATGGGCTCGACTCTACAGGGCCACGCCCGCCTCGGCCTTCCAGTAGATCCACGCCATGCGTGGATGTCCGCGCGATCAGGCGGGGTCAGAGCCCCTTCGGGGATCCGGCAATCAGCCGAGCATGGGCTCGGCTCTACAGGTGGCCCATCACATCCAGGGCAGGATCCAGTGGTCCACCAGCAGGAACGCGAACAGCGCCATCAGGTACACGATGGAGTAGTGGAACATCTTCATCGAGAACAGCTCGTCCGGCGGGTTCAGCATGCGCCAGGCGTACCAGAGGAACACGGCATTGAGCACGATCGCGCCGCCCAGGTAGAACGGGCCGCTCATGCCCACCAGGTACGGCACCACGCACACCAGCGCCAGCACCACCGAATACGCCATGATCTGCTTGCGCGTGTGCACCACGCCATGGGTCACCGGCAGCATCGGGATCTTCGCCTTGGCGTAGTCCTCGCGGCGGAAGATCGCCAGCGCCCAGAAGTGCGGCGGGGTCCAGATGAAGATGATCAGCACCAGCAGCGACGAGTACGCCCAGTCCGACGAACCCTGCATGCCGGTGATCGCCGCCCAGCCCAGCATCGGCGGCATCGCGCCGGCCAGGCCGCCGATGACGATGTTCTGCGAGGTCGCACGCTTCAGGTACACGGTGTAGATCACCGCATAGCCGATCAGCGAAGCGAAGGTCAGCACCGCGGTGATCCAGTTCACCCACAGCAGCAGGATCGCCATCGACAGCACGATCAGCACGCTGGCAAACACCAGCACCTGCCACGGCTTGACCTTGCCCACCACCAGCGGGCGCCACGAGGTGCGCGCCATCTGCGCATCGATGTGCGCATCCAGCAGCTGGTTGATGGCGGCGGCAGCCGAAGCGGCCAGCCAGATGCCGAGGAAGCCGAGCGCACCGGCGCGCACCTGTTCCCAGCTGGGCACGCCCGGAATGGCCAGGACCATGCCGACCAGGGCGGTGAAGACGATCAGGGCCACGACCTTGGGTTTGGTCAGGTCCCAGTACTGGCGGTAATTGGAAAACATGGAATCAGTCCGGGGCACGCAGGCGGGCCAGCAGGCTGACCAGTACGAACAACAGGGCGACGGCCACGCCGTTGTGGGCCACGGCCACTTCCAGCGGCAGGGCCAGCTTCACGTTGAGGATGCCCAGGGTGACCTGCAGCACCAGCAGCGCCACCAGCGCGCTGGCCCAGCCACGCATGCTGGGCACGCGGAACAGGCGCAGGCCCAGCCACAGCAGGTAGGCCGCCACCACGATCGCAAACAGGCGGTGCGCCATCTGGATGGCGATGCGCGAGGCGCCATCCAGCACGCCGCCTTCGTAATCCACGCCGATGCCGCGCCACAGGGTGAAGCCTTCGGCGAAGTTGTGCTGCGGCCACCACTGGTTGGCACAGCGCGGGAAATTGTCCAGCGAAGCGCTGCCGCCGCCGCAGGCCAGCGCCGCATAGTTGGCGCTGACCCAGCCACCGAGGGCGATCTGGGTGACCAGCACTGCCACGCCAATGCGCAGCAGCCACTTCAGCTTGGGGGCTTCGGCCAGGGTGATCGGCAGGTGGGTCGCACGCCAGGCCATCCACACCAGCAGCGCGAACATCAGCATGCCGCCCAGCAGGTGGCCCATCACGACGATGGGTTTCAGCAGCAGGGTCACGGTCCACATGCCCAGCAGCGCCTGGAAGATCACCACGGCCAGCGTCAGCAGGGCCGCACGCGCCAGGTCGATGTTGCTCCAGCGCAGTGCCGCCAGCAGCAGGATCGCCTCGCCCACCAGGGCCAGGGCGCTGGCCGTGCCACGCCAGCCCATCATGTACAGCGGTATGCCGGCGGCCACCAGGACGCAGGCGGTCACCACCGCGGTGGTGCCGAAGCGGCGCTTGCGGGTGGCCAGCAGGGCCAGGGTGAGGATCTCGATGCCCAGCGCGCCGGCCAGGAAGCGGTGTACCTGCTCGCGCCAGGCCTTGTGGGTTTCCAGCGGGCGGATCTCGGCGGCGGGGTGGCCGATGGTTTCTTCCACGTGCTGCGGCCAGGTGGCCTGGCCATAGCAGGTCGGCCAGTCCGGGCAGCTCAGGCCGGCATCGGACAGGCGGACGAAGGCACCGAACATGATCGTGCTGGCGGTCATGATCATGGCGAACCACGCCAGGCGGTGGAAGTTGCGATGCAGCGCCGGGCGCGCGGAAAGGCTCATCAAACAGGACTCACTTCAGTTTCAGCAACGTGGCCATGTCCTTGCGCAGGCCGCCCAGGTCACTACCGGGGGCATGGCGCATGATCACGAAGCCGTTCGGATCGATCACGTAGACCGGCAGTCCCGCCGGATCATCGACGCCCGGCAACGCCGCGCGCAGGGCTGGCGACGGAGCCAGCGGCCGCAGCGCGGGCAGCGAGGCGATCGACGCCGGTGGCGTACCGAGCCACAGGATCTCGACATTATCGGCGTTATGGCCGAACAGCTGCCACACCTTGCCCAGTCCCTGCGACAAAGTGACGCACTGCGCGTCACAGGCGCCGACGGGGGCTACCAGCAGGCGCCAGGTCCGCGCTTCGGGGTTCCACGGATAGGCCTGGCCGTTGGCCAGGGTCGGTGGCTGCTGGCGCAGGTCCACCGGCGGCTCCAGCAACTGGCCGGCATTGCGGTGCGCGGTCGGCTGCCAGCCGGTGAAGCGCAGCACGGCGGCCAGCGCCATCGCCCCGAAGAACACGGCGAACAGCAGCACCAGGGTCCGGCGGCCGGAACCGCGCGCCTGCGGGGACGTAGCAGTGTTCATGCAGGGCATTTTCTCACGGTTGGGAAAGGGATGCCGGTAGTGCCGGCCGCTGGCCGGCAGCAGGAAACCGGGGGATGCCGGCCAGCGGCCGGCACTACCGGGCCATGGGGCGCTTCCTGCGGCGCTCCAGCACCAGTGCCACCACCAGCACGGTCAGCGCCAGGCCGAACCACTGCACGGCATAGCCCAGGTGGCGCTGCGGCGGCAGCGTGTTGGGCAGCAGATCGAGGTCGCGCTCATCGCCGAACGGCAGGGCCGGGTCCAGTCGCAGCACCCGGTCAGGCAGCACCGCCAGCCCCAGCACGCGGGCCAGGCCGTCGGCCGGCAGGCGGCTGGCCAGCCAGCGCCCGGCCTCGCCGGTGGGCGACAGCGCCGGCCCCAATGCCAGGCCGGCCGCGGGCGGCGGCGCCAGCAGCCCACGTACCGCCACCGGCGAAGGCGGCGCCGGCAGCTGCGGCAACGTGCGATCCGGCGGCAGCGCGCGCCAGCCGAGGTCGACCAGCAGCACGCTGCCGCCGTCACTCTGGAACGGCCGATAGATCTTCACCCCGGCACGGCCGTGGCGCATCTGGTTGTCCAGCAGCACCACCCCGGGCAGGAAGCGGCCATGGTCGGCCACCCCATGCAGCGCACCGGGCGCGGCCAGGGCCTGCGCCAGTGGCAGTGCCTGCGCCGCCGCGGGCCCCTGCGCATCCAGCATCGCCTGCTTGGCGTGCATGCGCTGCAGCTGCCAGAACCCCAATGCGGTGAACGCGGCCATCGCCAGCACCGCCATCAGCCAGCCGATCAGGCGCGTGTGCTGGCGCATCATGACAAGTCCGCGCAAACGCGGTCAGATAGGCGCATCCATCCTGCCCTCGAGCCGCGCATGAGTGATTCGCTGAAGACCCTGCTGGTAATCGCGTTTCTGATCGTCATCGTCTGGAATCTGGGCGCCGGCCTGTATTACCTGCTGGTCGACCGCGGCCAGACCAAGCGCACGGTCAACGCACTGACACGCCGCATCGGGGTGTCGGTGGCCCTGATCGTACTGGTGATCGTGTGCATCTACATGGGCTGGATCAAGCCGCACGGCATCGGCGGCTGAGGCCGCCGTGACCTGCGCGGTCAAAGCACGTAGACGAACATGAAGAGCATCAGCCACACCACGTCGACGAAGTGCCAGTACCACGCGGCGGCTTCGAACGCGAAGTGGTTGTCGCGGGTGAAATGGCCCTTGGCCGAGCGCAGCCACATCACGATCAGCATGATCGTGCCCAGCAGCACGTGCGCGCCGTGGAAGCCGGTCAGCATGAAGAACGTCGAACCGTAGATGCCCGAACCCAGGGTCAGGTTCAGCTCCTTGTAGGCGTGGATGTACTCCTCCGCCTGCAGGGTGAGGAAGCCCAGGCCGAGCAGCACGGTCACGCCCAGCCAGACCAGCAGCTGGCGGCGGTTGCCGGCCTTCAACGCATGGTGGGCGATGGTCAGGGTCACGCCGGAGGTCAGCAGGATCAGCGTATTGATCAGCGGCAGGCCCCAGGCCGGGATGGTCTGGAACGCACCGCCGATGGCGGCCGGCCCGTTGGTCGGCCAGCCTGCGGAATAGCCCTGCCACAGCAGCTCGTTGGTCATCACCCCGCGGCCTTCGCCGCTGAGCCAGGACAGGCCCAGGTTGCGCGTGTAGAACAGCGCGCCGAAGAAGGCCCCGAAGAACATCACTTCGGAGAAGATGAACCAGACCATGCCCATCCGGAACGAGCCGTCGACCTGGCGGTTGTAGTGGCCGGCCTGCGATTCGCGCACCACGTCACTGAACCACCAGAACAGGGTCAGCACCAGCATCGCGATGCCGATGTAGAAGGTCCAGCGCCCCCAGCTGGCATCGTTGAGCCAGCTGGCCACGCCGACCATGGTCACCATCATCGCGATGGAGCCCACGAACGGCCACCGGCTCTGGGCCGGGACGAAGTACACGTTGGCGTCGGTCGGTGTCTGGGCCATGTCGGTATCCGGGTCAGGGAGCGGCGTGCGCGCCTTCCGAGGTGGCGGCAGGTGCCAGCCGGTCGGACAGCGCGTCGTTGCGGTAGAAGGTGTAGGACAAGGTGATCGTCCTGATTTCCGGCGGCAGGTCCGGATCGACGATGAAGCGCACCGGCATGTCGCGCTTCTCGCCGGCCTGCAGCGTCTGCGCGGTGAAACAGAAGCATTCGGTCTTGCTGAAGAAGCCCGACGCGCGCGCCGGTGCGACGGAAGGCACCGCGCTGCCGACCACGGCGTTGGCGCTGTCGTTGCGGGCGAAGTACAGCGCTTCATTGAGTTCGCCCGGCACCACGTCCATGGTCAGCTGCTCGGGGTGGAACGACCACGGCAGCCGCGAATTGACGCCGCCATCGAACTCCACACGCACGGTGCGCTTGCCGGCCGCAGCGCCGGTGCTGGCCTCGCTGCCGGGGCCGCGCTCCAGGCGCACGCCGAAGACCTTCTCGCAGGCGATGCGGTACAGCGGCACCAGCGAGAACGTCAGCAGGAATACCGCCACCGCCACGCCGATCAGGCGCGGCAGCCCGGCACTGCGGGACGGAGCGGTGGCCGGCGCCTCGCTCATCGGCCGATCACCCCGCTGAGGATGAAGCCGACGTAGACCAGCACCGCGATGGCGCCGACCCACAGGGCGGTGCGCCTGGCGCGCTGGCGTTGCTGGTAGAGCCGACCGTTGGTCGGATGCATCTCGCCAGTCGACCAACGGTCGACTCTACCGGTCGGCTGCATCTCGCCAGTCGACCAACGGTCGACTCTACCGGTCGGCTGCTCTGCGCTGTTGTAGAGCCGACCGTTGGTCGGCTGCTTCTCGTCAGCCGAGCATGGCTCGGCTCTACACGGGGCAAGCGGGCTCTCGTTATGCATGCCCCACCTCAATGCGTGATGTCGTCATGGGCCAGATCCCCCGGGCGGATGGTCGGCGGCGTGGTGAAGGTGTGCGCCGGCGCCGGCGACGGCAGCGTCCACTCCAGGCCGCGCGCACCTTCCCAGCTGCGCGCTTCGGCCTTCTTGCCGTTGCGCAGCGAGGACAGCAGGATCGCGGCCATCATGAACGGCGTGGCGAACATGCCGAACGCACCGATCGAGCTGATCAGGTTCCAGTCGGCGAAGGCCACGCTGTAATCGGGGATGCGGCGCGGCATGCCGGCCAGGCCGAGGAAGTGCTGCGGGAAGAACAGCAGGTTGACGAACACGATCGACCACCAGAAGTGCACCTTGGCCCACTTCTCGCTGTACATGCGCCCGGTCCACTTCGGCCACCAGTAGTACACCGCGGCGATCAGCGCGAACACCGCGCCGGTCACCAGCACGTAGTGGAAGTGGGCCACCACGAAGTAGGTGTCGTGGTACTGGAAGTCGGCCGCCACGATGGCCAGCATCAGGCCGGAGAAGCCACCGATGGTGAACAGGATGACGAAGGCCACCGACCACAACATCGGTGCCTCGAACGTCAGCGAGCCACGCCACATGGTGCTGACCCAGTTGAACACCTTCACGCCGGTCGGGATCGAGATCAGCATGGTGGCGAACATGAAGTAGATCTCGCCGCCCAGCGGCATGCCCACGGTGAACATGTGGTGGGCCCAGACGATGAACGACAGGAAGGCGATCGCGGCGGTGGCGTACACCATTGCCTGGTAGCCGAACAGCGGCTTGCGGCTGAAGGTCGGGATGATCTCGCTGACCACGCCGAAGGCGGGCAGGATCATGATGTAGACCTCGGGATGGCCGAAGAACCAGAAGATGTGCTGGTACATCACCGGGTCACCGCCACCGGCGGCGTTGAAGAAGCTGGTGCCGAAGAACTTGTCGGTCAGCAGCATGGTCACTGCACCGGCCAGCACCGGCATCACCGCAATCAGCAGGAAGGCGGTGATCAGCCAGGCCCAGCAGAAGATCGGCATCTTCAGCAGGTCGATGCCCGGCGCACGCATGTTGAGCACGGTGGCGATGATGTTGATCGCGCCCATGATCGAGCTGATGCCGGCGACGTGGATGGCGAACACGCTGAAGGCCACGTTGTAGCCGCCCTGCAGCGACAGCGGCGGGTACAGCGTCCAGCCACCGGCCGGCGCGCCACCGGGCAGGAACAGGGTCAGCAACAGCAGGCTGAAGGCCACCGGCAGCAGCCAGAACGACCAGTTGTTCATGCGCGGCAGGGCCATGTCCGGCGCGCCGATCTGCAGCGGGATCATCCAGTTGGCCAGGCCGACGAAGGCCGGCATGACGCCGCCGAAGATCATCACCAGGGCATGCACGGTGGTCATCTGGTTGAAGAACTCGGGCTTGACGAACTGCAGGCCCGGCTGCGCCAGCTCGGCCCGGATCACCACGCTCATCGCCGCACCGATGATGAACATGATGAAGCTGAAGCCCAGGTACAGCGTGCCGATGTCCTTGTGGTTGGTCGAGAAGAACCAACGCTCGAAGAAACTCTGGTGGTGGTGGTGATCGTCGTGCCCAACTGCCGAGTGCGCCATCGCAAAACACCTCTCAGAATCGGTTGTCGCCACGGCCGCGAACGGCCGCGGGCTTTACATCACGCGCCGCTGGCTGCGGTGGCAGGGGTATCGCCGGCTTCGGCCGCCGCAGGTGCGGCCGGCGCTGCCGGCGCCTCGCCTGCCGGTGCCGCCGGTTCGGCCGGTGCCGCAGGCGTGGCAGGCGCAGCCGGTGCCGGCTTGCGCTGCGCCAGCCACTGCTTGAAGTCTTCCTTGGACACGGCCTCGACCACGATCGGCATGAAGCCATGGTCCTTGCCGCACAGTTCAGCGCACTGCCCGCGGTACACCCCGGGCTGCTCGATGCTGGTCCAGGCCTCGTTGATGAAGCCGGGGATGGCGTCCTGCTTCCAGCCCAGCGCCGGCACCCACCAGGCGTGGATCACGTCATCAGAAGTAATGACGAAGCGCACTTTGGTATCGACCGGCAGCACCAGCCGGTTGTCCACGTCCAGCAGGTAATGCGGATGGCTTTCGCGGGTGGGCACCACGCCACTCTGCCGCACGCGGTCGGACTCGCGGTCCAGGCGGCTGGTGAAGGTAACGTTCTCGCCGAGGTATTCGTACTTCCACATCCACTGGTAGCCGGTGACCTTCACCGTCATCTCGGCATCGCGGGTGTCGTACATCTTGATCAGGTTGGCCGTGGCCGGCCACGCCATCACGATCAGGATGATCACCGGGATCACCGTCCAGATCACCTCGGCCTTGGTGTTGTGGCTGAAGGTGGCGGCCACCGCACCCTTGGATTTGCGGAACTTGAAGATGGCGTAGGCCATCGCCCCGAACACGATGACGCCGATCACCGTGCAGATGATCAACGACAGGTTGTTCGACTCCCAGGCCAGGCGTGAGGTCTGGGTCACCCCCTTGCCCATGTTCAGCTGCCACGGCTTGGGATCGGCCGCCTGCGCCCATGCCCATGCCGGAACCAGTCCCCCGGCCACCAGGCTGGCGACCGCTGCAACGCACTTCGTGCCCCACCTGCTGCTTTGCTTCATTGCCTAGACCCTTAGCGTCGTCGGTTGCCGCCATCGCTGGCGGCGAGCAAGCCTTCAAGCATTTCAGCGAGCGTCTGGCGTTCGGCCGGCGCGAGGAAACTCCCCACCTCCACCTGCCGTCCGCTGGATGCCAGCCGGACCCTCTCGTCGTCGGTGAGCAGGCGCACCCAATGCGGGTGGGCCCGGAACACCGGCGATCCACCGGGTACGGGGATGACCTCCACGCACGCCGGCACGACCCGGATCTCCTCCTGCCGTTCACCGCTGCGCCACAAGGCGCGCAAGGCGGCTGCCAGCAACAGGCTGTACAGCAGCGCGAACAGGGGGGCGAATGCATTGCCGGCCAACCACCCGAGGGCGGAGACCAGCCACATCGCACCCGACAACACGGCAAACAACAGGATGAACTGCCGGGCATCGAGCGCCCGTGGGGGACGCAGCCGCAGCTGCGTACCTGACCCATCCGGAGCTGGAAGCACCTCGATCATGTCGCAACCGCGTTCCTGCCGCGGGAAACGTCTCGATGGTAGCCCCGCCCTCTCACCGGTAGCAAGGGTCCATTCACACTTTTTCCCATGTTGCAATACAGCATGACCCCGGCGGCGCGAATGACGAATTCAGCACAAATGCTGTCGAGCTTTCTGAACACGCTGAATCCGCCACGGCTAGGGGCTATCAGCCCTCTACAAAGGTGTCTGCGGGGCACTTCCGCAGGGCGCAAAAATGATTAAAATCGCCAAGTTTTCCACTGGCCGGATCGGCATGAACGCACCCTCCTCCTCCCCTGCCGCCCACGACGCCCCGCGTCCGGGCGCGCTGCTGTCGCCGGAACTGCCGGCGTCCCCCAACCCGTTCCGCCAGGCCATCACCGATGCCTGGTTGAAGGACGAGGCCAGCCACGTGCGCGAGCTGCTGGCGCAGGCCCGGCTGCCCGCCGAGGAGCAGGCCCGCGTGCAGGCGCTGGCCGCCGACCTGGTCGGCCGGGTGCGCGTGCGCGCCAAGGACCAGGGGGCGATCGAAGCCTTCATGCGCCAGTACGACCTGGGCAGCGAGGAAGGCGTGCTGCTGATGTGCGTGGCCGAGGCGCTGCTGCGCATTCCGGACCAGGACACCGCCGACAAGCTGATCCGCGACAAGCTGGCCGACGCCGACTGGGAAAAGCACCTGGGCGGCAGCGACTCGGTGCTGGTCAACGCCTCCACCTGGGGCCTGATGCTGACCGGCAAGCTGGTGCAGATGAACGACGCCACCCGCGCCGACGCCCCCAGCGCCTTCAAGCGCCTGGTCGGCCGCGTCGGTGAGCCGGTGGTGCGCCTGGCCGTGCGCCAGGCCATGAAGATCATGGGCCACCAGTTCGTCATGGGCCGCACCATCAGCGAAGCGCTGTCGCGCTCGCACAAGGGCGACAACGCCAGCTACCGCTACTCGTTCGACATGCTGGGCGAAGGCGCGCTGACCATGAAGGACGCGCTGCGCTACCTGGAAGACTACCGCCGTGCGATCCACGCCATCGGCGGCGATCACAAGGCACGCGGCGGCCGTCCTGACGGCGACGTCAACAACGCCCCGGGCATCTCCATCAAGCTGTCGGCGCTGTACCCGCGCTACGAGCACGCCAAGCGCGAGCGCGTGCTGACCGACCTGGTGCCGGGCGTGCTGGAACTGGCACAGCTGGCCAAGAGCTACGGCATCGGCTGCACCGTCGACGCCGAAGAATCCGACCGCCTGGAACTGTCGCTGGACATCATCGAACAGGTGTTCGGCGATGCCTCGCTGGCCGGCTGGGATGGCTTCGGCGTGGTTGTGCAGGCCTACCAGAAGCGCACCCCGTACACGATCGACCACCTGGCCGACATGGCGCGCCGCGCCGGTCGCCGCCTGCAGGTGCGCCTGGTCAAGGGCGCCTACTGGGATGCCGAGATCAAGCGCGCGCAGATCGAAGGCTACCCGGGCTACCCGGTGTTCACCCGCAAGCAGAACACCGACGTGTCCTACCTGGCGTGCGCCAAGCGCCTGTTCACCCATGCCGACGCGATCTACCCGATGTTCGCCACGCACAATGCGCACACCATCGCAGCGGTGCGCAGCATCGCCAACGGCGGCGTGTACGAGCACCAGAAGCTGCACGGCATGGGCGACGACCTGTACGCCGAAGTGGTGCCGGCCGACCGCCTGGGCCTGCCGTGCCGCGTGTATGCGCCGGTCGGTTCGCATGAAGACCTGCTGCCGTACCTGGTGCGCCGCCTGCTGGAAAACGGCGCCAACTCCAGCTTCGTCAACCGCATCACCGACGAACGCGTGCCGATCGCCGACCTGATCCGCGATCCGGTCGAGATGGTCGCCTCGTTCGCCTCGATCCCCCACCCGAAGATCCCGCTGCCGGTTGACCTGCTGCGCAGCCAGAACCACGACAGGAAGAACTCCATGGGCGCCAACCTCGCCAACGACAACGAACTGCGCGCCCTGGCCGAGCAGATCAACGCGGCTGTGAAGCCTTGGCAGGCCGCTCCGCTGGTACCGGGTGCCAACCCGGCCGGCGCTGCGCTGCCGGTGGCCAACCCGGCCGACACCCGCGAGGTGGTCGGCCAGTGGCTGGCCGCCGATGCCGCCACCGTGCAGAAGGCCCTGGCCAATGCCGTGGCCGCACAGCCGGCCTGGAACCGCACCCCGGCCGCCAGCCGCGCCGCCATCCTCGAGCACGCTGCCGACCAGCTGGAAGCGCGCATGCCGGAGTTCATGGCGCTGTGCGTGAAGGAAGCCGGCAAGAGCCTGCCCGACAGCATCGCCGAAGTGCGCGAAGCCGTGGATTTCCTGCGCTACTACGCCAAGCAGGCGCGCGAGCAGTTCAGCCACGCCGAGAAGCTGCCCAGCCCGACCGGTGAATCCAACGAGCTGCAGCTGCACGGCCGCGGCGTGTTCGTCTGCATCAGCCCGTGGAACTTCCCGCTGGCGATCTTCCTGGGCCAGGTGGCCGCCGCACTGGCCGCCGGCAACAGCGTCATCGCCAAGCCGGCCGAACAGACCAACCTGATCGGCTACTACGCGGTGAAGCTGCTGCACGACGCCGGCGTGCCGGCTGAAGTGGTGCAGTTCCTGCCGGGCGACGGCGCCACCGTCGGTGCCGCGCTGACCGCCGACCCGCGCGTGGCCGGCGTGGCCTTCACCGGTTCCACCGACACCGCCCGTGCGATCAACCGCGCGATGGCCGCACGTGACGCCGCCATCGGCGTGCTGATCGCCGAGACCGGCGGCCAGAACGCCTTCATCGCTGACTCCTCGGCGCTGCCGGAACAGCTGGTCAAGGACGCGATCGGTTCGGCCTTCACCTCCGCCGGCCAGCGTTGCTCGGCCGCGCGCGTGCTGTTCGTCCAGGACGACATCGCCGACAAGGTGATGACCATGCTGGCCGGTGCGATGAAGGAACTGAAAGTCGGCAACCCCGGCCTGCTGTCCACCGACGTCGGTCCGGTGATCGACGCCGATGCGCTGAAGATCCTGCAGGACCACGCCGAGCGCATGGACCGCGAAGCGCGCCTGATCGCCGCCGCCGAACTGTCCGCCGAAGCGGCCAACGGCACCTTCTTCGCACCGCGTGCGTATGAACTGAAGGACCTCGGCCAGCTGCAGAAGGAAGTGTTCGGTCCGGTGCTGCACGTCATCCGCTGGAAGGGCGACCAGCTGGATGCGGTGATCGACCAGATCAACGCCACCGGCTACGGCCTGACCCTGGGCGTGCATTCGCGCATCGACGAGACCGTCGACCGCATCAGCAACGGCGTCCACGTCGGCAACGTCTACGTCAACCGCAACCAGATCGGTGCGGTGGTCGGCGTGCAGCCGTTCGGCGGCCAGGGCCTGTCCGGCACCGGTCCGAAGGCCGGCGGCCCGCACTACCTGCTGCGCTTCGCCACTGAAAAGACGGTGACCGTGAACACCACCGCTGCCGGTGGCAACGCCTCGCTGCTGACCCTGGGCGACTGATCGCCTGCGTCATGCAGTGAACGAAAAACCCCGCGAAAGCGGGGTTTTTTGTGCGATCACGCCACCACGCTGAACCGGTTGTCCGCGCGCTCGGCCAACGCGTCCTGCACCCGCGCGATGCGCGTTTCCAGATCGCCTTCCAGCAGCATGTACGCGACACCCCGCGCCTGCAGTTCGCGCACGTACCACGCATGCTGCTGCGCACGGAACGACTCGCCCACCCGCGTGCCATCCTGGTCGAACGCAATGTCCGGCGCGCACAGGAACAGCAGGTCGTAGGGCCGCAACGCCGCCTGCAGCAGCGCCTGCGGCGCCGTGCCGAACATCCAGCCGCTGTAGCCCAGGGTCACCAGCGGCGTGGTATCGCAGAACAGCCAGCGCTGCGCCGCCAGCGCGGCCGCCTCCTCACGCCGGGGCTGCTCCTCGGCAATGCGCAGCAGATCCTGCGCCTGCAGCTCACCGCCCTGCGCTTCCCACAGCGTGCGACCGTACTCGGGCACCCACTGCGTCCCCATGCATTCGGCCAGCACGCGCGCCAGCGTGGTCTTGCCGGTGGACTCGCCGCCGATGAACGCCACGCGCTGCACGTAGGCCGCGTACACCTCCGCTGAAAGACTCTGCCGGTGTGCATGCGGATCGGCGCGCAGCTGGGTGCCGCTGGCCTGGCCGACATCGAGGCTGCGCTCCAGCCGCTGGTGCTGCACCGGCGCGTTGAAATGCCCGGCCAGCGCAGCCGCGAAGCCGTCGCCGTAGTCCTCGCCGGTGAACACCGCCTGCACCGGCCCACCAAACAGGTGCAGGCACAACCAGGCGGTGAAATCGCGCTGCGCCTGCTCGCTGTCATCGTCCCGTGGCAGCACGCGCGGTGGCAGACCGTGCTGTTCGCAGAGCGCCGCCAGGCGTGCATCGTCCAGCACCGCAACCGTCGCCTGCGGGAAGCGCGCACGCAGCCAGCGCTCGCGGCGGGCGGCGCTGTAACCGGCAAAGCCGGGCTGCGACCAGCTGATCACCAGCAAGGCCCGGCAGCGGGAGGCCGCAAAGTCGATCAGGCGTTCGTGGCCGCGGTGCAGCGGGCAGAACTTGCCCACCACCAGCCCCCGCTCGACGCGCTCAGGCAGCGGCATCGGCCGCCCTGGCCTCGGCACGCATCAGGTTGCGCCAATGGCGCAGCGCCACCAGCGCATTGATCCAGAAGCCGATGTAGAGGATCGAGGTCAGGTGCAGGCCGCGGCTGTAGTACAGCGGCACGGCGATGGTGTTGACCAGCAGCCACACCCACCACGATTCCAGCTTGCGCCGCATCATCAGGATCTGCGCGATCACGCTCAGCACCAGCACCGCCGAATCGATGTAGGGCGCGTAGGCATGGGTGAGGCGGGTCAGCATCCAGCCGTAGGCAACGGTGGCCACCACCGCCAGCGGCAGCAGCCAGGCCCACGCCCGCGGACGCACCGGGGTGATCGGCAGGGGCGCGCCGTGGTCGCCGCGCAGCCACTGCCACCAGCCCAGCACGCTGATGGCGATGAAGAAGAACTGCAGCACCATGTCCGCATACAGGTGCGAACGCTCGAACACCGCCGCGAACAGGGCGCAGCCGACGATGCCCATCCACCACGTGTGCACGTTGTTGCGCCCGGCCAGCAGGATCGAGCCGGCGACGGCGATGTTGGCAGCCAGCTCCAGCTGGAAGTTCGGATCGGTCAGGTTCATGGCGCCATTGTCGTTGATCCGCGCGGCGAACGTGGATGGCACAGGTACCCGTTCCGTCCACGCCATGCGTGGATGGGCCTTACACGCGTGCCATGAAGGCCTCCACCGGCCCACCCTCGCATTTCCAGTCCGCATACACGCCCACCATCCCGCACTCGGCGCAGCGGCAACCGATATAGAGCCACTGGACGTCCTGCGTCCCCTCATACAGCGCCACGCCGCAGTGGATCGACAACGCCGCGTTGTCGCACATGCAGACGTGCTCATCCAGATTGGCCTCGGCCAGGTACTCTGCGCTGTCGAACATCAGGTGCGATTCCCCGCACGCCACGCAGTCCCGGCGAGCAGCCCCTTCCACCTCGTCGTCAAACAGATGGAAGCGGGCCGAACCGCAGCTGCACAGCGCCGCGCGGAACAACGTGGCCGGGTAGCCCGCCGCCCTGCTGTAGTTGCCGATCACCGCGGCGATGTCGCCGTCCTCGTCGCCGTACCAGTACTTGCCCTTGCGCGTGAGCGCCATCGTTGCCTCCAGCAGGAATCCATCCACCGTGATTGTGCCTGTGCGGTAGATCCATGCCATGCGTGGATGGCTCATCCCACAAAAAGAAAGCCCCGCTTGCGCGGGGCTCCCTCGTGCTGCTTCAGGCCTTAGCCTGGATCAGAACTTGTACTGGAACGACGCAGCCAGCACGTCACCACGGACCTTGTACTTGCCCGACAGCGAGTTGCCCTGGTTGTTGGTGGTCGCAGCAACATTCACGTTCGGGTCGCTGGTGAACAGGTGGGTGTAACCGAAGTTGTATTCGGTGTTGGCCGACGGGGTCCAGCCCACGCCCAGCGACAGCCACTTGCGGCTGGTATCCGGCACGCGCACGTCACGGTGGGCATCGGTGGTCGGCGTCTGGTCCAGGGCCACACCGCCGCGCAGAGTGACCGTGTCGCTCAGCTTGAAGTCCGTACCCAGCGAGACGAAGGTGGTATCGCGGTAGCCGAAGTCCAGCACCGAATCCGGCTGCGCCGAAGCGTAATCGATGGTGACCTGGTCGAAGGCGGTCGACCAGGCGGTGCGGGTGACGTCACCCATCACGGTCCAGCGGTCGTTGACCTTGTGGGTCACGCTCAGGGTGGCCGAAGCCGGCAGCTTCACCGTGGCCTTGCCGCTGGTCGTTACGAAACGACCCGGCTGCGCTGCAGCCAGCACGGTTGCAGCAGCGGGCGGCACGACGAAGGTGGCGTCACCGCCGGTGATCTTGTGCTCGACCTTGGAGCGGTAGCTGAGGCCGATATGGGTGTTCTCATCAAGGCTGAACAGACCGCCGACGGTCCAACCCACGGCATTGTTGTCGCCTTCCACGGTCAGCTTGCCATCGGCGCTGCCCGGGGCGAAGCCCGGGACGCGCGACTGGGCCAGCGCGGTACCGAAGTCGATGTTGTTGCTCAGTTCAATGGTCAGGTGCTCAACGAACACCGATGCACCGAACGACACGTACGGATTTACGTCATAGGACGCGGCGAAGCCAAGGTCGATGGCCTTCAGGTCGGTCTTCAGACCGCTGTAGCGACCCACCCAGCCGTTGTCGTATTCGGTCTTGAAGCCGAACGGAGCGGTCAGCGAGACACCGAAGTGCGCCTTCTCGCCGATCGGCATATGGAAGTACGCGGCCGGCACCGGAGCGATCATGCCGGCATCGCCACCGTCGCTGCCGGTCTGTGCGGCGCCGGTCGGCTTACGACCCTGGCCCTTGAACTCGGCCTTGAAGCTGATTGCGCTGAGGTCACCCTGGACCATGGTACCGTCCAGCTGGCGCATGCCGGCCGGGTTGACGGCGATGATGGAGGCGTCGCCCTCGGCGCTGCCAGAGCCGGCGAACGCACGGCCCAGGCCCTTGGCGCTGTTTTCCTTCAGCTGGAAGGCAGCAGCGTTGGCATCGGCGGCGGCCAGCGCACCGGCAACGCCGACGGCCAGCAGGGTCAGTCGGGCAATGGTGGAAGCAGTTTGCATCGTGTTCTCTCTCCGGTAAGCGGTGATGGTGCTCTGAGTGCGCCTGCGCCTACCGGACCCGCAAAGGTCCGCCAGAACGCGCCGGATTCCCCTCCCGACATACGACGCCGTATGCGAGTATTACCCAGAGCCGTTAATGAAACAATAACAGCAGCGGCCGTATTTCCGGTGCGAAAACTTAACAGGCGCCACGCCCGCGCATAGTCCCGGCACGCTAGGCTAGCGCCCATGTTCGTGTCTCTCCCGTCCCGCAAGAAGGCCACGCTGCGCTGGGCTACACCCGTGCTGTTTGCGGCACTGTGGCTGGCGTTCCTGTGGTCGATCTCGCGCCCGTGGGACGCCCGCAACAGCCTCTGGCTGGACTGGGGCGCCCTGTCCACCGGCCTGACCCACCCGCTGGACTGGTGGGCGACCCTGCAGGACGGCAGCGTGCTGCGGTTGTTCACCGCCCTGTTCCTGCATGCTGACTGGTCACACCTGCTGGGCAACCTGGTGTTCCTGCTCATCTTCGGCCTGCCCGCCGAACGGGTGCTGGGGCCCTGGCGGCTGATGCTGCTGTTCCTGGTAGGGGGCGCGGTGTCCAACCTGGTGGCGATCTACACCATGGGCAGCCCGGACCAGATCATCATCGGCGCCAGCGGCGCGGTGTCGGCCATGATCGGCGCCTACCTGGCCCTGTTCCCGGCCGCCCGGCTGGGCGTGGTCATACCGCTGGGCCTGTTCCTGGAGTTCGTGCGCGCACCGGCCTACCTGCTGATCGGCGTCTGGGCCGCACTGCAGGTGGTGTTCGCCCACATCGGCCCGAGCTTCGGCATGGTGGCCTGGTGGGCGCACATCGGCGGCTTCGTGTTCGGCCTGCTGTACGGCGTGTACGTGCGCGCGGCCATCGCCCGCAAGCTGCGCAAGCGCCACGGGTTCTGAGCACCGGGTAGTGCCGGCCGCTGGCCGGCTCCCCCTCAGCGGTTGCGGGCGCGGCTGACCAGCAACGTGTTGTGGTGGGTATCGAACACCAGCGTTGCGCCACCTTCCAGCACCACGGCGTATTCGAAGAACGGCAGCTCGCCCAGCAGAGGCAGAAGCTCGCTCGCCTGCAGTGACCACACCGGCCAGGGCGGTGCGCACTCTTCGGAAACGATCAGCTGGATCTCTCCCTGCGCAGGGGCCAGCAGCTCCTCGAGCCGGGCAAGCCCCTGCATGCCATCGTCGTAGCAGGCGTGCACCTGCGTGGCCGGTGCGCCGTCCCACCAGAGAACCCGGTCGGGGGCGATACCGTGCCGATGCGCAAGCGCGTCCAGCCAAGGCCCGGCTATACCGGGCGCCCATGGCTCCCGGCCCAGCCGTCCAGCGATCAGGGTCGCAACGTCAGCGTCATCCATGAGGCGAGCTCCGTGTCGCCGGGTGTGGCCCGGCGCTACCTCAGGGCTTGGCCGGGGTTTCGGCTGGCTTTGCTTCCGGCTTTGCTTCCGGCTTTGCTTCCGGCTTCGCCTCGGCAGGTTTTGCTGCCTTCGCCGCCTTCTCCGCCTCGGCCTTGGCCGCTTCGGCCTTCAGCCGCGCAGCCACCGAACCCGGGTTCTTCAGTTCGGCCAGGGCATCGTTGATCGGGGCATCGCCCGGCAGCACCGCGCCGGCGCGGTAGCCCTCGGTGCCTTCATCATCGCCACGCAGATGGCCCGGCAGGGTCGCCTCGCTGTAATCGCTCAGGCTGGCCGGCAGTGCATCTTCCTCCGGCGTCGGCGCCGGCTTCAGCTCCACGTCGGGCACGATGCCGGTGGCCTGGATCGACTTGCCGCTGGGCGTGTAATAGCGCGCGGTGGTCAGCTTGACCGAATCGCCGTTGTCCAGCGGCAGCACGGTCTGCACCGAGCCCTTGCCGAAGGTACGGCTGCCGACCACGCGCGCGCGCTTGTTGTCGCGCAGCGCACCGGCCAGCACTTCGGATGCGCTGGCCGAACCGGCGTCGGTCAGCACCACCACCGGTGCGCCCTTCAGCAGGTCGCCCGGGGTCGCATCGAAGCGTGCATCGCTGATGCTGATGCGGCCGCGGGTGCTGACGATGTTGCCCTTGTCGAGCAGGTCATCGGCCACCTGCACCGCGGCGGTCAGCAGGCCACCCGGGTTGCTGCGCAGGTCCAGCACCAGGCCCTTGAGCTGGCCACCGGCCTGCTTCTGCAGCTGCTGCACGTGCTTCTGGAAATCAGAACCGGTATCGGCCTGGAACGTGCTCAGGCGGATGTAGCCGTAGCCCGGTTCGAGCATGCGGCTCTTCACGCTGGTCACGCGGATGGTCTGCCGGGTCAGGCTGACGTCGAACGGCTTGGGCTTGCCGTCGCGCACGATGGTCAGCACCACCTTGCTGCCAGCGGGGCCACGCAGCGGTTCGCTGGCATCGATGGCGCTGATCGGCTTGCCGTCGATGGCGATGATCAGGTCGCCGGCGAGAATGCCGGCCTTGGCCGCCGGCGTGTCGTCGATCGGCGAGATGACCTTCATGCTGGCGTTGTCCGGCTGCTGCTGCAGCTCCACGCCGATGCCTTCGTAGGCGCCGTTGGCCTGTTCGTCGAAGGCCTCGGCGTCTTCCTTGTTGAAGTAGGTGCTGTGCGGATCGAGGTCCAGCAGCAGGCCGCGCACCGCCGACTGCATCAGCTTGTTGTCATCGACCGGATCGACATAGGCGGCGCGGACCGCGTTGTACACCGAGACGAAGCGACGGATGTCTTCCAGCGGCACCTTCGAGGTCACCGCCTCCTCGTTGCTCGCTGCCTGGCCGGAGGTATCGGTGGCGGCCGGCGCAGTCTGCTGCGCCCAGGACAGCGCTGGCATCAGGGCCAGCAAGAGGGTGGCGGTACGGGCTGCGCGCATGGATCACTCCTGTCGACGGTGGCATCGTGCCCAAGGCACATTCCCCGATTATGCGCGAAGCGTAGCTAAATTCCCGTTGAATCCGGCCCTGCCTGCAGTGCCTTCGATTCAGCGCCGCTGCAGCCAGCTGTCCGGGTTGACCGGCTGCCCGCCACGGCGCAGTTCGAAGTACAGCGCGGTGACGCCCTGGCCACCGGAATTGCCGACCTTGGCCACGGCATCGCCACGGCTGACCCGCGCGCCGGCATCCTTCAGCAGGGTGTCGTTGTGTGCGTACAGGCTCATGTAGCCGTTGCCGTGGTCGACGATCAGGATCATGCCGTAGCCGGTCATCCAGTCGGAGAACACGACGGTGCCATCGGCCACGGCGGTGACGGTGCTGCCGGCCGGCGCGCCGATCAGCACGCCGCTGCTGGTGCGCCCGTCAGGCAGCTTGGCGCCATAGCGGGCCAGCAGGTTGCCGGACAACGGCCAGCCCAGCCCACCCACCTTCGGCGCAGGCGCAGAGGCCACGGCCGGCGGCACCTTGGTTGGCGGCGGCGGGCGGCCTTCGGCCTTGGCCTGGCGTGCCGCCTTCTCGGCAGCGGCCTTCTCGGCGGCTGCCTTGCGCGCGGCGGCGCGGCGTTCGGCCTCGGCACGGGCCGCCGCTGCGCGCAGGTTGGCCAGCAGCGTTTCCAGTGCCTTGGCATCCTGGCCGAGCGCCTGTTCCTTCTCGCGCCGGTCCTTGAAGCGTTCTTCCAGCGAGGCCACGGTCTGCGCGCGATCGCGGCGATCGGCGGCCAGCGTGGCCGCCTGCTGCTTCTGGTCGCGCTGCGCGCCCTGCAGGGTCTGCCGGCGCTCGGCAATCTGGGCCTGCAGCGTCTCCAGTTCCTTCAGGTCGCCAGTGAGGGTGGCGATGCGCTGGGCGCGCTCGCGCTGCAGGTAACGGTGATACGCCAGGGCGCGGTTGGCATCGGCCACCGTGTCCTGCGACAGCAGCAGCTTGAGCGGGGCATGGTTGCCCAGCTGGTAGGCCGCACGCAGCAGCCCGGCCAGTTCGCGGTTCTGCTGGGCCAGGTTGGCCTGCAGGGTCGCGCGGCGCTGCTCGGCCTCGGCCAGGGCCTGGTTCTGCTCGCGCAGCGCGGTTTCGGTCTGTGCCAGCACCCGGCCGCTGCGGGCGACCTTTTCATCCGCATCGCGCAACTGCCGCGAGGCCTGCCCGCGCTGGCCCTCGATCTGCCGGCGCTCCTGCGCAACGCCCTTCAGTTCGGTGCGCAGCTTCTGCAGCTTGCGCTCGGCCTCGCGGGTGGAGGCGGTCTGCGCGCTGCCCGGCAGGGGAACCGCCAGCGCCAAGGCCAGCCCCAGCAACAGGCAACGCCCGGCGCGGGCAGCGGCGGTGTGATGTCGGCGTGAGGGGAAGACGTTGTCGCGCAAGGGCTTTCCAGTGACTTCAGGCAGTTGCAGGGGGTGCCCGGGAATGGTGACATCAACGCACGCGGCCTGCCAGCCGCACAACAACGAGGTCCCCCATGAAAACGCTCTCCATTCCGCTGCTGTTGGGCGCGCTGCTGGTCGCCGGCCCGCTCGGCGCGCAGGACAACATCAGCAAGGTCAACGGCAGCATCAGCGCCGATCCGGGCCAGCGCTACGGCAAGCTGGACACCGTCAACGGTGGCATCCGCGTCGGTGATGGCGTCGAGACCGGCAGCATCGACACCGTCAACGGCGGCGTCACCGTGGCCGACCGCGCACACACCGGCAGCATCGAGACGGTCAACGGCAGCGTGCGCCTGGGCCGTGAGGTCATCGCCCGCGGCGATGTCAGCACGGTCAACGGCAGCATCTTCAGCGACCACGGCAGCCAGATCGAAGGCGGCGTGGAAACAGTCAACGGTGGCATCGGCCTGGTCAACAGCCGCGTGCGCCAGGACGTGGAGACGGTCAACGGCGACATCACCGTGGGCATCGGCTCGCAGGTCGGTGGTGGCCTGCGCGTGCGCAAGCCGAACTTCAGCGTTTCGCTCACCGCCAGCCGCAAGCCGCGCGTGATCATCGGCCCGAACGCCGTGGTCGAAGGCGCCCTGCTGTTCGAGCGCGAGGTGGTGCTGTACGTGCACCGCACCGCGCGCGTCGGGCCGATCACCGGTGCCGAGCCGATCCCGTTCGACACCGATACCGCGCCGGCGGACTGAGTCCCCGGCGCTGCAGTACGGGGAATGTTCCCCTTCACCGGCCGCGCCCGGCGTGGCCATCCCTCGTGTATCCAGGAAACGACGATGCCCCGCAAACTCCTCCTGTGCCTGGCCGCCGCGGCCGCGCTCAGCGCCTGCAAAGGCGAAGACACCTCCACCCCGGCACCGGCCGCCAGCCCCGACGCTGCGGCCACCCCGGCGGCCCACACCTTCTCGCCCGGCATCAACGCCGCCGACTTCAGCGAGATGGTCAAGACGCTGGCCTCGGACGAGTTCGAAGGCCGCGCCCCGGGCAGCAAGGGCGAAGAGCTGACGGTCAACTACATCCGCGACCAGATGCAGCGCATCGGCCTGCAGCCGGGCAACGGTGACAGCTGGTTCCAGGACGTGCCGATGACCGAGACCACGGCCGACGAATCGACCGTGCTGAAGATCACCCAGGGCGGCAAGACCACCGAGCTGAAGTTCGGTACCGACATGGTGGTCGGCACCCGTACCGGCCAGGCCGAGGTGAAGGTCGATGCCAGCGACCTGGTGTTCGTCGGCTACGGCGTCGATGCGCCGGAACAGAAGTGGAACGATTACGCCGGCCAGGACTGGAAGGGCAAGACGGTCGTCATGTTCGTCAATGACCCGGGCTTCCACGTCGACGACGAGAAGCTGTTCGACGGCAAGCGCATGACCTACTACGGGCGCTGGACCTACAAGTTCGAGGAGGCCGCACGCAAGGGGGCTGCCGCCGCGCTGATCGTGCACGACACTGCCGGTGCGTCCTATGGCTGGGACGTGGTGAAGAACTCCTGGGCCGGCCCGCAGTATGACCTGCCTGCCAAGGATGATCCGGAAACCCGCATCCCGGTGCAGGGCTGGCTGAGCGCGGAGGCAGCCAAGGCGCTGTTCGCCGGTGCCGGCCTGGACCTGGCGCAGGCCTACAAGGACGCCAGCAAGCGCGGCTTCAAGCCGGTGCCGCTGAAGGCCACGGCCGCCGTCGACCTGAAGAGCCAGATCGCGCAGAAGCAGTCGCGCAACGTGGTGGGCGTGCTGCCGGGCAGCAAGCGTGCCGACGAAGCCGTGCTGTACATGGCCCACTGGGACCACCTGGGCAAGCATGAAGGCGAAGAAGGCGACAACATCTACAACGGTGCCGTGGACAACGCCACCGGTGTGGCGGGCATCCTCGAAGTGGCCGAAGCCATGGCCCACCAGGATCCCAAGCCGGAGCGTTCGGTGGTGTTCCTGGCGGTGACCCTGGAAGAGTCCGGCCTGCTGGGTTCCAAGTACTACGTGGCCCACCCGACCTTCCCGCTGGACAAGATCGCCGGTGTGATCAACATCGATGCGATGTCGGTGGCAGGGCGTGCCAAGGACGTGACGGTGACCGGCTTCGGCAGCTCGGAGCTGGAGGACATCCTCAAGCCGCTGGCCGCCGCACAGGACCGCACCCTGCACGGTGAGACCTCGGTGCAGAGCGGCTTCTACTTCCGCTCGGACCACTTCAACTTCGCCAAGGCCGGCGTGCCGGCGCTGTATGCCGACGGTGGCGAGGACCTGCGCGACGGCGGCGTCGAAGCCGGCCGCAAGGCGGCTGCCGATTACGGCAACAACCGTTACCACGGGCCGAAGGATGAGTTCGATGCCACCACCTGGAAGCTGGATGGCACCGTGGAAGACCTGGAGCTGATGTACGGCGTGGGCAAGGAACTGGCCGGCGGTGATCGCTGGCCGAACTGGTATGAAGGCAATCCCTTCAAGGCCGCCCGCGACGAGATGATGAAGAACAAGGCTCCGGGCCCCGTAGAGTCGAGCTTGCTCGACTGAACAGTGTTGAGGTCCAGGCGGCGCCCCACGGGGCGCCGCTTTTTTGTGTGCAGTGGGGTAGCCCATCCACGCATGGCGTGGATCTACAGCCTTGGTTGGCAGCGCGCAACGCGCGGCGACGCCGGCATCGTGATTATCTGCGCGCAAAGAAAAACCCCGCTGCGTCAGCAGCGGGGTTTTGGGTGTAAACCCTGGCGATGACCTACTCTCGCATGGCTTGAGCCACACTACCATCGGCGCAGCTGCGTTTCACTTCCGAGTTCGGGATGGGATCGGGTGGTTCCACAGCGCTAATTTCACCAGGGAGACGGTTGCAGCAGCGCTTGCAGCGCCAGCTCGCGATCTTGCCCTTGGGGCGGAAGGTACCCGGAAAAGCGATGCCTTCACTTAATAAGAAAAAACCCCGCTGCGTGAGCAGCGGGGTTTTTGGGTATAAACCCTGGCGATGACCTACTCTCGCATGGCTTGAGCCAC
>NZ_JASGBW010000001.1:0-289615 GCF_030053215.1 Stenotrophomonas sp. PFBMAA-4 | reverse complement strand
GACCGTATCCGGCTGAAATTAAAGGGCTTGAGCCCGGTAAAGTACCGGGAGCAGGTCGCGCTGGCCGCCTAGCCCCCCACCCGTCCAACTTCAGGGGGTCACTTCACCATGGGGGCTCGATGGCGCCATCCATGGCGCCAACGGTCCTGCCTGCCCACCCCGACCCGCCTCTTCGTGCATTGCGTCGGCGGACGGCAAGAGCGGTGTTGTTGTCGGGGCGGAATTGGGGGTCAGATCCGTTTTCCTGCGGAAAACGGATCTGACCCCACGAACGGTGCAGCTGTTGCTCTTGCTCTTCTTTCTTCAATCCGGGGTGGACGCGCGGGAAACTGTCCGTGGCCGGGCGGGTGGGTTGCGCAGGGGTGTCCGCGGAATGGATGCCGCGGCCAAGCCCCCATGGATGGGTTTACGGCGTCCCCTGCGCAATCCACCCGCCCGGCCCACCCACAAAATCCCAGCACAGAGCGCATCCACCCCGAGGGGCTTCGCCGTTGGCTGTTGACCCCGGAACCCTGGAAACGAAAACGCCCTGGCACGAGGCCAGGGCGTCTTCGAAGCCTGCGGCAGCAGGACTCAGAACTCCTGCCAGTCTCCGTCCGCCAGTTCGGCAGCCATCGGGCGGCCACCGGTGCTGCGGCGTGCCAGCGGTGCGACCGGTGCGGCCGGTGCCGGTGCCGGTGCCGGTGCGGCAGCGCGCGGGGCCGGGGCGCGCGGGGCGACGACGGTCTCGGCTTCGTCCACCACGAAGATCGACACGGCCTCGCTCAGGTGGCCTGCCTGTTCTTCCATCGCACGGGCGGCAGCGGTGGCTTCTTCCACCAGCGCGGCGTTCTGCTGGGTGGTTTCGTCCATCTGCACCACGGTCTGGTTGACCTGCTCGATGCCGGCCGACTGTTCCTGCGACGCGGCGGAGATCTCGGCCATGATGTCGGTGACGCGCTGCACCGAGGCGACGATCTCGCCCATGGTCGCGCCAGCCTTGTGCACCAGTGCCGAGCCGTCATTGACCTTGCCGACGGAGTCGTCGATGAGGCCCTTGATCTCCTTCGCGGCCGCGGCGGAGCGCTGGGCGAGGGTGCGGACCTCGCTGGCGACCACGGCGAAGCCGCGGCCCTGCTCGCCGGCACGCGCGGCTTCGACGGCGGCATTCAGCGCCAGGATGTTGGTCTGGAAGGCGATGCCGTCGATGACGCTGATGATCTCGGCGATCTTCTTCGAGGAGGCTTCGATGGCCGACATGGTGGTGACTACCTGGCCGACCACGTCGCCGCCCTGGGAGGCGACGCCGTGTGCACCGATGGCCAGCTGGTTGGCCTGGCGGGCGTGCTCGGCGTTCTGGCGAACGGTCGAGGTCAGCTCTTCCATCGAGGCTGCGGTTTCTTCCAGGTTGGCGGCCTGCTGTTCGGTGCGGCGCGACAGGTCGCTGTTGCCCGAAGCGATTTCGCCGGCGGCCGAGCTGATCGCGCGGCTGGACTGCTTGATGCGGGTAACGATCTCGCTCAGCTGCGCGGCGGTGGCGTTGGCATCGTCACGCATGCGGGCGAATACGCCCTGGTAGTCGCCGTGCATGCGCACGGTGAGGTCACCCTGCGACAGGGCGGCCAGCAGGCCGGAGATCTGTTCGATGCTGCCGGCGTTGGCGTCCAGCAGGCCGTTGATCTGCTGGGCCAGCTGCAGGAAGAAGCCTTCCTTGCCGGTGGCGTCGATGCGGCCGGACAGGTCGCCAGCGGCGGCCTGGGCAATCACGCGGGCCACTTCGGCTTCCACCTGCGCTTCCTGGGTGCGGTCGCGCCATTCCACCACGTAGCCGACGGTGTCACCGGCTTCGTTGCGGATGGTCGATGCCACCTGGGCGAACTGCGCATCGCCGTACTGCATCGGGCGGCGGGCGACGCCATGGGCCTTCAGGTTGGCCACCAGGGTGGCATCCATTTCGCCGCGGTGTTCCAGCACGGTCACCGGCTTGCCGACCAGCGACGCCTGGACGTCGAAGTCCGGCAGGTCGCGGCGCACGTCGTCCTGGTACTGGGCCAGGGTCTGCTGCAGCGCGCGGTTGCTGTAGACGATGGTGTTGTTCGGGTCGGTCAGGTACACGCCGGTGGAGCTGTAGTCCAGGGCGGTACGGATGCGCAGGTTCTCGCGGGCGATGGCGGCGTCGGTCTCGATGCGCTCGCGCAGGTCGCGCTGCATGCGCTGCATGGCTTGCATCAGCTCGCCCACTTCGTCCTGGCGGCTGACATCGATGTGGCCGTCCAGCTTGCCACCGGCGACGTCGTTGGCGACCGAGACGGCGCCACGCACGCTGCCGACCAGGGCACGGGCGAACAGCCACACCAGCACCAGGCCCAGCGCGGCGCCGCCGAACAGGGCGATCACCATCAGCGTGGCCGATGCGGAATAGGTGGAGGAGGCCTCGTCACGCGCGGCGCGGGACAGGCGGTTGTCTTCGGCGATCAGCGACTCGAGCGAGGCGGTGGCCTTGCGGTGCTTGGTGCGGGTCTCGCCGACGAAGGTATCGATGGCGTCGTCGGGCAGCTCCAGTTCCAGCATCTCGTTGACGCTGTCGTAGGAGGCAACGGCGTCCTTCCAGTCCTTGGCGAAGGTGTCGAACAGCTTCTTCTGCTGCGGGTTGTCGATCAGGGTCGGATACTCCTTGATCGCCTTGTCCAGGTTGGTG
The DNA here is from genome assembly GCF_030053215.1 of Stenotrophomonas sp. PFBMAA-4. NCBI lineage: Bacteria > Pseudomonadati > Pseudomonadota > Gammaproteobacteria > Lysobacterales > Lysobacteraceae > Stenotrophomonas > Stenotrophomonas sp. PFBMAA-4. The sequence goes on along the minus strand of NZ_JASGBW010000001.1, from coordinate 286,938 downwards.
CGCAGTTCGGCGACGCGGGCATGGGCATCAGCCTTGACCTCGGCGCTGGCGCGGACCAGCTGCTGGTACTCGGAGTTGCGGATCTCGCCGATCATGCCGCGCATCTCGCCGGCCATGCGGATGCTTTCCATCCGCGAGCCCGCCAGCTCGGTGGTCACGTTGTTCAGCGAATGCAGGCCACGATAGGCGACGATGCCCTGCAGCAGCATCACCAGCAGGATGACGCCGAACGTCAACAGCAGTTTCGGCATCAGTTTGAGGTTGTTGATCCACGGCATGGGCGTTGCGATCTCCTAAGGCAGACGCGCCCGGGCGTCTTGCCCGGTTGCAGCAGACCACGCCGGCGAGTGGCCGGCGTGGTGATGGACAGCGGATTACTTGATGTTGGCCAGCTTCAGGCTTGCCGGCGAGCTGACTTCGATTTCAGCGCGCGAGGCGTCGCGCTGGATCTTGCCCAGCACGCACACGGTCTTGCCTTCCAGGCTTTCCAGCGGGAAGTTGAACTTGCTGCGGTTCTCGCCGGCGATGCGGGCCGAGAAGGTGTGGCGCGGGAAGGCGCCGCCCATGTACAGGAAGGTCGGCTGGCCTTCGGAACCTTCGGCGAAGCGCGCCTTTTCGACCTTGCCGCAGACCATGCCGTCCTTGCCGACCGCGCGCGGGGCCATTTCCGGCGGGATCATGTCGGCCGACTGTGCGAAAGCGGAAGACGCGGTGGTGGCCAGGACGGCGGCCGAAACGAACGCAAGCAGGGACTTCATCGGGGTGTTTCTCCGGGGATTGTGATGGTCGATCCGGTCCTGCGCGCTCCTGCGCGACCGGGTTCCTGTCCCCCTATCGGCATCGCCGCGGGGAACTGAAGGGTTCGGTTACAGAAACGTGAGGGAAGTCCGCCTGCTCAGGCCGCAGCGTCTTCGACCAGGCTGGCCTGGCCCATGTCGGCGCTGTCCAGCAGGGTTTCGATGTCCAGCAGGATCAGCATGCGGTCGTCGTGGGTGCCGATGCCGGAAATGAAGCGGGTATCGACGGCGGCGCCGAATTCCGGGGTGGGGCGGATCTGTTCGCCCGACAGCGGGATCACGTCAGAGACGCTGTCCACGACGATGCCGACCACGCGGTCTTCCACATTCAGCACGATCATCACGGTGAAGGCGTCGTAGGTCGCGTTTTCCAGGCGCAGCTTCAGGCGCAGGTCGATGACCGGGACGATGGTGCCGCGCAGGTTGATGACGCCCTTGATGTAGTCCGGTGCGTCCGGCACGCGGGTGACCGCGTCGTAGCCGCGGATTTCCTGCACCTTGAGGATGTCCACGCCGTAGTGCTCGGCGCCGAGGGTGAAGCTGAGGAATTCGCCACCGGCGCTGGCGGTGGAGCTGGTCTTGTCGTTCATCGAGGGTCCTGGTCTGCCGGAAGTCCCGGTGTCAGGCTCGATATCGGCCCCTTTGGGAGGGACTTTAGGTGGACCCTCCACGCATGGCGTGGATCTACTGGGGTGGGCCATCCACGCATGGCGTGGATCTACCGGGGTGGGCCATCCACGCATGGCGTGGATCTACCGGTTGCGTCACGCATGGCGTGGATCTACCGGTTGCGTTCCGCGTGGCGTGGAAACACCGGTAGCGCCGGGCCATGCCCGGCGTCGCGGGGCGGCCCGCCGGGCATGGCCCGGCGCTACCGTGCAAGGTAGCCCTTACATCTCGCCGTTCTGGCGTGCCTTGCGCTGGCGGTCGACGCGGAAGATGTAGCGCTGGATGGCGCTGTCACCGCCGCGTGGCAGGTCGTCGAAACGCATGCCGATGCGCTTGACCTCGATGCCGTTGGGCTGCCGCTGCGGCAGCATGTTGCAGACCACCAGGGTGATCTGCAGGTCCGGGCCGTCGGGCATCGAGAGCACGGCGTTGTAGCGCTTCTGCAGGCTGAATACCGCGCAGTCGTTGGGCACGGTGACCGCCAGGCCGCCGCCGCTGATGTCCACCACGCGCATGGACAGCGCATCGCTGCCCACTTCACCGGCAGGCAGGCTCAGCTGCGGCGAGTCGGTGATGGGGGTTTCCAGCCGGTACAGCTCGCGCCGCTGCAGGTGCACCAGCTCTTCGGGCAGCGGGGCGCGGAAGGCCACGTGGCCATCGTTGTCCACGCGCTGCAGGTCGTGCAGGCGGAAGCGCACCAGTACCCGCTCCAGCTGGGCGAAGCACAGCAGGTGGTCGGCCTGTTCGGCGGCGCGGTTGGAGGCCTCCTGGGGGCTGCCATCCAGCAGCAGGAAGTCGTCGTCCTCGTCCAGCTCGAGCAGGGCGGTGGGGAAGGATCGATCGCGACCGTCGACATGGGCGTTGATCAGCGAGCGCTGGTCGATCAGCGAACGCAGCAGCTGGCGCAGCTGGCGGGGATTGCGCACCAGGAAGCGTTCGTCGGCGGCGTCGGCCGCGTGGGCATCGTGCAGGTCGGTGTCGTGGCCGTCGGACATGGAATCTTGGTTCTGGGGCGGGGGCCGACACGCGCTGGCGCGTGGCTTGAAAGAGGTATCGGCCGGGGGCGGCAATTATGAAGTGTGAAATTCATCACTCTACACGGGTGGGGTCAGATCCCTTTCCGGTCAGGAAAGGGCTCTGACCCCTTGGCGATCTCGCGCACGCGCCGCATCACGGCGGGATCGCCGTGGCCGTCGTCCAGGTGGAAACGCGCCACGGCCTCGGCCAGCAGCCCGGCCTGTTGGGCCATGCCGTGCGTGGCATGGGTCGAATCCTCCACCAGCGCGGCGTTCTGCCGGGTGGAGGCATCCATCTGCGCGATGCTCTGGTTGACCTGCTCGATGCCGGCACTCTGTTCCTGCGAGGCGGCGGAAATCTCGCCCATGATCTGGTTGACCTGCTGCACGGCCTGCACGATCTGCCCCATGGTGCCGCCCGCCCGGTCGACCAGGCGGGCGCCCTCGGTGACCTTGCCGACCGAATCGTCGATCAGGCCCTTGATCTCCTTGGCCGCGGCCGCCGAACGCTGCGCCAGCGTGCGTACTTCGCTGGCAACCACGGCGAAACCGCGGCCCTGCTCGCCGGCACGTGCGGCCTCGACGGCGGCGTTCAGCGCCAGGATGTTGGTCTGGAACGCGATGCCGTCGATGACGCTGACGATCTCGGCAATCTTCTTCGAGGATGCCTGGATGGCCGACATGGTGGTGACCACCTGGCCGACCACGGCGCCGCCTTCGCCAGCCACGTCGGCCGCACCGCTGGCCAGCTGGTTGGCCTGGCGCGCATGTTCGGCGTTCTGGCGCACGGTGGCAGTCAGTTCCTCCATGGTCGCGGCGGTTTCTTCCAGACTGGCGGCCTGCTGTTCGGTGCGGTCGGCCAGGTGGCCATTGCCGCGCGACAGGCCGTCGGCGCTGGCGGTGAGCGTGGTCGAGGCGGACTGGATGCTGCCCACGATGGCCGTGAGCTGGGCGACGGTGGTGTTGGCATCGTCGCGGATGCGGGCGTATACGCCCTGGAAATCACCCTGCATGTGCGCGGTCAGGTCGCCGCGTGACAGCGACGACAGCAGCTGGGAGATCTGATCGAGGCTGGATGCGCTGGCGTCGAGCAGGCTGTTGAGGCGCTCGGCCAGCTGCAGGAAGAAGCCTTCCTTGCCGGCGGTGACGACGCGGCCGCTGAAGTCGCCCAGAGAGGCGGCCTCGACGATCTCGCCCAGTTCTTCTTCCACCTGCAGTTCGACGGTGCGGTCGGCCCATTCCACCACGAAGCCGTGGCGCTGGCCGGCGCCGTCGATGATCGGGTTGACGATCAGGCGCATGCTGCGGCCGCCGACCCGGATCTGTGCCCGGTACGTGCCGGTGAGGCCGTCGAGCAGCTGGGCCTGGTGGGCGGGGTTGCGGTGGAAGATGTCGATGCTGCGGCCGAGCAGGTCGGCGGCACTGAACTGCGGCAGGTCGCGGCGCAGGTCGGCTTCGGCGGCGGCCAGCATTTTCTGCAGGGGCCGGTTGACGAAGACGATGGTGCGCTCGCGGTCGGCAATCATGACGTTGGTGGTGACATCGTCGAGCGCGGTGCGGATGCGCAGCGATTCACTGCTGGCGGCCTGTTCGCGGGCGCGCCGCTGCAGCAGCTGGTTGCCGGTATGCACCAGCGCGGCGGCCAGCGAATCACGCGGGAACTGCGCGGACTGCAGGCTGTCGGGCAGCGGCCGGTCTTCGGCCAGGCCGTGTGCCAGCTGGGCCAGCTGCTGCGGGTCGTGGCCGAGCAGCAGCAGCTGCCGGCGCATCTGTACCGCCATCACCGACAGCAGGCCTGCTTCCATCACCACGTACAGCGCATGCAGCGCCAGCACGCCCAGGCCGCTGCCGGTGGCAAACACCGGGTAGGGCAGGCCACGCACCTGCAGCGCGTAGAACAGCACGTGGTGCACGGCGATGGCGGCGGCGGCCACCACGATCGGCAGCCAGTCGCGGTAGTACAGCAGCAGGGCGATCAGCACGATGACCGTGAAGTGGGTTTCCAGCTGCCCGTGGGTCTGGTGGATGAGCGTGGCCGACAACACCATCCAGGCCAGCGCAACGGTGCAGCGGCTGAGGCGGGTGCCCGGCAGGCCGTGCACCTGCAGCGCGGTGACCAGCAGCGTCGGCAGCGACACCGCCAACCACGGGGTCCACTGCCCACTGCGCAGGGCCAGGCCCAGCGAAACCAGCACCAGTGCGGCGGTGACTGCCAGGAACAGGCGATCGGCGCTGGCCGACATGGCGCGCAGGAACGGCGGGGTTTCGTGACCGCCCGGTGGCGTGGGGCGCGGGGTCGATGCGTGCATGCACTACTCCTTGAGGCATGGGCATGGGTTGGAAAGGATGAGCGGCGCCTGCGGTCCGCGCAGGAGCTGGCCGACCAGTGCGGTGGCAGCCAGCGGGCCGCGGGTGCAGCCTGGCCCGAGCAGGGCCGGGCCGGCGTAGACCAGGCGCTGGTCGTGCAGGACCAGCCAGTCGAAGGGCAGGGCGAGGGTACTGTTGCGCGTGGCCACACCCAGTGGCGGGGCAGTACTGGCAGCGCACGGGCAATGGCCGGGCTGGCGCAGCAGCAGGGGATGGTCGCGGCTGGCGGCGAGCAGGGAGGGCGGAACCTGCGCCAGCAGCTGCGCGGGATTCCAGTCGCTGGCCACGGGCATGGCGGTGCGGGCGCCTTGCAGCCACAGCACGGGAAGGGTCCAGCCCAGCCATGCGGCCAACAGCAGCATGCCGGCCAGGGCCGACCAGCGCGGGGCTGGGCTCGGAGGGGAGTCGGCGCTGGCGGGCATCATCGGGCCTGCTCGGGGGGCGTTCTCCGATAGCGGCGCGACGGCGTGAAGCTGAAGGGGAAATAAATAAATGCGTCATGCGCGGATGGGTTCGTTGGATGAACCCATCCACGCACGGCGTGGACCTACATCAAGCGTGGCCCTGGCTCAGAACTCCTGCCAGTCACCTTCACCGGCCAGTGCCGGCTGCGCCACCGGCTTGCGGACCCGCGACGGGGCCTGGCTGGCCACCGGAGCCGGCTTGCGTGCGGCAGGCATTGCGGCGACGGGGCGCGGCGCGACGGGGCTCAGGCCCGGGGTGGCCAGGCGGAAGCGGGCCACGGCCTCGCCCAGCTGCGCGGCCTGGTCTTCCATGGCACGCGCGGCGGCGGTGGCTTCTTCCACCAGCGCGGCGTTCTGCTGGGTGGTTTCGTCCATCTGCACGACCGTCTGGTTGACCTGCTCGATGCCCGCGCTCTGCTCCTGCGAGGCGGCGGAAATCTCGGCCATGATGTCGGTGACGCGTTGCACCGAGGCGACGATTTCGCCCATCGTGCTGCCGGCCTGATGCACCAGGCTGGAGCCTTCGGCGACCTTGCCGACCGAATCGTCGATCAGGCCCTTGATTTCCTTTGCGGCAGCTGCGGAGCGCTGCGCGAGGGTGCGAACTTCGCTGGCGACCACGGCGAAACCACGGCCCTGCTCTCCGGCACGCGCGGCTTCCACGGCGGCATTCAGTGCCAGGATGTTGGTCTGGAAGGCGATGCCGTCGATGACGCTGATGATCTCGGCGATCTTCTTCGACGAGGCTTCGATGGCCGACATGGTGGTGACCACCTGGCCGACCACGGCGCCACCCTGCGAGGCGACGCCGTGCGCGCCGATGGCCAGCTGGTTGGCCTGGCGCGCATGTTCGGCGTTCTGCTTCACGGTGGAGGTCAGTTCCTCCATCGAAGCGGCGGTTTCCTCCAGGTTCGCGGCCTGCTGTTCGGTGCGGCGCGACAGGTCGCTGTTGCCCGAGGCGATCTCGCCGGCGGCCAGGGTGATGCTGCCGGCGCTGGCCTGGATCTGGCCGACGATCTGGGTCAGCTGGGCGACGGTGGTGTTGGCATCGTCGCGCATGCGGGCGAAGACACCGTGGAACTGGCCGTCCATGCGCGCGGTCAGGTCGCCATCGGCAATGGCCTGCAGCAGCTGCGAGAGCTGGCCCAGGTTGCCATCGGCCACCTGCATCATCGAGTTCAGCTGTTCGATCATCACCTTGAAGTCATGGTCGAAGCGATCGGCGTCGCCGCGCTGGCTGAAGTCACCGGCGGCAGCGGCGCTGGCCAGGTGCTGGATCTGCGTGTTGATGGCCAGCAGGCTGGCCTTGGCGGCATCCATCGCCTCGTGCAGGAAGGCACGGGTGCCCGGCAGGCGCTGTGCATCCTGGGTCAGGTTGCCGGCGGCGTACTGGTTCAGTACGTCGATGGCAGCGCGGATCGAATCGAGGTGTTCGAAGATGACAGTGTTGATGCCGCCGGCCAGCTGGCCGTAGACGCCGGGGAAATCCTCGGGGATGCGATGGCTGATGTCCGGGCCGGCATGCATCTGCGCCATCAGCTGGGTCTGCTCGGAGAAGCGGCGCAGCATGGCGGTCATGTCGCTGGTGGCGGTCAGCATGCGGCCGGCTTCGTCCTTGCTGGTGGCCTGGGTGCTGACGCTCAGGTCGCCGCGGGCGACGGCCTGGATGGCGGTCAGTGCCTTGCCGAGCGGAACGGTGACCGCGCGCGAAATGACCACGGCCAGCGCAGCGGCGACCAGCGACAGCAGCACGATGCAGCTGACGACGGCGATGATGCTGTTGCGGTGGGTGGCATTGGCGGCGTCGATCTTGCCCTGCATCTGCGTGCCGAGGAAGGCGCTCAGTGCCTTCAGTTCCTCGAAGGCCTTTCGCCGCGCGGGGCGGGACTGTTCGTCGGAGACCTGCTGGGCCAGCGCGCCGTCGCCGGCGTTGGCGGCTTCGCGCAGCTTGGCGTTGGCGGCGAAGTAGGCGTCCACGCCGGCCTTCACCGGCTGGTACAGCGCGCGTTCCTTCTCGCCGGTCGGCAGGGCGGCGTAGGCGGCCAGCTCCTTGTGCACGATGACGGCGGTGTCGTCCATGCGCTTGTTGTAGTCGGCCACCTTTTCCGGCTGGTCCAGCATGGTCAGCAGGGCCATCTCGTAGGTGCGGAACTCGCCGAGCTGCGAACGCACTTCGCCCAGATGCTGCACCGAGGGAATGTCGTTGCTGGCCATGCTGCCCAGCTGGGTGTTGGCTTCGCTGAGGCGGACCAGGGCGAACAGCCCCAGGACCAGGGTCATCAGCGTTGTCAGGGTGAACCCCACGGCCAGCTTGCGGGCGATGGGCAGATCGTGGAACCACTTCATGCAGGGTGCTCCAGGTGGGCAGAGGGAAACGGTCGTGCCGGTGGGGGTTCGGTGATTGCCGTCAAAGCCAGATAGCGGCGTGGCCTGCACGGACTTTATGGATGGATGTCACATTCGTGTGCGTAGGGTGAAACCGCGCGAAAGCCCTGCAGGGCGGGCGCTTGCACTTGGCGGGGTGGTTGCACGGGAAACTGCCTGCGCGACGGAGATCACATTGTGTGACCCCACACACCGTGCAAACGAAAACCGCCGCCCCTGGGGGGCGGCGGTCCGGAGTACAGCGCGGTGCGGTAGGTCAGGCGGCCTGCGGCACGCGCAGCGAACGCACCAGGCCACCGATGTCGACGATCAGGGCGACGCGGCCGTCGCCAAGGATGGTGGCACCGGACACCCCGCCGATGCGGCGGTAATTGTTCTCGATGTTCTTCACCACCACCTGCTGCTGGCCGACCAGTTCGTCCACTTCCAGTGCGATCTTCTGGCCATCGCCCTCGACCACCACCACCAGCGATTCGCTGTTGGCGCCGCGGGCACCATAGCCGTAGTACTCGCTGAGCGAGAGGATCGGCAGGTACTCGCCGCGCACGCGCAGCACGCGGCCTTCGCCGGCCATGCTGCGGATGTCCTCGGCCTGCGGCTGCAGGGCTTCGAGCACGTAGGCCAGCGGCAGGATCAGGGTTTCGCCGGCCACCGCCACGGTCATGCCGTCGAGGATGGCCAGGGTCAGCGGCAGGCGGATCAGCGTGCGCGTACCACTGCCCAGGCTGCTCTCGATCTGCACCTCGCCACCCAGCGCCTGGATGTTGCGGCGGACCACGTCCATGCCCACGCCCCGGCCGGACAGATCGGTCACGGCATCGGCGGTGGAGAAGCCAGGCTGGAAGATCAGGTCCCAGACCTGCGAATCGGTCGGGTTGTCCGGCACGGCCAGGCCGCGCTCGTGGGCCTTGGCCAGGATCTTGGTGCGGTCCAGGCCGCGACCATCGTCGCTGACTTCGATGACGATGTGGCCGCCCTGGTGCGAGGCCGCCAGGGTGATCGTGCCGGTCTCGTCCTTGCCCGCGCCACGACGCACGTCTGGCATTTCCAGGCCGTGGTCGATGGAGTTGCGGACCAGGTGGACCAGCGGATCGGCGATCTTCTCGATCAGGCCCTTGTCCAGTTCGGTGCCTTCGCCGACGGTGCGCAGGCGAACCTGCTTGCCGAGGCGGGTGGAAAGGTCGCGGACCAGGCGCGGGAAGCGGCGGAACACCGCATCGACCGGCAGCATGCGCACGCCGATCACCGCTTCCTGCAGGTCGCGGGTGTTGCGTTCAAGCTGGTCCAGGCCGGCGAACAGGCTTTCAGCATGCACCGGGTCCAGTGCGTGCGAGACCTGCTTGAGCATGGCCTGGGTGATGACCAGTTCGCCGACCAGGTTGATGAGGGCGTCCACCTTGTCAACGCTGACGCGGATCGAGGTTTCGGCTTCCTGGGCGCCACCGCCATTGGCGGCCGGCGCGGCGGAGGTGGCAGCGGCCACCGGTGCAGCGGGGGTGGAAGGGGCGACAACGGGTGCAGCAGGGGCCTGGGTAGCGAGGCTCGGCGGCGCGGCCGGACGGATGTCCAGTTCGCAGTCATCCAGCACCCAGGCGAACGTATCTTCGATCTTGCTGCGCGGCACCTTGCCGACCAGGCCCAGGTCCCACGCCAGGTGGGCCTCCAGTGGGTCGAGCTGGGCAAAGCCGGGCAGGCGCTCCATGCGCGCGGCCACCTGCAGCGAACCGAGGTGTTCCAGTTCACGGATGATGCGCAGCGGATCGTTGCCGCTCATGAACAGCGACGGCGCAGGGGTGAAGCCGATCTGCCAGGCTTCGGGCGTGTCGTCGACCTTGGCTTCGGCGGCAACCGGGGCGCTGGCGGCGGCCTGGCCGGACAGCACCGCTTCCAGGCGCGCCTTCACCGCAGCAACGGCGGCCGGATCGGCGGCCTGGCCATGTTCGGCTTCGCGCAGCAGGGCGCGCAGCACGTCCACCGAGGACAGCATGGCGTCGACGGCGACCGGTTCCAGCGCGCGCTTGCCGGCCCGCAGCTCATCGAGCAGCGTTTCCAGCACGTGGGTCAGGCCGGCGATCGCATCGAAGCCGAAGGTGCCGGCGCCCCCCTTGATGGAGTGGGCGGCGCGGAACACCGAATTGATGATCTCCGCGTCCTGTTGCCCCGATTCCAGGGCCAGCAGGCCGGCCTCCATCGCGTCGAGGCCTTCGCGGCTCTCCTCGAAGAAGGTGGCGTGGAAGCGTTGCAGGTCCATGCTCATGGCAGAGGCAATCCGGAAACGTGGGGAAGGGGCGGTTCAGGGGTGCGGGGCGATCAGCCCAGCACCTTCTGCACGGTGGCGACCAGCTGTTCGGGGTTGAACGGCTTGACCAGCCAGCCGGTGGCACCGGCGGCCTTGCCTTCGGACTTCTTGTCCGCAGCCGACTCGGTGGTCAGCATCAGCATCGGGGTGAACTTGTAGTCCGGCAGCTGGCGCAGTTCACGGATCAGGCTGATGCCATCCATGTTCGGCATGTTGACGTCGGTGACCACCGCGTTGAAACGCTGGCCCTTGGCGCGACCGAGCGCGACCGCGCCGTCTTCGGCTTCTTCGACGGCAAAACCGGCCGAGGTGAGGGCGAAGGAAACCATCTGGCGCATCGACGCCGAATCGTCCACCACCAAGATACGTGCGCTCATGCAGCGTTCTCCACAGATTTCAGGTTGTCATGGGGTACGTCCAGGCCCAGGGCCTGGGTGACGCCCAACAGGCGGGCGGCGTCACGGAAGGTTGCAGTGCAACCGTGGAAGCCGGTGCCCAGGCCCGCCTCGCGGCGTGCCTGCACGAACGCACACAGCACCTGCACGCTTGCCGTGTGGATGCGACCGACCTGGCTTGCGTCCAGGGTCAGTTCGCCTGCTTCCGCCACGAGGGGCGAAAGGCGGTTCTTGAGCTCGGTGCTGTTCTCGATGCCGAGATCGTCACCCAGTTCGACAGTGCTCATCGTTGCTCCGGACAAACGGTTCCGAGATCCATAACGGCACCCGGCAGGGGTTCTTTAGGGTTGAATCGATTAGTAGATCCACGCCATGCGTGGATGGCGATTACCCCAACAACCGGGTCGCGTCGAGCAGGATCATCGGCCGCTGGCTGATGCGGGCCACGCCCCGGAACAGCTCATTGGAGATCTGGCAGATGCGCGCGGTGTCGGGAGGCTCGATCTGCGAATCGGTGAGGTTGGCCACGTCTTCGACCGCCGATACACGCAGGCCCAGGGTCTCGCCGTTCTCTTCCAGCACCACGATGCGCGTCTGCGCGTCGTCTTCGGCGGTGACCGCGCCCAGGTGGATGCCAAGATCCATCACCGGCACCACCTGGCCACGCAGGTTCATGATGCCGAGCATGGCCGGGGCGGTGCCGCGCAGCGGCAGCAGCGGCACGGGCAGGACCACTTCCTGCACCTTCAGCAGTTCCAGCGCATAGGCCTGGGTGCCACAGCGCAGCCGCAGCCAGCGCGAGGTGCGCTCGGCGGCACGGCGGTTGTGCGGGTTCGCGCCGTGCGGCGGCTGGTGGGCCTGCGCCTGCAGCTCCTGCCAGCTGCCGGGACGGCTGCCGGGTGGCGCGTCGAGGGCGATGCGCGGGGGCGGTGCGACCGCCGCCCGTGCGGCCGGGGCGGGCGCAGGGCGCGGCGCAACCGGCGCGATCGGTGCGGCCACGGCCGGCGCCGGTACCGCCTCGCCTACGGCCGCCGCTTCGAAGGCGGCCTGCAGGGCAGGGCTGTCGGTGTGCGCCAGGCGATGGCTGTCGGCGCCGTCGGTTTCGTAGATGACTTCGTCGGGCAGGTCGTCCCAGGTGGGCTTGGGGGCTGCCGGGTCGGTGGCGGGGTCGGGTGCCGCTGCGCTCGCCGGGCCTGGCCCGGCGCTACCGTTGGCATCGCCTGTTTCGTAGATGACTTCGGCCGGCAGGTCGTCCCAGGTGGGTTCGCGTTCGGGTGCGGCAACGGCGACGGCGACGGCCGCTGCTTCGAATGCGGCTTCGAGCGAGGCGTCATCCACGGATGCGGCAACGGCGGCATCGCCCGTTTCGTAGATGACCTCGGCCGGCAGGTCGTCCCAGGTGGGTTCGCGTTCGGATGCCGCTGCGTTCGCCGGGCATGGCCCGGCGCTACCAGAGAGGGCGTCCACGGAGGCGGCAACGGTGGTGTCGCCGGTTTCGTAGATGACTTCGTCGGGCAGGTCGTCCCAGGTGGGTTCGCGTTCGGGTGCCGCGGCGCTCGCCGGGCCTGGCCCGGCGCTACCCGGGAGGGTGTCCACGGAGGCGGCAACGGTGGTGTCGCCGGTTTCGTAGACGACTTCGGCCGGCAGGTCGTCCCACGTCGGCTCGCGCTCGGGCGCGGCGGCGACCGGGGGTGGTGGTGCGGTCAGGGCGATGGCTTCGCCCAGCAGCTCGTCCAGGTAGTCGTCCAGCACGCCGGGGGTGTTCATGCCGCCTGCTCCAATGCACGCGCGTCTTCGCCGAGGATCCAGTTCAGGGCGCGGCGATAGGCGGCCAGGCCGCGGCCCGGGTAGTCCTCGCCCACGCTGGGCAGGGTCAGGCCGGCGGCGTTGCTGATGCGGGTGTCGATCGGGATCGCGTCTTCCCACACACGGGCGCCGTGGCGGTCCTGCATGGTGCGCAGCGATTCGTTGCCGGCGCGGGTGCGGCGGTCGAACAGGGTCGGCAGGATCGAGATCGGCAGCGGACGGCGGCGCGAGCGCTCGACCATCTCGCCGGTGCGCACCATGCCGTCCAGTCCGTGCAGGGCCAGCGGCTCGGCCTGGGTGGGAATGATCAGGCGGTCGGCCGCAGCCAGTGCGTTGATCATCAGCAGGCCCAGGGTGGGCGCGCAGTCCAGCAGGATGTAGTCATGCTGGCCCTGGTGGCGGGCAAGTGCGTTCTGCAGGGCCAGGCCCAGGCCGGGCTGGTTGGCGCTGCGCCGTTCCAGCGTGGCCAGCGAAGCCTGCGCGCACACGTAGTCCAGGCCGCCGATGCTGCTGGGGTGGCTCAGTGCGGACAGCTCGGCCGGCGGTGCGCCGAACAGTTCCAGCACGCCGGCCGGCGCCGGTTCCACCGGCACGCCGAAGGCGCGGGTAAGCGAGGCGTGCGGATCCAGGTCGATCAACAGCACGCGGTGGCCCTGTGCGGCCAGGCCGCGACCGAGGGCGAGGGTGGTGGTGGTCTTGCCGACTCCACCCTTCTGGTTGGCGACTGCCCAGATGCGCATCGGGTTACTCCTTCATTGCCGGGGGAACGGCGGCGCCGACGCGGCTGCCAGCCGGCACCGGCGGCAACTGCACCGGTGCGTTGGGGGAAACGGGGGTGCTGCGCGGTGCAGTGGCGGCCGTGTCAGTGGCCGCGCTGCCACCGGCGGCGGCGTTCAGGCGTTCGCCCAGCGGGTCGACCGCATGGCTGGTGTCGGCCAGGATGATGACCATCACCCGCCGGTTGCGGTTGCGGCCCTGCGCGCTGTCATTCTCTTCGCGCGGACGGAACTGGCCGTAGCCGACCATGGCCAGCCGCGAGGGCTGCACGCCCTGGTCGGCGAACAGATGCACCACGCTGGCGGCGCGGCCGGCCGACAGTTCCCAGTTGGAGGGGAAGGTGGCGGTGGCAATGGGCACGTTGTCGGTGTGGCCTTCCACGCGCACGCTGTTGGGGACGTCACGCAGCACGTCGGCCAGGCTGGCCAGGGTCTGCCGCGCATGCACGTCCAGCGCGGCCGATCCGGTCGGGAACAGGATGTCGCTGTTGATCTCCACTTCGATCCACAGCTCGGTGCGGCGCACGCTGATCATGCCGCGGTCGATCAGCGGCGACAGCGCGGCAGTCAGGCGGTCGGCGATGCTGCTGAGCTGGCGCTCGGCGCGGGCGATCTGGTCCTGGTTGTGCACCGATACCGGCATGCGCATCTGCGAGGCCATTGCCGGCAGCAGGGTGGGGTCGTGGGTGGGCGCCGGTGCGGACGGGCCGATCCGGGTGCCCGACTTGATGACCGAGGGGCTGTCCCAGCCGCCGCCCTGCACCTGCTTGTTGCCCACCTGCACCGGATTGATGGTGCGCGGTGCGCCACCGAAGGCATCGGTCAGGGCGTCGGCCATGATCCGGTACTTGCCCTCGTTGACCGAGGAAATGGCATACATGACCACGAAGAAGGCGAGCAGCAACGTCATCAGGTCGGCATAGGGAATGGCCCATGCCTCGTGGTTGGCGTGCTCTTCGTGGTGCTTGCGGCGGGCCATGTCAGTGCAGGAAGCCGGTGAGGTTGGTTTCGATGTTGCGCGGGTTTTCGCCCTGGGCGATCAAGATCAGGCCTTCGATGACCATCTCGCGGTCGCGGGTGTTGTGCGCGATCACGCCCTTCAGCTTGGCGGCGATGGGCAGGAACAGCAGGTTGGCCGAGGCGATGCCGTAGATGGTGGCGGTGAACGCGGCGGCGATGCCGTGGCCCAGCTTGCTGGGGTCGGCCAGGTTCTTCATCACCGCGATCAGGCCCAGCACGGCACCGATGATGCCCAGGGTGGGGGCGTAGATGCCCATGGCCTCGAAGACCTTGGCGCCGGCCTGGTCCTGGTGTTCCTGGCTGCTCAGTTCGATTTCCAGCATGTGCCGGATCGATTCGGGCTCCACGCCATCGACCAGCAGCTGCAGGCCCTTGCGCAGGAACGGGTCGCGCTGCGCTTCCACCTGCGACTCCAGGCCCAGCAGGCCCTGGCGGCGGGCGATGTTGCTCCACTCGACGATCTGCTTGATCAGTTCGTGGCGGTCGCTGTGGGGCGGGCGCACGACCCAGCGCACGATCTTGAAGGCGTGCTTGAACACCGCCGGGGCGGTGTGCAGCAGGATCGATGCCACGGTGCCGACGATGACGATCACGAAGGCGGCAGGCGACCACAGCGAAGCCAGGCCGGCGCCCTTCAGGATGCTGCCGCCGACCAGCGAGGCCAGGGCGAGAAAGAGTCCAATGAGGCTGAGTCTATCCATGGGTCCGGTATCGGCTTGTGTGAATGGGACTTGAGACACCGGTAGATCGTGTACAGACGGTAGTCACAGTTTTCGGGTCGCCGGGCATGGCCCGGCGCTACCGCGCAGGGCCATCTCGGGTAGCGCCGGGCCATGCCCGGCGGGGGTTCAGCGCAGGCCGTCCACGTCCAGGATCAGGGCCATGCGACCATCGCCGATCAAGGTTGCACCGGCGTAGCCGCGCAGGCCGCGCAGCGCCTTGGGCAGCGGCTTTATGACCACTTCCTCGCGGCCGCGCACCTGGTCCACGACCAGGCCGAAGCGCGCTTCACCGGCCTGCAGCACCACGATGGTCAGCAGGGGGGACGCTGCAGGCGTCACATCCAGCCACTGGCGCAGATCGACCAGCGGCAGGGTGTGCGAGCGGCGGTCCAGCACGGCGCGGCCATCGAACCAGCCCAGCGAGGTGCGCGGGGCGTGCAGCACTTCCATCACGCGCGCCAGCGGCAGCGCATAGACGTCTTCGCCGGCCTGCACCAGCAGCGTCGGCAGGATGGCCAGGGTGAGCGGCACGCGGATCAGGAAACGGCTGCCACGGCCCAGTTCCGACTGGATCTGGATCTGGCCGCTCAGCTCGCGGATGCGCGACTGCACCACGTCCATGCCCACGCCGCGGCCGGAAATATCGGTGACCTGCTGCTTGGTCGAGAAGCCGGGCAGGAACACCAGGTGCAGGCACTCCTCGCTGCTCAGGCGGGCGGCGGCTTCCGGGTCGATCAGGCCCTTCTCGCGGGCCTTGGCGCGCAGCTTTTCCGGGTCGATGCCGGCGCCGTCGTCCTGCACTTCGATGCTGACGTAGTCGCCTTCCTGCTGCGCCGACAGGCGCACGTGGCCCATCCGCGGCTTGCCCTGCGCTTCGCGCAGGTCCGGCATTTCCACGCCGTGGTCGATGGCGTTGCGCACCAGGTGCACCAGCGGGTCGGCCAGCGCTTCGACCAGGTTGCGGTCCAGCTCGGTCTCGGCGCCGATCAGCTCCAGGTCCACTTCTTTCTGCAGCGAGCGGGCGACGTCGCGGGCCACCTTCGGGAAGCGCGAGAACACCTTGCCGACCGGCTGCATGCGGGTGCGCATGACCGCCGACTGCAGGCGGGCGGTGGCGATGTCCAGCGTCGACACCGCGCGATCCAGCTCTTCGTCGCGCAGGCGGGTGCGCAGGGTCTTCAGCCGGTTCCGTGACAGCACCAGTTCGCCGATCAGGTTGACGATCGCATCCAGGCGCTTGGTGTCCACGCGCACGGTGTGTTCGGCTTCGGCCACCGGCTTGTTCGCGGCCGGCTTGGCGGCCGCGCGTGGGGCGGGTGCCGGGGCCGGTGCGGCGGCCACGGGCTTGGCGCCCGGGACGGCGCCACCATGCAGCTGGTCGAGCAGGGCTTCGAACTCGTCTTCGCTGATCAGGCCGTCGTCGGCCTTCTTCGGCGGTGCGACGGCGGTCGGTGCGCTGCCGCCATGCAGCTGGTCGAGCAGGGCCTCGAACTCATCGTCGGTGATCAGGTCGCTGCCGGCAGCGGCCGGGGTGGCGGCTGCGGCGCTCGATGTGGGGCTCGCCCCGCCATGCACGTCGAACTGGGCGATCAGTTCCGGCGGGGCGTATCCGGGTTCGGTGCCGGAGGACACCGCATCGAGCATCGACTGCAGGTAATCCAGCGACTGCTGGGCGGCATCGAAGTGGTGGGCCTGCAGCACGGCCTGGCCGGCACGCGCCGCGCCCAGCGCTTCTTCGGCGGCATGGCACAGCTCGACCATGGCGGTGATGCCGAGGAAGCCGGCGCCGCCCTTCAGCGTGTGGTAGCCGCGGAAGACCGCGTTGAGCTGGTCGTTGTCCTGGGGTGCCTGTTCCAGCGACACCAGCTGTTCGCCCAGGCGATCCAGGATTTCCTGCGCCTCGATGATGAAATCGGCAGTGATGTCGTCGGCAACAGCGCTCATGCTTACAGCCCCAGGTCCGACAGCAGGTCGTCGGCGTCGTTCTGCGAGACCGCGTGGCGGTCCAGTCCCTTCAGTGCCGGCCCGGCCAGTTCCGGGTCGGTGCGATGCTGTTCCGGCGGCAGGCCGAGCGCGCCAAAGCCTTCGTGCACGCGGCGGACGATGCCGACCACGCGACGGATGATCTGGCCGGTCAGGTCCTGGTAGCTCTGGGTGAGGGCGATCTCGGTCAGGTTGTGGCGGATGCGCTCCAGTTGCGCGTCCTGGCCCGGCTGCAGGCCATCGGCACGCAACTGTTCGGTCAGGGCGCGGCATTCTTCGGCCAGGTCCAGGGTGCGGTGGGTGGCCTGTTCGGTCATCGCCACCACGTGGTCCAGGCGGGCGCAGGCATCGTCCAGCTCGCCGGCCTCGTCGGGCACGGTCGGCAGCTCGCCCAGGGCCTGGCCGAGCTCGCGGGCCAGCCGCGAAAGGCCGCTCATCATCGGCTGGGTGCGCGCGGCCACCAGGCTGTCGATGCGCTGGCGCCAGGCGGCCTCGTCACCGGATTCCAATGCATCCAGGGCTTCCTGCAGGCGCAGGGCAAGGGCGCTTCTGTCGACCTGGGCGTCCATCAGGCGCTCGCCGCCAGGCGTTCGAAGATCTTGCCCAGCTTTTCTTCCAGGGTCTGCGCGGTGAACGGCTTGATGATGTAGCCGTTGACGCCGCTCTGGGCCGCTTCGATGATCTGCTCGCGCTTGGCTTCGGCGGTGACCATCAGCACCGGCAGGGTCTTCAGCTTGGCATCGGCACGGATCGCCTTCAGCAGCTCGATGCCGGTCATCACCGGCATGTTCCAGTCGGTGACCACGAAATCGAAGGGCTGGCTCTGCAGCATCGACAGGGCGGCATGCCCGTCCTCGGCTTCGGCGGTGTTGGTGAAGCCCAGATCGCCCAGCAGGTTCTTGACGATGCGACGCATGGTCGAGAAGTCGTCGACGATCAGGATGCGCATGTTCTTGTTCAAAGCAGAGTTCCTTTGTTGTTCACTGCGGGCGGCCGGGGGCAGCCGCCTCGCGCATGTTCATTGTTCGAGGCCGGCGTCGACCGCCTCGAACACCTTGAGCCGGCCGCGCAGGCGCAGCACGGCCTGGCCGTGGATCTGGCAGACCCGCGATTCGCTCACGCCGAGCACCGCGCCGATCTCCTTCAGGTTCAGCTCCTGCTCGTAGTACAGCGAGAGCACCAGCTGTTCGCGCTCGGGCAGGTGGCCGATGGCCTTGCCCAGCTCGCGGCCGAACTCGCCGCGCTCCAGCACCTGCTGCGGGGTCGGGCCACCCTGGGCGACCGTATCCAGCTCGCCCTGGTCCTCGATGCGCGACTCCAGGCTCAAGACCTGGCCGCGCGAGGCATCTTCCATCAGGCGCAGGTACTCGGGCAGGGGCATGTCCATCGCCGCCGCCACTTCGGTGGCGCTGGCGGCACGGCCGCTGCTCTGTTCCAGCCGGCGGATGGTGGCGGCGGCGTCGCGGGCACGGCGGTGCACCGAACGCGGCACCCAGTCGCCACGGCGGATCTCGTCGATCATCGAGCCACGGATGCGGATCGAGGCGTAGGTCTCGAACGAGGCACCCTGGTCGGCGTCGTAGCTTCGCGAGGCTTCGATCAGGCCCATCATGCCGGCCTGGATCAGGTCGTCCACCTCGACGCTGGCCGGCAGGCGCGCCGCCAGGTGGTGGGCGATGCGCCGCACCAGGTCCGAGTGCTGGGCGATGACGTCGGTCGCGCTCGAGCGCTGGACTTCCTTGTACTGGGCTGCGCCTTTCATACGGTCACCCCACGCTGCTTGAGGATGCGTTCGAGGAAGAATTCGACGCCACCACGCGGTTCGGTCGGCGCCTGCCAGCGGGCGGTACGGCGGGCGATCTCGGTGATCGCCAGCGCAGCCGGGCTGGACGGGTAGGCCTTGACCACCGGCTGCTGGCGCTGCACCGACAGGCGCAGCCAGTCATCCTGCGGCACGCAGCCCAGGTAGTTCAGCGAGACATCTGCGAGGAACTTCTCGCAGACGCGGGTCAGCTTTTCGTACAGCACGCGGCCTTCGTTGGGGTCGCGCACCATGTTGGCCACGACCTGGATGCGGTCCACGCCACGTTCGCGCGACAGCACCTTGATGAGCGCGTAGGCATCGGTGATCGAGGCCGGCTCATCGCAGACCACCACCACGGTGTCCTGCGCGGCCTGGCAGAAGGTCAGCACGCCGTCGTTGATGCCGGCGGCGGTGTCCACCACCATGATGTCCAGCTCGCGTTCCAGCTCGGAGAACACGTTGACCAGGCCGACATGCTCGGCCGGGGCCAGTTCGGCCATGTGCCGGCGGCCCGACGCGGCCGGTACCACCAGCACGCCGTTGGGGCCCTCGATGATCACGTCTTCCAGGCTGCAGCGGCCGGCCACCAGGTCGGCCAGGGTGAACTTGGGGTTCAGGCCGAGGATGACGTCGATGTTGGCCAGGCCGAGGTCGGCGTCCAGCAGCAGGGTGCGTTTGCCCATGCCGGCCAGCGCCACGGCCAGGTTGGCCGACACGTTGGTCTTGCCCACGCCGCCCTTGCCGCCGGTCACCGCGATGGTGCGGACAGGGCCGAGCGGCTCGCTGCGGGTGGCCGACAGCGGGAAGGTATTGGTCAGCTTGGCGTACTCACGCGACGGCATGGTTCAACTCCGGGTTGCAGGGCATATCGGCCGCTCGGCGCAAATCTTCAAGGCGAAGTACGAGATTGGCTGCACTGGCCCGGTGCAGGTCCTCCGGGACGTCCTGGCCATCGGTCACCCAGGTGATCGGCAGGGCATGGTCGACGGCCACCGACAGGGCGTTGCCGAAGCGGCCGGTCTCGTCCAGCTTGCTCAGCACCAGGCCCTGCAGGTTGGCCGCGCCGAAGCGGCGGACGACCTCGTCCATGTCACCGAAGCTCGTATTGGCCGGCAGCACCAGCAGGGTGCGCACCTGGCGGGCGGCCCGCAGCCACTGCAGCTGGGCGGCAAGGGCGCGGTCACGCGGGCCCAGGCCGGCGGTGTCGATCAGCACCAGCTTGTAGTCCTGCAGGCGCTCCAGCAGCTGGTCCAGGTCGGTGCCGCTGTTGGCTTCGTGCACCGCGATGCCGAGCTGGCGGCCGTAGCCGTACAGCTGCTCGCGGGCGCCGACGCGCAGGGTATCGGTGGTCACCAGGGCCACGTCGCGCGGGGCGTGCTTCTCGGCGAAGCGCGAGGCCAGCTTGGCGATGGTGGTGGTCTTGCCGGCGCCGGTCGGGCCGACCAGGGCGATCACGCCGCCTTCTTCCAGCGGGTCGACCGGGGCGATCGGCAGCTTGCGCGAGATCAGCCCCAGCATCAGGCCGCGGCCGCGGTGGGCCTCGGTCTCCAGCGGGATCTGCATGGCCACGTCGCGGGCGAGGCCGGCATCGAAGCCGTATTCGTCCATCAGGTCCAGCGCGGTGGCGCGCACCGCACTGCCACGCAGGCGCTCGTCGGTGAAGCGGTTCATCTCACGCTCGATGACCTGGCGCATGCCGGCCACTTCCTGGCGAAGCTGGCGGATCTCGCCGTCATCGGCGGCCACCATGGTCAGGGCCGGGGCCGGGGCCAGCTGCGGTGCCGGTGCCGGCGTCGGCGCGGCTTCGGCAAGCGGCGCGGCGTCGTTGGCGGGCGCGGCGGCCGCCGGGGCTTCCACGATGGCAGCGGTGGCCACGGCCGGGGCCATCTCCACCGGCGCTTCCACCGGGGCAGCAGCGACCGCAGGCGCCGGCAGCGGCGGCGGCAGCAGGGTGGCGCTGTCATCTTCCAGCGGCGGATCGATCAGGAAGCGGGCGCGGTTGATCGGTGCGGCGGCAACCGCGGCGGTACTGGCCGGCGGCGCGACGATGGCGTCGGCGTACGGGGCGAAGATCTGTTCCGGCAGTGCCGATTCGTTGACGCTGGCGCGGGCCAGGGTGGAGGCGAAGCCGGTGCTGCCACGGGTCGGCACGATCTCGTCGGCGCTGTCCAGGGTGCGGCCGGTGGCACCGACGGCGGCGCGGGCCAGGGCGGCGACCGCCGAGGTGGTGGCGGCCACCGGCTCGGCGGCCGGGGTCGCGCTGCGGCGGCGGGTCACGGCGGCGATCACGGCATCGGCGGCGCTGCGCGGCTTCGGCGGCGGCGGCGGTGCGATCTCGCGGCGCGAGGCTTCCAGCGCACGCTGCACGGCACTCTCGTCGTAGTGGGCGGCGGCGACGATCTCGATGCCTTCCTCGATCCGGCGGTTGGACAGGATCACGGCGTCGGGGCCATGTTCCTTGCGCACCAGGTTCATGGCCGAGCGCATGTCGGCGGCGACGAATCGTTTGATTTTCATGCTGTGGTCACGGGACGAAGTCGGCGGAGTGGCGGTCGAGGAACGCGGGTGGTCGGTGGTCTGCACGGTTCGGGTTCCCCTTGGAATCTGTCGTGTGGTGCGGTTTGAAAGTGGTGTCTGTTTTCTGGCGCTTGGAAGGCCGGCGTCAGCTGATCGTTCCGACCAGCTTCAGGCGCTTGTCTTCCGGCACCTCGCTGTAGGCCAGGACCGACAGCGACGGAACGCTGTGGCGGACCAGGCGGGCCAGCGCGGCGCGCACCGGGCCCGGTACCAGCACTACTGCCGGCTCGTTTCGCGCTTCCTGCTTGCTGACACATTCGGCCAGGCTCTGGTGCAGTCGCTCTGCGAGTCCGGGTTCCAGCGCGGCGCCGTTGCCCTGCGTGGACTCCTGCAAGACACGTTCCAATTGCGGGTTGAGGGTGAACACCGGCAGCTCCGCCGACATTCCGGCGATCTCCTGCACGATGAAGCGGCCCAGCGCGGTACGCACGGCCGCGGTCAGCGTGGCCGGGTCCTGGCTGATGGGGGCATGCTCGACCAGGGCTTCGGCGATCTTGCGCAGCTGGCGGATCGGAATGCGCTCGACAAGCAGGTTCTGCAGCACGCGCACCACCGCCGACAGCGGCAGCGCCTTGGGCGTCAGATCTTCGACGAGCTTGGGCGCGCTCTTGCCGAGGTTGGCCAGCAGGTGCTGCACTTCCTCGTGGCCCAGCAGTTCCGGCGCGTGTTCGCGGATCAGGTGGGACAGGTGCGTGGCGACCACGGTGGCCGGGTCGACCACGGTGTAGCCCATGGTCTCGGCCTGGGCGCGCTGGTGCGGCTGGATCCAGGTGGCATCCAGGCCGAACGCGGGGTCCTTGCCGGCGATGCCTTCCAGTGGGCCCAGCGCACTGCCGGGGTCCAGCGCCAGTTCGCGGTCGGGGTGGATGTCGGCAGTGGCCACCGGCACGCCATGCACCAGCACCCGGTAGCCGTTGGCCGGCAGTTCCAGGTTGTCGCGGATATGCACGGAGGGGATCAGGAAGCCCACGTCCTGGGTCAGCTTGCGGCGCACGCCCTTGATGCGCGCCATCAGCTCGCCGCCCTGGTTGGCGTCCACCAGCGGAATCAGCCGGTAGCCCACTTCCAGGCCCAGCGGATCGACCGGGCGCAGCTCGTCCCAGCTCAGTTCGGCCGTGGGCGCGGGGCTGGGCTGGCGGCCCAGGGCGGCCAGCGCGGCGGCATCGCCGGACCCGGCGGCATCGTTGGTGGCCGGTGCCTGGCTCTTGCGGTACAGCTTCCAGGCGATGAAGCCGAGGAGGGCGGCCAGCGTCAGGAAAGCGACGTTGGGCATGCCGGGGACCAGGCCGACCAGGCCGAGGATGCCGGCGGTGATGGCCAGTGCGCGGTACTGGCCGAACACCTGGCCGGTCATGGCCTGGGCCATGTCCTGCGAGCGCGAGGCGCGGGTGACCAGCATTGCCACGGCGCTGGAGATCAGCAGGGCCGGCAGCTGCGCCACCAGGCCGTCACCGATGGACAGCAGGGTGTAGGTGGCGGCGGCATCGCCGAACGGCATGCCATGCTGCAGCACGCCCACGGCCAGGCCGCCCAGCATGTTGATGAACAGGATCAGGATGCCGGCGATGGCGTCGCCGCGGATGAACTTGCTGGCACCGTCCATCGCACCGTAGAAGTCGGCTTCCTCGCGGACCTCTTCACGGCGGGCCTTGGCTTCTTCACGCGTCAGCAAACCGGCGTTCAGATCGGCGTCGATGGCCATCTGCTTGCCGGGCATGGCGTCAAGGATGAAGCGCGCGGTCACTTCGGAGACGCGCCCGGCGCCCTTGGTGATGACCACGAAGTTGATGATGGTCAGGATGGCGAAGACCACGATGCCCACGGCGTAGTTGCCGCCGATGACGAATTCACCGAAAGCGGCGATGACCTTGCCGGCCGCCTCGTGGCCGTTCTGGCCGTGCAGCAGGATGACGCGGGTGGAGGCCACGTTCAGCGCCAGCCGCAGCATGGTGGTGACCAGCAGCACGATCGGGAAGATGGTGAAGTCCAGCGGGCGCTTCACGTAGACCACCGCCAGCAGCACCATCAGCGAGATGGCGATGTTGAAGGTGAACAGTGCATCGAGCACCGGTGCGGCCAGCGGCACCACGACCATGGCCAGCAGGGCCAGCACGATCAGCGGCGCGCCAAGGCCCTGGCGGATCATCTCCAGGGCGCGGCGGGTGTTGAAGCTGGATGCCTGTGCGCTCACGGGCGGCCTCCCTTGCCGAATTCATCCACATCCACATGCGGGGCGGACGGCATCGGGCCGGTCCGCCAGCTGCGCAGCTGGTAGACGTAGGACAGCACCTGGGCGACGGCGGAATACAGTCTCACGGGAATTTCCTTTCCGAGTTGCCCCTCCCGATACAAGGCGCGTGCCAAAGGCGGGGCAGAGACAATGGCGACCTTGTTGCCGTCGGCCACTTCACGGATGCGCAGGGCGGTTTCATCCACGCCCAGGGCGACCACGGTGGGGGCGCCCATGCTGCCGCCCTCGTATTTCAGGGCCACCGCGTAGTGGGTGGGGTTGACCACCACCACGTCGGCGGTAGGCACCGCTTCCATCATCCGGCGGTTGGCCAGCTGCTGCTGCATGTGGCGGATGCGGCCCTTCACCTCCGGGCTGCCTTCGCTTTCCTTCATTTCCCGGCGCAGCTCTTCACGGGTCATCTTCAGCTTGCGCATCCAGTTCCAGCGCTGGTACGGGGCATCGATGGCGGCCAGCACCAGCATGGCCCCGGCCGCGGCCAGCAGCAGCTTCAGGGTGAAGCCCAGGCCGTGGCCGATGGCCGATTCCAGTGGCTGGTTCAGCAGGCCGCGCAGGCTGTCAAAGCTGGCGGCGAAGACCAGCAGGGCCGAGGCGCCGACGAAACCCATGCGCAGCAGTGACTTGGTGAGTTCGGCCAGGGCTTCGGCACCCCACATGCGCTTCAGCCCGGACAGCGGGTTGAGCCGGTTCGCGTCGGGGACCAGCGACTTGTTCGACCAGCGCAGGCCGCCCATCGCCACCGGCGCCAGGAAGCTGGCCAGCAGGCAGACCAGCAGCAGCGGCCAGCAGGCCATCATCAGGCGCAGGAACAGCATGCCGAAGTGGCCGAACAGCAGCTGCGGGTTCTGCCACAGGGCGGGTTCGGGGCTGAGCGCGGCACGCATCCAGGCACGGCCGCCGGCCCCCAGCGAGGCGGCGCTGGCCATGATGGCGATGATGCCGGCACCGAACACGGCCACGGTCGCCAGTTCCTTCGAGCGCGGGATGTTGCCCTGTTCGCGGGCTTCACGCAGGCGCTTTTCTGTTGGCTGTTCGGTTTTTTCGCCTGCGTCTTCGTTCTCGGACATCACGGGCACTGCGGCTGGGGTTGCCGGGGTGCGTGCAAGAAGTGTTCCGTGATGGCCGCCTGGCATGGCCGGGCGGCGGTGTCTGGCGCAATGGGGCTGCGCCAGACCATGCGGCGCTTGTCAGCGCAGGCGCCTGTCTCCGGGGCGCCTGCTGGTAGCGGACGCCGACCGGGCGGGTTCGGCCACTGCCTCCACTTCCTTCAGTGGCACTTCCCCCACGCCCAGGGCGCGCTCGACCTGCAGGTCGCTGCCTTGCGCGTTCAGTTGCGCCTTCAGGCGCGAGAAGTCACCGCACCAGATGGCTTCCACATCCCGGTCCCGGCTGCGGTCACGCTCGGTGTTCATGGCCACCGCGCGGACCTGCAGCCGACCGTTCGCGGCATTCCCGCCGAGTTCGACCCCATAGCCGGGACTGGCTGGACGACGCAGCACGACACGCCCTTGATCAGACCAGGCCGTTTCCATGCCCTCATGGACTTCGTAGCCAAGCTCGGCGAGGCCGGCAAGCAGGGCGGCGCGGCGCGATGAAGCGGCTTGCCGCTGGTGGTAGTGATCGATGGCATGCTGGCAAGCGTCGGCCAAGGCAAGCAGGCGGGCCGCCGGGGTGCTGGCATCGGCGGCGGCGGCCTCCCGCAGCAGGTCGCCCTGGCTGTCCGCGTCCAAGGTGCTGAGTACGTGCGCCAGATCCTGCAGATGCGTCAGGTGGTCGCGCTGTTGGCGGAAGGTGTCGGCAGCGCTGCCAAGATCCAGTACCAGGCTGTCCAGCAGGAGGTTCCGCCGCTGCACGTCGGGCTCTGCCTCTGCCGCACGCAGTGCGTCCTGGAATGTACGGGCGGAGACGGCTCCCTGAAGCAACTGCAGCTCGGCGATGTGCCGGTCAATGCGCTGCAGCCGTGGGTCACGTTCGGCTGGCGCCGCGTGCCAGGCGGTGCTGGATCCGGTGGCATCCTCACGCAGTGCCTCAGCGATGGCGCGCTGTGCCTGGCTGAGCTCCTCGCTCTGATCGCGGGAGGAGAGCGCGAGCGTGGCGCGTGCCAACACGCCCTCGGCATCCGCCTCGGGGCTGCCCTCAGCCAGCCGGTCCAGTGCCTGGGACAGGTCTGCATCCACCGCCACGCCACCGGCCTGCAGCGCTTTGATGACGATGACGGCGTTCTGCTGCTGGCGCCGGGCGCGTTGGCGCTGCGCGATGCGTTGTTCGATCGCGTGTTCCTCGCGCTCAGCGAGGTCGGCGCGCAGCCAGGCCGTCTCGGCTTTCACCTGGTAGGCATAAAGTGCATTGTCACCTTTGGTGACGGCCGCACGCAGCGCGTCACGGCGTGCCAGTACGGCGGCGAGCTGCGCCTGTTCCAGGGCCTTCAGCCGCAGCGCACGCTCCTGCCAACGCAGCACCTCGCGTTCCAGGATGCGCAACATATCCTCCCGCAGGGCGCGGAGTTCGGCTTCGGACTGGAAACGTACCACCTTCGGACCGCTCATGCGGAGGCCTCCGGGGTAGGCGCATGCACCGGGTCACTGGTGTGGGTGGCCATTCCCATCGCCTGCTCGACCGCTTGGCGCAAGCGTGCGCGTTCGCCATCACCGTCGTGATACCAGCCCTGCGATGACACCCTGTGCAGTCTGGGAATGGCGCGTCCCAGCACCGTGGGTCGCCAGATCTCGCGGGCGCGGGCCCGCTGCAGCAGGCCATGGCTGGGTGCATCGCACTCGATGCCGATGGCGTACAGGCCCGTGCGTGGATCTTCGATGGCGAAATCCAGGCCAAAGGCATCGCCCTCGTTGGCCGGATTGGCAGCCCAGCCCAGCGAGCGCAGGTAGTCGCCGACGATGGCGACGAACCCGTCCTGCGCGCTTTGTGCCGCCCCGGAGACAATGCTGCGGTCGGTCTGCAACCGGTTGAGCAGGCTGCTGCTGGCCTCGAACTGGCCCGCACACAATGCACGCGCATACTCCAGGTAGCCCTGCAGATAGTCACGCGGGCTGGCGGGGGCACGCTGCGTGTTGAACATGTCCGATACATCGTTGATCGGCATCGAGGTGATCATGACGACTTTCTGCCGGGCACGGGTGACTGCCACGTTCAGTCGCCGCTCTCCGCCGGTCTGGCCGAGCACGCCGAAGTTTCGCCTGAACGTACCCTGCCCATTGCGGCCGAACGTGGTGGAGAACACGATCACATCGCGCTCGTCGCCCTGCACGTTCTCCACGTTCTTGATGAACACCGACATGTCCTCACCCTCCACGACGCGCTCCCGTTCCTGCTGCAGGGCAAGCCGGAAGGGCTCATCCTCGCTGGCCCGCAACTCCAGCTGATCCTCGATCAGTTCGGCCTGCTTGCGGTTGAAGGTCACTACGCCCACTGAGGGGCGCTCTGCACGGGGTGCCTGCCACAGGTCCTCGAGGTAGGCCACCACACGTTCGGCCTCGAGCGCGTTGCTCTGGTTCTGGTACAGGCCATCGACCTGGATCAGCTGCAACGGCTTGATCTGCTGGATGCGGGCCTGCGGATGGCGGACCGGTACGTTGAGACGGTTCCCATAGAAGGAGGCGTTGGAGAAGCTGATCAGTTCGCGGTACGCCGAGCGGTAGTGGATCTGCAGGGTGGTACTGGGCAACACCGTCCTCGCCAGTTGCAGCAGGTCGGGGCAATCCTTGATCTCGCGGCGGTTCCAGTCGTCCTCGAAGGCTTCGCGCTGTGCATCGTCGGCCTCGGCGTCCGGTTCATCGCCATCGAACATCTCGGCCTCATCGCTTTCCACGCGGCTGGAGAAGAAGGCGGTGGGCGGCATCTGCTTCTCGTCGCCGCTGACGACGGTGACCTTGCCCCGGAACAGGGTAGGGAGGGCGTACTCCACCGGCATCTGCGAGGCTTCGTCGTAGATCACGGTATCGAACATGCCCGCCTGCAGGGGCAGCACGCGACTGGCCACATCCGGGTTCATCAGCCAGACCGGGCGCAGGTGCATGAGGCCCAGTGCGCTTCCCAGTTCAATGAACTCGCGCAGGCGCCGTGACCGGCGTCCGGTCAGCCGGGTCACGTCCTCCCACTGCTTGCGGCTGCCCAGCAGGGACATGTCCATGTGGGCGCCAAGCATTTCACGGTTCAGGCGGCGCATCTGCTGGTCAGCCTCGGCCAGGCCGGTGATCTTTGCGCGTGCTTCGTCCTGGCTGAACTGGAGTTCGGGGAGCTCGTGCTCGATACGGTGCTTCCAGCCAAGGCGGGCCTCCCGGGCCAGCAGGCGGCGGACGGCGCCCTCCAGCTGGTCGGCCGGCAATGCATCCAGCTGCGCCTCACGCTGGCGGAGCTGTTCCAGCAACTGGCGGGCGGATTCATCGAGCTGGCCGGCGCGGCCACGGAACCGCTGATAGGCCGCCAGGCTGGGCAGCGCGACTTTCAGCCGGTCCAGTAGACGCTGGTTGTCCAGGTTATGCAGGACGTTGTGTCGAAGCTGCCCGGCCAGCGGGTCGTCGAGCCAGTCCTGGAGCGGCGCAAGCTGGTGCAGGCTGGCCTGGCGCGCGGCGTGTCTCAGCAGGGAGGCATCCAGGTCATCCAGCAGGCTCTGCAGTTGTGCCTTGTCAGCGGTCAGCATGGCGGTGTCGGCCTGCTGGGCGCGCGGGGATTGTGCAAGTGCGCGCGCCAGGGCCTGTACCTCCAGCAGCCCATCGATGTCCTGGTGCAGCTGCGGCAGCAGGTCGGCACCACCCTGTCCGGTGACGGCAGGCAGCCCCAGTGCCAGGCGGGCATCGTTGTACTGCTGGCGCAGCGGGGCCAGCTGCAGCTCCAGGCGCAGCGCGCCCAACAGCGCAGGCAGCGCTGCCTCGGACGCGATGCCGGCATGGTCACGCAGCAGGCGATCAAGACGGCTGCGCTGCACGAAGTGACGCGGATTCAGCCGCGCCCACCATGTCGTACGGGCCATGACGTCCGTGCAGTCCTGCTCGTGCCGGCGCAGTGTCGCTTCATCCAGATTGGCCAGCGCGCCCGAGAGGCCAGGCACCGCGCTGCCGTGAGCAGCCTGCCCGAGCTGCTGTTCAACCCGGCGAAGCTGAACGACAAGGCTGTCGCCGCTTACCGGTCCGCCGCCGGTGGCGCTGCGGAACAGTGGCAGCCATCGAGCCAGACGCTGGCGCTGTTCGTCCTGCAGCGCCAGTAAAGTGCTCACATGCTCGCCGATCCATGCCCGGTACGGAGCTGCATCCTCGATCTCGAAGCTGGCAGGGTGTTCGGCCAATGCCTGTTGTCGCTGCTGCTCGGCCTGCATGAAGGCATTCAGGCTTTCGGCGAACGCGTCCAGCGTTGCGGTATCAGCAGCAAAGGGGCGCAGGTCTGCCAGGGGGCTGCCCTCGTAACGTGCCGGCAGCCACCAGCGCACCAGTGGCGCACACTGCTCCTCGAGCGCGGTCAGCTGGGCCATGTCGAGCATGCCCAGCCGCTGCCGCAATGCGGGAAACTCGAGGGGGGGCGTACCCGCTTCCAGTTCGATCAGCTCGCCCAGAAGCTGGCGATAGCTGAGGTGGCTGAGGGGATCGACGCGATGCAGGCCGTGGTGGAAGCGATCCAGATCGCCTTCAAGCGCCTCGATACGGGCGGCGGTCCGCTCGCGCGCTGCGCGCCCGTTCGGGTTGCTGCTGTCCTCGGCGAACAAGCGTTCCAACTGCTCACGGATCGAGCGGATGACCGGCTCACGGTCGCGGTTGACGTCGTTGAGCATGACGACACGCTGGCCCAGGCCTTCTGCAACCAGGCGCTTGTGTACGACTTCAAGCGCGGCATGTTTCTGGCAGACGATGAGCAGGCTGCGACCGCGACCGATGGCATCGGCCACCATGTTGACGATGGTCTGGCTCTTGCCGGTGCCGGGCGGCCCCTCGATCAACAGGCCTGGACCCTGGCGTGCCTGCAGTACAGCGGCCTCCTGCGAGGGATCGCTGGCCACGGTGAAGTAGCGTTGCAGCTCCGCCGGCGCCGCCGCCACGGCGTCAACGGCCGCAGGCGGTGCGAGGCGCAGGGCCGTTTCCAGGCCGGTTCCGTTGGGCGGGAGAACCTTCAACTGCCGAAGATCCTCACCTATCGCCTGGCCCATGAAGGTGACATGGAACAGCACGGCAGCGCACTCCAGTTCATCGCCCAGCGGATCGACCACGACGTCCAGGCCCGGTAGTGCAGTCAGGGTGCGCGAGCGCACCCGGGCCAGCATGCCGAAGGCATCCATCACGTCTGAGGCACGCAGCGATGAACGGCCGAGCAGTTCATCGGCCGATGCCTGCCAGCGGCGGAACATCTCAGGACCCACGATGGCCTCGAGCGCTGGATTGATACGTACTTCCTCACGCTCGCCGTCGAAGGCGAGGTTGGCCTGGCCGCGCTTGGCCAGTTCCATTTCCAGCTCTACTGGCCACAGCAGCAGTGGAATGATGCGCGCACGCGCGTTGCTGCGCGGGTCGCGGCTGAGCAGGAAGGGGAAGCCCAGGTACAGGCCGTCGATGCCGGTGTCACGCTTGTACAGGGTGCTTTGCCGCAACAGCGCACGCATCCGCTGTTCGACCGTCGGGCTGCGCTGGAGGGCTTCCGGGTCGACAGCAACAGCCCGTGCATTGCGCTGCATCAGGTGGTCGAGCAGCGCTGCGGCCGGGCGCCGCGAGCTGTCCAGTTCGCGGATGTCCACTCGCGCGGTGGTTTTGCCGATGCTCATCCGGACCAGTGGCCCACGCATTACGGCGGTCACCACCTTCTTCTCGAAGAAGTCCAGGATCTGGGCGACGTACTGCTGCTGCTGCGGCTGCTGCCAGCGGCTGCCAGGAACGGCCAGCACCACCAGCGCGCGGGCCAACGGCATGCGACGTTCGAGACGGAACTGCTCGGCCCAGCTGTCGATGACCGGCATGCCGCATCGCGCGAAACCCAGGATGCGTTCGTCCACCGCACGGTACAACTCGATGCGTGGGTGCTGCAGCAGCAGCGTGGCGGCTGCGGCATCCCATTCGGCAACACCGGCTTTGGCAGCCTGGACCGTGGCGTCGGCAACGATGGCATCGACCGAGCGGAACTGCCCGATCGCCGCACTGAGCAGTACGATCAGGTCTTCTTCGGTGACCATTCTGCGTTCGGCAAGGGTCGCCAGCCCCGGGTGGTCCGTGTCAGGCAGAAGCTTCTGGCGCTCCTGCCACTGGCTGGCCAGGCGCGCCCGCGAGGTGGACAGCAGATAGACACGCAGCACTTCTTCGATGAGGTCGATCTGCTGGTGCAGCGCGCGCTGCCGCACGTTCTGCGCACGCAGCTTCAGCCTTGACAGCCAGGCATCGGTCTGCAGTTGTTCGAGCAGGTCCGGTACCGAGCCGCTGATCAGGCGGTAGCCCTCCACAGGGTGCTCGAGCAGCCAGCC
This sequence comes from Stenotrophomonas sp. PFBMAA-4, assembly GCF_030053215.1. Taxonomy (NCBI): domain Bacteria; kingdom Pseudomonadati; phylum Pseudomonadota; class Gammaproteobacteria; order Lysobacterales; family Lysobacteraceae; genus Stenotrophomonas; species Stenotrophomonas sp. PFBMAA-4. Next base: position 256,157 of record NZ_JASGBW010000001.1, on the reverse strand, counting down.
AGGCGTGACGATGCTGCCACGGTGAATCAGGGGCATTTCCGGATTGAGGATCTTCAACGCCAGCATCAGCCGGAAATCCTCTTCCACGCCCTCATGCTGGACGACCTGGCGTAGTGCGGACACGGTGGAGGGAGGAAGTCCAGCTTGGCCCGCCCAGGTGACGATGACGCCACGCAACAGGCTGTCGCGTGCCTCGTCCCAGTGCTCAGCCTGTGCGGCCTCCAGGGCAAAGGACGCAGGACGCCGGAACCGTCGTTCTCCGAGCCGCAGGCCTGCACCGTCGCCCTCATCACGTTCCTGCGTGGCAGATGGCGGAGCGGCCACCGCAATGCCGGCCAGCCAGTCCGATACCTCCGGCCACTGCCAGCGCTGGTGGCGGTCGCGCACCAGCAGGCCGCGAAGCAGCAGGTCCAGGTCCGGATCAATGCCCGGCGGGATCGGTACGCCATTGGCCAGCACGTGAATCAGGTAGGCGTTGGCGTGGGTACCTTCGAAGCAGCGGCCCTGTGTCAGCTGCTCCAGCAGGATCATGCCCAGGCTCCACCAGTCCGAAGCCGCGGCGACGCCGCCGGCGATCGCTTCTGGCGCCATGTAGCGGCTGGTCTCGAGCGGCGACACGATGTCCAGGTCGAACTCTGACAGGCGCGCCGAGCCAAAGCCACTGATGACCATATCCAGAGGGGCACGCGAGCGCACCAGCAGGCTGGCCGGGCGCAGGTCACGGTGGCGCAGGCCTGCTTCGTTGAAGGCGTGAAGGGCCTGGCCGAGCTCGCGGACCACGTGGCGTACGGCATCACGATCGGCAATGACACTGCCGAGGTCGGCCAGGCTGCCGCCGGCAAGCATTTCCACAACCTCGTAAGCGCGATCATCCCACCGGCCGGTAGCGATGATGTCCGGCACATGTTCACGAGGCAGGCGTCGAATGACATCGTAGACTGCGGGGTCCGGCTCGGCGCCGGCGCGATACAGGGTGAGCACCGCCACCTGGCCGCTCTGCGCGTGCTCGGCCTGGTAACGCTCGCGGATGCCATCGGTGCTGCTGATCTGGCGCACCAGCCGCCACTGGTCGATCACCGTTTCGCCGAAGGCCCCATTGCTATCGGAATCTGCTTCGGTGGCGTCTTCGGCAGCCGGCGGTATCGCCGCCGGGCTGGTCGCTGCCGGTTCGGCGCCGCACTGCAGGCACATCAGGTCGCCGGGCTCCAGCGGGTGGCCGTTGGTGCAGAGGGCATCCACGCGCGTGTCGTGGGGTGCCTGCGAGGCGTCATCCTGGGTCCGCACGATGCTGGGGCGCCAACCGTCAGCATGGATGGGCTCGCCTGCCAGGTCCCAGCCGCAGGGGTGCGAGCCGATGTCACCTTCGCAGAACAGTTCATGCAGACCGCGTTCGGTATGGCAGTTGGGGCAGAATCGGATCATGCAGTTACTCCACGCCTTCGCCGCGGGGGGCGTGCGCGCTGGTCTGTAGGTGATGACCTTGCGCGCGCAGCATTTCGCGCAGGCGCAGCAGGTCGTTGTGTCGGGGGATACCGGCCATCCACAGGCTGCCGTCTTCGTCAAACATGATGTCCAGCACCTTGTCGGACGGGGCATGCGGGCGGTCGAGCCCTGCCAGCCGGTCGCGGCCGAGGCCGGTGAGCAGGCTCAGTCGCTGGTTGTCACTTCCGCGCAGCGCCCGGGTCTGCCCGGCAGTCGCCAGGTAGGGATCGCTCATCAGGCCGTCGATCAGGCCTTCGGCGCGGCGCAACGGGGCCTGCAATGCTTCCAGCGCATGGCCGCTGTAGACAAGGATGTCCCCTGGGCCGCGCGACCGCAGGCCTCGCAACAGGGCCAGCAGTGCATCCAGCTGGTCGAAGGGCTCGCCCCCGGAAATCGTTGCCCCGTCAGCCTGCCGCCACCAGGGGGCAAGCTGTTCAAGCAGCACGTCAACGGCGATGCGACGATGGCCAGGCCCCCAGGTATCGGCGGAGATGCAGCCGGGGCAGCGGATGCTGCAGCCTTGGAACCAGATGCCAAGCCTGCGGCCAGGCCCCAGCGTGGTGACGGGGAAATGCACCCGCGACAGACTGACCTGCATGCTCAGGCCCGTTCTATCGCCAGTCCGCCAGGTTGCACGGCGGTGATGATGAAGTGCTCGCCGGGCTGCGCATCCTGATCGAACAGGCTGCGTGCCAGCGGATTGAGCAGGCGCGCTTCAAGCTGGTTGCGGATGCCCCGGCCGCCGTTGGAAAGGTCCTGCAGGCATTGCGCCTGCAGCGTGTGGCGGGCATCAGCGGCCAGGGTCACCGTCAACTGCTGGGCGTGCAGATCCTGCAGGGTGGCGTCCACCATCTGCTCGAAAATCTGCACGGCGACGTCATCGCGGATGAAGTCGAAAACAATGATGTTCTCACCGATGCGGTTCAGGATCTCGGGCCGGTTCAACACCAGCTTGAAGTGGCGGTCTATTTCGGCGTGGACCTTATCCTGCACCTGTTCAAATGCTTCGCCAGGCAGCACGTTGGCCACGCGCTCGCCGTGTTCGCCCTGGCGGTAGATGCCAAGGTTGGAGGTGAACACGATCAGCGCCTCGGAAAAGTACACTCGATCACCGCGGCCGGAGGTGAGCACGCCGTCATCGAGTATCTGCAGGAATTTGTCGAGAATGCGCGGGTGAGCCTTCTCGATTTCGTCAAACAGTACGACGCTGAAGGGTTTCTCGCGGATCGCGTTGGTCAGTTCGCCGCCGACGTCGTAGCCCACATAGCCGGGCGGGGCACCTGTCAGCCGCTGGTCGGCATGCTCGGCACTGAACTCGGACATGTCGAAGCGGATGTAGGCCCCTTCATCCCCGAACAGCAGGCTGGTGACGGTTTTCGCCAGCTCGGTCTTGCCGACACCGGTCGGACCCGCCAGGAAGGCCACGCCGCGGGGCCGGTTGCCTTTTCGCCGCACGCCGACCCCGGTCATCGCGCGCTTGACGATGTCCAGCATGTGGGTCACTGCGTGGTCCTGGCCTTTTACCCGCTGTTGTACATAGCCCTGCGCTGCACGGATGCGCGGGCGGTCGATGCGAAGCCAAGGGTCTTCCGTGACGCCGATCTTGTATCGCCGCACGGCGTCGCTGATCTGCTCCACGCCGACGCCTTCCACGCGGGCCAACTGCGCGATCGCCGTCAGGTCCAGCAGCAGGAGCCCTTCGGTTTCCGTGACAAACGCATCGACGGATTTCTCAAGCACTTCTGGCGCTGCAGTGGCAGCACCCTGCAGGCCCTTCAGCAGCGCAGGCGCCAGCGCACGGCGATTGCGCTGGTCGGGCTTGCTGACGGGGACCGGGTGCAGCCGCGGGTTGCCCACCACCAGCCAGTCAGGCAGATCGCCTTCCTTTTCGACCACCCACAGCACGCTGTTGAAGAAAGGCCTGCGTGCGGCGGTGGCGGGACGGCTGCGCGCCTGGTGTGCGAGCACCAACGCGTGGGTGAACAACTGATGCTCGGCCGCACTGAGGCTGTCGCTGCGGACAGTCAGGCGTGAGGCAAAGTCCACAATCAGCGCGATCGGATCGCCGCCGCGGTTGACCAGGCGCTGCAGGGTGGCTGAGAGCAGGTCGATACCCGCCGGGGCGGCGCCGTTGGCCGGGGTCAGGCCGAGGTCGCGCAGCAGCGTGTCGTCATCGGCCGGCTCGGACCCCGGACGGCCCAGCACCCGGAAGCCGGAAAGCGGATCCCAACTGAGGGCCTGGCTGAAGCCCTCGTCGATCAGGGTCGTGCACAGATGCTGGTTGAAGCTCTGTGCAGTTACCAGACCTGGCTGCAGCTCGGCAGCCTGCAGGTCGCGCACGTTGCCGAAGAGCACGAACTGGCTCTTGAGAGGAAGGAAGCGCACCACGTCACGGACCCATCGCGGCCTCTCGAACTGACTCTTCCCTGACATTCTGCTTCCCGGATCGCCGTTGTTCCTGTGAAGCGTATTGCGCGCGTCAGGCAATTGCCAGCCGGAACAGGGCGGCAATTGCCGGGATGGGTCAACACCTGCCCGGCGTCAGGCCGGGCCGGGCGGGGGCGGGCTCGGTGCCAGCTCGATGCGCGGCCGCGGCAGGTCGTGCAGCTGCATGAAGCGGGCGGCATCCACCGGCCGGCCCAGCAGGAAGCCCTGCAGGTAGTCGCAGCCCAGCCGCTCCAGGTAGGCACGCTGGGCAGCGGTTTCCACGCCCTCGGCCACGATGTCCATGTCCAGCGCGTGGCCCAGCGCCACGATGGCCGAGACGATCACCACGTCCTCGGCGCTGTGTTCCAGGTCGCGCACGAAAGCGTGGTCGATCTTGATCTCGGTGGCCGGCAGCCGCTTCAGGTACAGCAGGCTTGAATAGCCGGTGCCGAAATCATCGATGGAGATGCCCACGCCCAGTGCCGACAGCGCCTGCAGCAGGCGCAGGCTGGTATCGGTATCGCGCATCACCGCGCTTTCGGTGATCTCCAGCACCAGCTGGCGCGGCGTGATGCGATGGCGCTCGAGTACTTCGGTCACGTCCTGCAGCAGGTGCGGCGAGCCGAACTGCACCGGCGACAGGTTGACCGACATCGACCAGCCGTCGTGGCCGGCGTCGTGCCAGCGGCGCAGCTGCGCGCAGGCCTGGTCCAGTGCCCAGCGGCCGATCTCGTTGATGGCGCCGCTGCGCTCGGCCAGGCGGATGAAGCGGTCCGGCGGGATGAGGCCGTGCTCCGGATGGCGCCAGCGGATCAGCGCTTCGGCGCCGGCCACCCTCTGCGTGGCCGCCTGGATCTTCGGCTGGTAGTGCAGGAACAGCTGGTCGCTGCTGATCGCCCGGCGCAGGTCGGCCAGCAGGCGGAACTGCTGCTCGGCGCTGTCGTTCATCCAGTCGGCGAACATCACGAAGGCGTTGCGGCCCGATTCCTTGGCCTGGTACATCGCCGCATCGGCAAAGGCCATCAGCTGCCGCTCGCTGGCGGCATGGTCAGGGCAGATCGCCACGCCGATGCTGGCGGTCACCTGCAGCTCGCTGTCGGGCAGGAGCGGGGCGCTGCCCACCGCCTGCAGGATGCGCCGGGCCAGGGTGGGCAGGTCCTCGTCGTGCTCGATGCGGACCACCAGCACGAATTCATCGCCGCCCAGCCGGGCCAGCAGGTCGTTGGGCCGCAGCAGCTGGCGGGTGCGTTCGGCCACGGCCACCAGCAGCGCATCGCCGGCCTGGTGGCCATAGGCATCGTTGACCTGCTTGAAGCCATCGAGGTCCATGAACATCACCGCGAACCGGCTGCCGCCCTGTTCGGCCTCGGCCAGCGCCTGCACGATGCCCCGCTGCAGCAGCAGCCGGTTCGGCAGGCGGGTGAGCGGATCATGCAGTGCGGCCTGGGTCAGTTCCTGCTGGGCATCGGTCAACGAGGTGCTCAGCATCGAATTGCGCAGGCGCAGCAGTTGTGCCTCCACCCGCTGGTCCATCCAGGACACCACCAGCACCACGGCGAGGATGGCCACGGTGAGCACCACCACCAGCATCGCCAGCCAGGTGTTCTGCAGGCCATCGCCCACGGCCGCGCCGCAGACGCTGCCTTCGGGGAAGCGGGCGGCGGCCATGCCGGTGTAGTGCATGCCGACGATGGCCAGGCCGAGCAGGCCGGCGGCCGCCAGCCGGTCGACGCTGCGGGTGTGCTGCGCGCGCAGGCGGAAGGCCACGTACAGCGCCACCCACGAGGCAGCCACGGCTACCAGCAGCGACAGTGCCAGCCACGCCGGGTCGTAGTCGATGCCCGGGTTCATGCGCAGGGCGGCCATGCCGACGTAATGCATGCCGGCGATGCCGATGCCCATCAGTATCGCGCCACCGGCCAGGCGCGGATGGGGCAGCGTGCGCAGCGACACCAGCCACAGCGCGAACACCGAGGCGGCGATGGACATGCCCAGAGAAAGCAGGGTGATCGGCAGGTCGTAGCCCAGCGGAATGGGCAGGTCGAAGGCGAGCATGCCGATGAAATGCATGGACCAGATGCCCAGGCCCATGGCGAAACCACCCCCCAGCCGCCACCACCAGGTAGCGCCTTTGCCGGGCGCGGTGACCGTGCGGCCGGCCATGGCCAGCGCGGTGTATGACGCCATCACGGCGACCAGCAGCGACACCGCTACCAGCCACGGGTTGTACGTGCCTACCAGCATTCGTCTTTCTCCCGGACCTTCCTGTCGACGGAAAAACTACGTTGGGGCATGGATGAGGCAGGCAGTCCGCACGGACTGCCGGATGCAGCGCCCCCCGGTCGCCGCCTATTCACTCTACCGCGAACCAGTGGGGACGGGTAGAGCCGAGCCTACGCTCGGCTCTACAAATGCGGGTCATTGTGTGACGGCGCCCGCCGCTTCGAAGGCTGCATCGAACAGGCGCTGCACCGGCGGGCCCATTTCACCCACCAGCAGGGCCAGCAGGAACAGGCCCAGCAGCAGCGACACCGGCAGGCCCAGCTGGATCGGATTCATCGCAGGCGCGGCGCGTGCGAGCACGCCAAACGCCAGGTTCACCGCCAGCATCGCCACCGTCAGCGGGATGGCCAGGGTGAGGGCGCCGCGCAGCGCGGTCAGTAGCAGGGTCGGGGCGATGGTGAAGAAGGCGTTCGGATCGGGCAGGGGCGCGCCGATGGGCAGCGCGCGATAGCTGTCCACCACCAGCGAAATCAGCGCCAGATGGCCATTGGCGGTGAAGAACAGCAAGCCGAACAGCAGGTAGAACCACTGGCCGATGACGCCCGAGGTGCCGCCGCGCAGGGGGTCGCTCATCTGCGCGAAGGCCAGGCCGGTGCCCTGTGCGACCAGTTCGCCGGCCAGCGCACCGGCCTCGAAGATCAATCGCAGCATGAAGCCGATGGACACGCCGATGGCCAGCTCGCGGGCGATGGTCAGCACTGTGGCGGCGTCGAAGCCGGTCCAGTCTGGTACCGGGGGCAGCAGCGGCGCCAGAGCGATGGACAGGGTGCCGGCCAGGATCACCCGCACGCGTCCGGGCACCGCGCGGGTGCCGATCATGGGCATGGCCATGGCCACGGCACCGATGCGCAGCATCGTCCACAGCACCGTGGCGATCATGCCGAAGGCCTGCAGGCCGTCGGCAGCCATCTGGGTGGCGGCATCCATCAGCGCGCAGGCCCTAGCCGATCAGGTGTGGAATGCGCTGGAACAGCAGCGTGGTGAATTCGACCAGGTGGCCGATCAGCAGGCTGCCCAGCGCGAACAGCACTGCCGTCAGCGCGGCGGCCTTGGCGACGAAGGCGATGGTCGGTTCGTTCAACTGGGTCGCGGCCTGGACCACGCCCACCACCACGCCCACCACCAGCACGGTGAGCAGCAGCGGGCCGGCCACCCACAACACGGTGATCAGGCCGCCACGCAGTTCGGTCAGGGCAAGTTCGGGAGACATCGTTGTTCCATCGGTAGCGCCGGGCCATGCCCGGCGGCGCGTGTTCGATTCACGCGGGATTGATTCACGCCGGATTGAAGCTGGCCGCCAGCGTTCCCACGGTCAGCACCCAGCCATCGACCAGTACGAACAGCAGGATCTTGAACGGGGCCGAGACCAGCATCGGCGACAGCATCATCATGCCCATCGACATCAGCACGCTGGCCACGACCAGGTCGATGATCACGAACGGGATGAAGATCAGGAAGCCGATCTCGAAGGCGGTCTTCAGTTCACTGGTGACGAACGAGGCAACCAGCACCGGGAACGGGATCGCGTCGGGGCTGGCGTAGGTGCCGTGCCCGGCGATGCCGGCGAAGGTCATCAGGTCGGTCTCGCGGATCTGCGCCAGCATGAAGCCGCGCAGCGGCTGGGTGGTCATGGTCCAGGCGGTCTGGAAGTCGATCTCGCCGTTGAGGTAGGGCGCCATGCCCGTGCTCCACGCCTTGTCCCAGGTGGGCATCATGATCATCGCGGTCAGGAACAGGGCCAGGCCCATCAGCACCTGGTTGGACGGCGTCTGCCCCGTACCCAGCGCCTGCCGCAGCAGGCCCAGCACGATGATGATGCGGGTGAACGAGGTCAGCACCAGCAGCATCGACGGGATCAGGGTGATCGCCGTCATCAGCAGCAGGGTCTGCAACGGCAGGCTGACCGGCGCACCGCCGATCTTGCCGACGTTGACGTCGGGCAGTGCAACCGGCGCGCCGGGCGCTGCAAACGCGAGCGCAGGCAGCAGGCACAGGGCGATCAACAGCAGCCACGACAGCGCGGTGGCAGGGCGGGTACGGGCGACACGCATGTCAGGGATCCTTGCGCAGCCGCTGTTGCAGCAGCTGGGCGAAATTCGGCAGGTTCTTCAGGTCCGGCACGCGCACCGGGGTCGGTGGCGGCAGCGGCTCGGAAAGGGTGTGCAGGGCGTTGATGCTGCCGGCGGTGACGCCCAGCAGCAGCTGCTGGCCATTGACCTCCACCACCACCACGCGTTCCTTGGCGCCCACGGTCAGTGTGGCCACCAGCTTCATGCCTTCCGGCGGGCGGAAGCCGCTGCCCGGCATGCGCTTGAGGAGCCAGCCGAGGCCGACCACCAGCGCCAGCACGGCCAGCAGCGCCAGCACTGCGCCGAACAGGCTCGGTGCGCCGGCGGCATGCTGGCCGATCTGCGGGGTGGTCTTCGCAGCGGCCTGGGCAGTGGCGAGCAGCAGGCTCAACGCAGTCTCCGGATCCGCTCGCTCGGGCTGACCACGTCGGTCAGGCGCACGCCGAAGCGGTCGTTGATCACCACCACTTCGCCATGGGCGATCAGGGTGCCGTTGACGAATACATCCAGCGATTCACCGGCACCGCGTTCCAGTTCCACCACCGAGCCCTGGTTGAGCTGCAGCAGGTTGCGGATCGGCAGGCGGGCGCGGCCGACTTCCAGCGACAGGGTCACCGGCACGTCGAGGATCACGTCAAGGTTCAGGTCCGGACCGATCGACTCGTCGGCCTGCAGGCTGCTGAACTGGGCCGGGGTCGGTTCGAGGGCGTCGATATCGTTCATTGCGGGTCTTCCTGGATGACGGGTACGCGCGGGCGGGTGCCCGGCGGATGGGTAGCGGTGATCTTCACGGCGTTCATGCCGTTGGCGATGCCGAATTCGCCGGTGAACACGGGGATGTTCTCCACGCACAGCGGCACCTGCGGGTTCAGCTCGATCGGCAGGATGTCGCCCACCTTCAGCCGGGTCAGGTCGCGCAGGGTCATGCGCTTGCTGGCCAGCACGCTGGACAGGGTCACTTCGGCGATGTTGAGCTGCTCGCGCAGCATCACGCCCCAGCTGGCATCGCGGTCGTTGCGGTCGCTCTGGATGCCGGCGTCGAGCAGTTCGCGGATCGGCTCGAGCATCGAGTACGGCAGGGTGACGTGGATGTCACCGCCACCGCCATCGAGTTCGACGTGCAGGCGGCACACCACCACGTACTCGCGCGGCGTCACGATGTTGGCGAAGTGCGGGTTGATTTCCGAATTGATGTATTCGAAATCCACCTCCATCACCGGCGCCCACGCCTCGCGCAGGTCGGCGAAGGTCTGCTTCAGCAGCAGCTGGATCACCCGCATTTCGGTGGCGGTGAATTCGCGGCCTTCGATGCGGGTGGGGTAGCGCCCGTCACCGCCGAAGAAGTTGTCGACGATGGCGAACACCAGGGTCGGCTCGAACACGATCAGGCCGGTGCCACGCAGCGGCTTGAAGCGGATCAGGTTCAGGTTGGTCGGCACATACAGCGAGTGCATGTAGTCGTTGAACTTGATCAGCTCGATGCCGCGCACCGAGAGTTCGGCCGAGCGGCGGATCAGGTTGAACAGGCCGATCCGCCACAGGCGCGCGAAACGCTCGTGGACCATTTCCAGGGTCGGCATGCGACCGCGGATGATGCGGTCCTGGCTGGCGAAATCGTACGAACGGGCTTCGCCACTGGGCGCCTCCGGCTCGGTTTCGACCGCGCCACTGTCCACGCCATGGAGCAGGGCATCGATCTCATCCTGGGACAGCAGGTCATTCATCGGGGGCAGCCCTTACTGGGTCACGAAGCTGGTGAACAGCAGATCGTCGGCACCGTTGTTGCCGGTCTCGGCCTTGAGCACCTTCTGCACTTCGGCCAGCGCATTGGCCTGCAGCTTCTGCTTGCCGGCGATATCGGCGATCTGGTCGGAGGTGACCTGCGAGAACAGCATCAGCAGGCGTGCGCGGATGGCCGGGGCGTGCGTCTTGATCGCTTCCAGCGCGGCCGGATCGCGGGTCATCAGCTGCACTTCCACCTGCAGGTAGCGCGGGCCGTCCATCGAGCCGTTGAGGTTGACCACGAAGGCCGGATCCAGCGCGAAGTACTGGGCCGGGGCCGGGGTCGCGCCCTTCTTCGGGGCTTCGGCGGTCTTGTCTTCGTGCTTGGACTGGGTGAAGAACCAGACGCTGCCGCCGGCGGCACCTGCGGCCAGCACGGCCACCAGAGCGGTGATCAACAGCGGACTACGCGGCTTGGCGGTCTTGTCCTTGTCGGCGGTCTTCTTGGTTTTGTCAGCGGCTGCGGCCACGAGGTGAAGCTCCTGAGGGTTGCTTCACCGGGATATGCAAGGGGCGTGCCGCAACGCGACGGGCAGGGGGCGACGGAATTCCGTCGGCACGCCGGGCCAGGCCCGGCGCTGCCGTCAGGCGTAGGCGTCCAGCAGGCCGCGCTGGCGGATCAGCTGTGCAGCCGACATCGTGGCCTCGCCCCGCGACGGTTCTCCGTCGCCACCGCCCAGGCCCGTGCCGCCGCCCGGCGACGACGACGGACTGCCGTCGCCACTGTTCTGGTGGCCGACGTCGGCATGGGCGAGCTGGAAGCCCTGTTCGCCCAGCAGTTCGCGCAGGCGTGGCAGGCTGCTTTCCAGGGCCTGGCGCACGTCCACGTGCGGGCTGCTGAAACTGGCATGCACCTTGTCGCCGTTCATCTGCAGGCGGACGTCCACCGGGCCCAGGTCCTCCGGGTTCAGGCGGATATGGGCGTGGCCGATTTTCTGGTCCGCCAGCCAGCCGAGCCGCGCGCCGATGGCCTGGTCGAAGCCGTCGTCACCCAGGGTCGGGGTCGGCGTCGGTTCTCCGTTGAAGGCCGCAGTGCTGGCCAGCGCCGCCTTCAGATCCTGCAGGGCGGCAGGCAGCGGGGCCTGCAGTGGGGCGGGCGGCGTGCGATCGCCGATCAGCAGGCTGTCGGCGTCGTCAGCAGCGTCCAGCGCCTGCTGGCCCAGGATCATGTCCGGCAGTTGCCGGGTGGTGATCTCGCCGTCGCTGTCCGCCGTTGCAGCGGTCACTGCTGGGGATGCAGGCGCGCCGGCCGCCAACGGTGCAGCCGCCGGCAGCGTCGGGGCGGCTGCGGGCAGGCCTGCATCAACGCCATTGGCGCTGGCCGCGGGCGTGGGGGCAGCCCCGTCGGTGGGCACCGGAACTGCCAGCACCAGACCGGCCAGGCCGAGCGGCGGCCACGGCGCATCGTCGCCCTCGCTCGCTGTGTCCTTGTCGTCCGCAGCGGGTGACGTGGGGGGCGAGGAGGCCGACGCCGCTTCAGTCTGCGTGGCGTCACTGTCGGTGGCGGTGCTGGACGGCTTGTCTGCGCTGCCGTCCGGGTTGGCAGGCGCGCCATGGGACGGCGCGCCCGCTTTGCCTGGCTGGGTCTTGTTGGCCGGCGGTGCCTTCGCGGTGGTACCGGGCGAGCCCTGCAGCATCTGCCCGAATTCCTTGCCGCTGCCAGTGCTGCGCGCGCTGCTGGAGGCGGTGCTGGCGGTGCTGCCGGTGCCGGTGCTGCTGGAAAGCGCGGAGGGCATCACGTGCGGCCTCCCTGGTCGCCGCCGTCCGGTTCCGCCGTCTGCGCCAGGCGCGCACGACGGGCACCGATGTCATCCATCTCGCGCTGGTCGCGGCGGTCGGTCACCACCTTTTCCTGGGCACGGTAGCTGGCGGCCAGCTGTTCCAGCACGGCCTTGTCACGGCTGGCCAGGATCAGGCGTGCGCGTTCGGCTTCCACCTTTTCGCGGTTGCCGTTCACTGTGGCCTGCTGCTGCTCCACGGCGCTGTCGAGGCGGTCGAGGAACGCGCGCCGGTTCAGCAGCTGCGCGGGACTGGTCGCGGCCATCTGCGCGTTCGCGTACTCCTCCGCATAACGGCGAAGCTCGTCCAGGCGCGACAGGTGGGTGTCGAGCACGCGCTGGCGCTCGGCCAGGTCGCGGGCCACGGCGTCTTCGTGTTCCTGGGCCCGCTTCAGCAGGGGATCGATGCGCTTGGACTGTTTCATGGTTCGGCTCTCTTAATCCACCAGGCGCTGCAGCGCCGCCTGGCTGTGCGGAAGATCGGCGGCCTTGGCCACGTCCTGGCCGAGGAACTCCATGATTTCCGGCCAGCGTTCCAGGGCTTCGTCGGTGGCGGCGTCGTTGCCGCGCTGGTAGGCACCGATCGCGATCAGGTCGCGGTTGGACGAGTAGGCCGAGACCAGGCGCTTCAGCTTGCGGATGCGCAGGCGCCACGGTTCGTCGGCGATTTCCGTGACCACGCGGCTGACCGACGATTCGACGTCGATGGCCGGGTACAGGCCGCTGTCGGCCACCCGCCGCGACAGCAGGATGTGGCCGTCGAGGATCGCGCGCGCCGCGTCGGCGATCGGATCCTGCGGGTCATCGCCTTCGGTCAGCACGGTATAGAAGGCGGTGATCGAGCCACGGCCCTTGGCACCATTGCCGGCGCGTTCCACCAGCGCCGGCAGCTTGGCGAACACCGAGGGCGGGTAGCCGCGGGTGGTCGGCGGCTCGCCCACCGACAGGCCGATCTCGCGCTGGGCCTGGGCGAAACGGGTCAGCGAATCCATCAGCAGCAGCACGTTCAGGCCCTGGTCGCGGAACCACTCGGCGATGGCCGTGGCGCGGTAGGCACCGTGCAGGCGTGCCAGCGGCGGCCGGTCGGCCGGGCTGGCCACCACCACGGCGCGGCGCAGGCCTTCCTCGCCCAGGGTGGTTTCGACGAAATCGCGGACTTCGCGGCCACGTTCACCAATCAGGCCGACCACGATGACGTCGGCGGCGGTGTAGCGGGTCATCATGCCCAGCAGCGTCGACTTGCCGACGCCGGAACCTGCGAACAGGCCCACGCGCTGCCCGCGACCGATCGGCAGCAGGGCATTGATGGCGCGCACGCCCACGTCCAGCGGCTGGGTGATCGGTTCGCGCGCGAGCGGGTTGATCGAAACGCCGGCCATGCCGACGTGGCCTTCTGCGCGGATCGGGCCCTTGCCGTCCAGCGGCACGCCGTCGCTGTCGATCACGCGGCCCAGCAGGCCTTCGCCCACTTCCACGCCGCCACGGCGCGCCGAGGGCACGACGCGTGCATTAGGCAGCAGGCCGTGCAGTTCGGCGCTGGGCATCAGGTAGGTGCGCTCGCCGGCAAAACCGACCACTTCGGCATCGACCCAGCCACCGTCGACCACTTCCACCTTGCAGCTGGCACCCAGCGGTGCCTCGCAGCCCACGGCTTCCAGGGTCAGGCCCACCGCGCGGCGCAGCACGCCCTCGCGGATCAGGCCGCGGCCATGCGCGGTATCCACGCGCAGGCCATCCAGGCGGCGGGCAAGGCGCAGGTTGCGGGCCACGGCCCAGTCGGCCGGCGGCGGGGGCAGGTTCGTTTCGGGGGTCATGGGGTGGCTCCGGTCTGGCGGATCACCGCGTCCAGCGCGCCGCGCAGGCGCGCTTCCAGCGTGCCGTCGATGCGCACTGCTTCGGCGTGCACGCGCAGGTCGCCACGGCTCAGGCTGGTATCGGGCACCAGGCGCTGGGTGGGCGTCAGGGTCATCAGCGGCGCAAGCGCGGCGATGTCATCCGGGTGCAGGCGCACTTCCACTTCACGCGTGCTGCCGCCCACGGCGTCCACCGCTTCGCCCACCAGCTGCACCAGCAGCGCCGGGTCCGCTTCGTAGGCGCGGCCGACCAGCGCACCGGCGATGCGCACCGCCAGTTCGCCCAGGGCGCCGACCACTTCGTTCTCCAGCCGCACCAGGGGCCGGCTGAAGTTGTCGAGGATGCCTTCCATCTGCGCGACCAGGCGGCGCACTTCGGCCTGGCCCTGGCCATAGCCCTCGGCGTGGCCGTGCTGGAAACCTTCCTTCTCGGCACTGTCCTGGATCGCCTGGATTTCCTCCAGGGTCGGCAGCTGCAGGACCGGTTCCGGCTCGTGCTCGGGGTCCGGCTCGGTGAGCTCGAAGATGTCCTCCTGCTCCAGCTGCGCTTGCGGCTGGGCCAGCAGGTCGGGGGCAAGCCAGCGCACGACGTTGCTCACAGCATGGCCTCCGCGCTGCCACCGATGGTGACGGTGCCCTCATCGGCCATGCGCTTGACGATGGCCAGGATCTCGCGCTGCGCGCCTTCCACGTCGGACAGGCGCACCGGGCCACGGGCTTCCATGTCTTCCAGCAGGATTTCGGCCGCACGCTGGGACATGTTGCGGGTGATCTTGTCGCGCACCTTGATGTCGGCGCCGCGCAGGGCCAGGCCCAGGCGCTCGCCGCTGACTTCGCGCAGCACCAGCTGCATCTCGCGGTCGTCCAGGTCCACCAGGTCGTCGAACACGAACATCAGGTCCTGGATGCGGCCACTGAGCGGCGCATCGATGCGCGCGATCTCGCCCAGGATCGCCTGGTCCTGGCCGCTTTCCATGAAGTTGAGGATGTTGGCCGCGCACTGCACGCCGCCGATGTTGGACGACTTCAGGTTCTGGTTGCCGGCGAACTGGCGCTCCATGATCTCGTTGAGTTCGTTCAGCGCGTTCGGCGGAATGCCGTCCAGAGTGGCGATGCGCAGCAGCACGTCGACGCGGGTGCGGTCGGGCAGCAGCTTCAGCGCATCGGCGGCCTGGTCGGTTTCCAGGTGGGCCATCACGATGGCGATGATCTGCGGGTGCTCGTTGCGCACCAGGTCGGCCACCGCACGCGGGTCCATCCACTTCAGCGCGTCCAGGCCGGTGGTGTTGCGGCCCAGCAGGATGCGGTCGATCAGGCCGCTGGCCTTCTCGCTGCCCAGCGCCTGGATCAGCATGTTGCGGATGTAGTCGTCCGAGCCCACGCCCAGGGAGGTCTTCGAGCCCAGTTCCTGGTTGAACTGGTCCATCACCCGGCCCACCTGGTCGCGGGTGATGTCGGTCATGGTCGCCATGGCGATGCCGATCTTCTGCACTTCCTTGGGTTCCATGTGGCGCAGCACTTCGGCCGCGTCCAGTTCACCCAGCGACAGCAGCAGCACGGCAGCGCGCTGCACGCCCGTCAGTTGTACGTCAGTCATTGGCCACCCAGCCCTTGACCACCTGGGCCACGCGCTTGGAGTCGGTCTTCACGGCTTCACGGGCCATCCGCAGTCGTTCCTCATATGAATCCACCGGCAGCGCCAGTGGGTCCGCCCCGGCCAGGCTGACGCGGTCAGCGCCCAGCGCGGGCAACGGAGTGCCATCGTCATCCACCAGCTGTACGTCCGCGGTGTGCGGCTCCAGCTCGGTGTTTTCGTCCTTCTTGTTCTGCCCGGTGATGCCGCGCAGGGCAGGGCGCAGCACGCCGAACAGCAGGGCCAGCACCACCACCGCGCCCAGCAGCATGCGGCCGGCATCGAACACCCACGGCAGTTCCCACCAGGCCGGGCCTTCGACCGGGGTGGTGTCGCGCACGAACGGCGCGTTCATCACCGACACGGTGTCGCCACGTTCGGCGTTGAAGCCCACCGCCTGCTTCACCAGCGCTTCGACGCGGGTCAGCTCGGCAGCGGCCAGCGGCTGCGGGGTGACCTTGCCGTTGGCACCGGCGCGCGGCACGTTGTCCACCAGCACCGCCACCGAGACGCGCTTGATGCGGCCGGCCGGCTGGCGGGTGTGCTGCAGGGTGCGGTCCAGCTCGTAGTTGCGGGTGGCGTTCTTGCTGCTTTCGGTCGGCGCCTGCGCGGTGGGCGGTGCGGCCTGCTGGCCCGGCGGGCTGTTGCTGGTCGCGCCCGGCACGCCCTGCGGGCCCGGGGTGCTGGTGGTGTTCTCGCTCATCTGCTCGCTGCGCAGCTTCTGCGGTTCACCGTTGTAGAGTTCGCGGGCTTCCTCGGTCACCGAGAAATCCATGTCCACGCTCACTTCCGGATTGACGCGGCCGGGGCCGGTCATCGGCTCCAGCAGCTCGCGGATGCGCTGATTGAAGGAGGTTTCCTGGCGGCGCACCTGCTCGAACTGAGCGGCGTTCACGGCCGCTTCGCTGTTGGGGTCGCTGACGCTGAGCATGCGCCCGCTCTGGTCGACGATGGTCACCCGTTCCGGGGCCAGGTCGGGAATGCTGGCGGCCACCATGTGCACGATGGCGTCGACCTGGCTGCGCTCCAGCTGCTGGCCGCCGCGCAGTTCCAGGGTGACCGAGGCACTGGCCACGTCACGCTGGCGGGTGAAGGCGCTGGGCTTGGGAATGGCCAGGTGCACGCGCGAATCGCGCACCGGGCGCAGCGTGTTGATGGTGCGCGACAGCTCGGTTTCCAGCGCGTGCTGGTAGCGCGCGCTTTCGACGAACTGGCTGACGCCGAAGCCGGGATCACGTTCCATCAGCTCGAAGCCGAGCTTGCCGCTGTCGGTCAGGCCGGAGCCGGCCAGCTTCAGGCGGGCATCGTGCAGGTTCTTTTCCGGCACGGTGATGCCACCGGTGGCCGGGTCCAGCTCGAACGGAATCTGTGCCGCGCGCAGCAGGTCGGTCGCTTCTGCGGTGGCCTTCTGGTCCAGGCCGGTGTACAGCGGGACCATGCCGGGCTTCTGCGACCAGAAGAACACGAACAGGCCTGCCGCCACCGCCACCGCGATCATCGCCATCAGGCCCAGGCGGCGGGTGATCTGCAGACTCTGCAGGCGGTCGAACCACTGCCCGGCCTTTTCGGCGTTCAGGGTTTCCTTGGAGAGCGTCAGTGCCATGCGTCAATGTTCCTTACAGCGGCATGTTCATCACGTCCTGGTAAGCCTGGACGAGACGGTTGCGGACTTCCACGGTGGCGCGGAAGGCGATCTGGGACTGCTGCGAGGCGACCATCACCTTGGCCAGGTCGGCGCCGGGTTCACCCAGTTCGAAGGCCTTGGCCAGGGCGCCGGACTTCTGCTGGGCGTCGTTGACGCCGGCGATGGCGCCGCGCAGGGTCTCGGTGAAACTGGCGGGCTGGACCTGCGGTGCATCCAGCACCGTGCCCGGCAGGGCATTGCTACGCGGCGCTTCGGCCAGCGGATTGAGCGCCGCCGGCTGTCCCATCTGGGTCTGATAGGAGCGGATCTGGGAGAGGATCGAAGTGACGGAGTGGGACATCTGCAACGGTTCCAGAAACAGGGATGGGGGTGTTCGCTGGAGCAGTTGCAAGCGGCGTGCCGAAACCGGTTTTCGATTCAGTGAGGTGAGGGTGGGGGTGTTGGCAGGGCTGCGCTGTTGTTGGTGGGTGCCGACCGTTGGTCGGCAACAGCATGAGCAACGGCAAGAGCTGGCATTCCGTGGGATGGCGGGGCGGGTCCGGTTGAGGGGGACGCTGCAAGTACGTCCATGTAAGCTCGGTCGCCGCATCCATGCGGCTCACACCCCCTCAACCGGACCCACCCCGCCTTCGACAGATTTCCGCGATCTGTTGGAACCTGCTGCTGATGGTGGTGCTTCTGATGAGGGTGGGTGCCGACCGTTGGTCGGGCTTCTGCTGTTGGTGGGTGCCGACCGTTGGTCGGCCTGCTGCTGTTGGTGGGTGCCGACCGTTGGTCGGCCTGCTGCTGTTGGTGGGTGCCGACCGTTGGTGGGCCTGCTGCTGTTGGTGGGTGCCGACCGTTGGTCGGCCTGCTGCTGATGGTGGGTGCCGACCGTTGGTCGGCACGAAGCCTGACCCCGGCGGATGCGTCATTTCACCGGCGTCGGTTTTTTGGCCTGGGGCTGCAGGGCTGGGAGGCCGGAAATCTGGCGCTGGCGCGGTCAGCTCGTGTTCTCCCATCCACGCGCGGCGTGGATCTACTCATGCAGCGGCGCCAGAAAAAAGAACGCCCGGGCAAGCCCGGGCGTTCGTGTTCTTTTCATGCGGATCAGGCTGCTCAGCCGGCCAGTTCAGCCTGCTCGCGCTCGATGCCGTACTTGCGCAGCTTTTCCACCAGGGTGGTGCGGCGCAGGCCGAGCAGCTGGGCGGCGTGGGCGACCACGCCCTGGGTGCGTTCCAGGGCTTCGTTGATCAGGCCCAGTTCAATCGTGGCCATGTGGTTGCGCAGGTCCAGGCCGTCGTCCGGCAGGGCTGCAGGGGCAGTGCCGCGGTTCACGGCGATGCCGTGTTCCAGCGCCGGCTGGCCGCCGCTGCCGGGGGTGTGGAAGGAGAAGCTGCGCAGGTCCAGGCGTTCCTCGCTGGCGGCCACCGGCGCCGGCGCGGGGGGCGCCACCGGTGCCAGCGCGGCATCGCCACGGTAGCGGGCCGGCAGGTCCTGCACGCGCACCGAGCCACCCGGATGCAGCACGGCCAGGCGCTCGACCAGGTTGGTCAGTTCGCGCACGTTGCCGGGCCACTCGTAGCTGGCCAGGGCCTGCAGCGCTTCGGGGGTGAAGCGTACTTCGCCGCGGCCGGTGCGGCCGAGCTGCATGGCGATGGTTTCCACCAGCGCCGGCAGGTCTTCGCGACGCTCGCGCAGCGCCGGCACTTCGATCGGGAAGACGTTGAGGCGGTAGAACAGATCTTCGCGGAACTTGCCTTCGGCGATGCGGGTTTCCAGGTCACGGTGGGTCGCGGCGACCACGCGCACGTTGCAGCGGATGGTCTGGTTGCCACCGACGCGCTCGAAGCTGCGCTCCTGCAGCACGCGCAGCAGCTTCACCTGCATCGGCAGGCTCATGTCGCCGATCTCGTCCAGCAGCAGAGTGCCACCTTCGGCCATTTCAAAACGGCCCTTGCGGGCGGTCAGCGCGCCGGTGAAGGCGCCCTTTTCGTGGCCGAACAGCTCGCTTTCCAGCAGGTCGGCGGGAATGGCGCCGCAGTTGATCGCCACGAACGGGCCATCCCGGCGCGGCGAGCGCTGGTGGATCGAACGCGAGACGACTTCCTTGCCGGTGCCCGATTCGCCCAGCACCAGCACGGTGGTGTCGAAGGCGGCCACCTGCTCGATCATGGTGCGCAGCCCGGTCACGGCCGGGCCGTTGCCGGTCGGGCCCTGGTCCTGCACAGCACCGGCCTGGTGCTCGGCATCCAGGCGCTTGAGGCTGGCGCGGCGCAGCAGGGCTTCCATCTGCGCATGGCGCAGCGGGGCTTCCAGCGGCCAGATGTTGGCTTCGTGCAGGCCGTGCTGCTGGGCAAACGCCGCAGCTTCACCGTCGGCCAACAGCACCGGCGGCGGCAGGCTGCTGCCGCCCAGCCAGGCGTACAGCGCGGTACTGGCAGCGCTGTCGTCCAGGCTGCCGACGATCACCGCCATCCAGTCGTTCTGGCGCTGGCGGCCCAGGTCGAAGTCGGCCGCGTCGGAGACCCAGCGCGGGTTGAAATCCATGAATTCCAGCAGGGCAACGGTGCGCTCGGCACGCACGGCGTCGTTGTCCAGCACAAGGATGCGCGATTCACTCACGATCGATCCTCCCTGAGGCCTTCCAGGATCGGCATGACTTCCTGGATGTACGACAACTTGCTGACGAAATTGTCGGCGCCGGCGCGCAGCGCGTGCTCGCGGTGCTCGACGTCGTCGAAGTGGCTGGCGATCACGATGTACGGGGCATCATCCTGCGACTTGATGAGGCGGGTGGCCTGCAGGCCGCCCATTTCCGGCATTGCCAGGTCCATCAGCACCACCTGCGGGCGCAGCGACTCGGAACGCTCGATCGCTTCCAGGCCGTTGCCGGCGCTGCCGACGATCTGCAGCCAGTCGATCTTGCGGAAGTGGCGCATCGCCGCGTTGATGAATCCCTCATGGTCATCGACCAGCAGAACTGTGAGCTTGTTCATGTCCAACATCCTTTTCAGCCCACGCGGGCCAGCTGTGGTTGCCTGGCGCTGAGCCGGCGCCGTTCGCGGGCCGGGGCGATATCCAGTTGTTCGCGGTATTTTGCGACGGTTCGGCGGGCAATGTTCACCCCCTGGCGCGACAGCAGGCCGGCAATGGCCTCGTCAGCCAGCGGGCGACCGGCCGGTTCGGCGTCGATCAGGCGGCGCACCATGGCCTTGACGGCCTGGCCGGAGACGCTGGCGCCTTCCAGGCGCACGGCGAAGAAGTGCTTCAGTTCGAAGGTGCCGCGGGGGGTCTGCAGGAACTTGCCGGTGGTGATGCGGGACACCGTGGATTCGTGCATGCCGATCGCTTCGGCCACTTCCTTCAGGGTCAGCGGTGCCATGGCTTCCTCGCCACGCACCAGGAACGCGGCCTGGCGCTCGACGATCACCCGCGCGGTGCGCAGCAGGGTGTCGTACCGCATCGACAGGCCGCGGCTGAACCAGCGTGCTTCCTGCAGCATCTCGCGCAGGGCCGGGGCGGCGTCGCTGGTTTCGGCCAGCGCCTGTTCGTACTGGCTGTTGATCGACACGCGGCGGCTGGTGGCCGGGTTCAGGGCCACCTTCCACTGCTCATCGGCGTGCCAGGCGACCACGTCGGGCACCACCACCGCATTGCGCTCGGGCAGCAGGCTGTCGCCCGGGCGCGGCTGCAGTGACAGGATCAGGCGCACGGCCTCGCGCACGTCGTCCACTTCGGCGTCGTGCTGGCGGGCCAGGGCAGGGTAGTCGTGCGCGGCCAGGGCTTCCAGCGCGCCTTCCAGGATGCGTGCTGCCAGGTGCCGGGCCGGCACCACGCCGTGCAGGCTGTACAGCTGCGCCAGCAGGCCTTCGCGCAGGTCCTGCGCGGCCATGCCGGCCGGTTCGCCGTGCAGCAGCTGCTGGCGGATGGCTTCCACGCCGGCGCCATCGATATCGAACTGCGCACTGGCCAGCAGCTGCAGCTGGTCCAGCGGGGCCTGCAGGTAGCCGGCTTCGTCGCAGTGCTCCAGCCAGAAGGCCGCCACGGCCAGCTCGCGCTCGTCCAGATCCAGGGCCAGGCGCTGCAGCACGCGCAGCTGCGGGTCGCTGGACTCGCCCGCGGCGATGCGCGCCATGCGGTCGTCGTCGCCGTCCTGCCAGCTGCTGCCGGCCACGTCCCACATGGACGACTCGGGCAGCTCGTCGAAGGCTGCGGTTTCCAGGGTGGTGGTGCTGGCGTCGGTGGCGTCGGCCGCCGGTGCTTCAGCGTCCTCGATTTCCAGCAGCGGGTTGGAATCCAGCAGGCGCTGGATTTCCTGTTCCAGGTGCAGGCCGTCCAGTTGCAGCAGTCGGATCGACTGCAGCAGTTGCGGCGTGAGGTGAAGCGTCTGGCCCAGCTGGGTCGAAAGTGCAGCCTTCATTTCAGTTCCCCGGCGCCGCTCCCCGACGCCTTGTGGAACACATCTTGCTTTTGATCCCGGGCAGGCGGAATCGGGGGGTTCCTGAGTGCGCTGGTGGTATTCCCGACAGCTTGTAGGGGGATTCCCTACAGCGTCGCGGGAAGTTGACGAAGTCCTGCGCCAAGTTGTTGATTTGTGGTGGCCGGGCTGCGTGTCCGGGGAGCCTGTGTGTACGGAAATCCGTCAGGGCGTGTCGGGGTGACGGAATCCTGTCGTCGCTGCACGGGCCGGGACGGGGGGTAGAGTCGACTGTCAGTCGACTCCCGCGCGAAGTGCAGTCGACCAACGGTCGGCTCTACCGACGAGGCAGAGCGCAGTCGACCAACGGTCGACTCTACCGACGAGGCAGAGCGCAGTCGACCAACGGTCGACTCTACTCGAGCTCGTGCTGGTGCCGTGCTGCCAGCAGCAGCAGGTCGTTGGCGCGGCGGCAGCCGAGCGACTCCATCATGCGGGCGCGGTGGGTCTCCACCGTTTTCACGCTGATACCGAGGTCGGCGGCGATTTCCTTGTTGCTCTCACCTTTGCCGATGCGGCGCAGGATCTCGCGCTGGCGCGGCGACAGGGCGGCGATGCCCGTGGGCTTCTCACGGCCCAGCATCGGTGCCAGCATCTTGGCCGAGATCTGCGGGCTGAGGAACACCTGGCCGGCGTGCGCGGCGCGCAGCGCCAGTTCAAGCTCCTGCGGGGCGGCATCCTTCACCACGAAACCCACGGCGCCACGGTCCAGTGCATCGCGCACATGGGCGGCGTCGTCGTGCATGGTCATCATCACGATGCGCGTACCGGGCGAGCGCAGGCGGATGTCGCTCAGCGCTTCCAGGCCGGTACGGCCGGGCAGGGACAGATCCATCAGGACCACGTCGGGGGCGTGCTGCAGGGCCATCTGCAGGGCCTGCTCGGCATTGCTCGCCTCGGCCACCAGCTGCACATCGGCAAACCCCTGCAGCAGTCGCGCCAGGCCGGCCCGAACCAGGGTGTGATCGTCGACGATGAGAACTCGCACAGGCACGTTGCTGGTCCGTGAGGGGAGACCACCTTAACTTAGCTGAACGGGCACGCCAAGGGCCGTCCGTCCCGCTGCCGGGTGCCACGTTTCAGCGCGCTCGCCGCGCTTCGGCAACCTGACGCCGATGCAAACGGAACAGGTGCCGTTCCATGGCCATTTCCAGGCCATCGCCAAGGCGGTTGAAGCGCAGCCACAGGAAGTGGCCGCCGCTGCCATCGGCCGCTTCGGCGATCACGTCCACCGGCAGGTCGATGTTGTCGGGCAGCCAGTCGCTGGGCTGCAGGCGTACCACCCCGGCCTGGCCGGGCAGGGCGCCGCTGCGCGGGCCCAGCTGCAGGCGGATGCCGCGGCGCGACCAGCGCACCGGGCGCAGGGGCAGGTCCTGGCCCTGCTGGCGCACCAGACGGCCCAGCAACACCATGGTCAGGTCCAGCTTGGCTTCCAGGCGCTGGATCTGCAGGCTGGCTTCGCTGCGTTCGTCGTGCTCGTCCCCGCGGCTGTCTTCCACCAGCGCCAGGCTGCGCAGCAGGCCTTCGGCACTGCTGGTGCGGCCCGCCGCACTGCCGGCCTGGAACTCGGCCGGCAGGGCCAGTTCGCAGCTGAGCGTTTCATCGAACAGCTCGCTCTCGGCAGGGTGGTGCAGCGACGTGGTCGGCAGCAGGGTCATGCCAGCGATTCTGCCTTCAGGTACGCATGGGCGGCGCGAAGGGAGCGGCCCGTGTGCTTGAGGTGTGCAGCGGCTTCGTCGCGCAGGCCGATCATGCGGGCCAGCACGCGCTGCTGGTGGTCGCGCAGGGCGAGGATGGCCTCGTTGCTGGGGCGCTCGACCACCATCGACAGTGCGGCCACGGCCTGCAGGTGCTCGGCCATCAGGCGCTCGCTGGTGTCGTAGTCATCGCCCGGCAGGCTGGCGTCGAGCGTGTCCAGCGAATCGTGCAGTGATTGCAGGTTCACGGTGCCACCGCCTTGACGTGGCGCTGGTCGGCCGGAATGGCGTTCCAGGCCGAATCGATTTCGACCATCAGGCCCAGCGCTTCCTGCAGCGCAGTGGAATCGTTGTGCAGGTTGCCTTCGGTCAGGCGCATGATGACGAAGTCGTACAGCGCCGACAGGTTGCCGGCGATCTCGCCGCCGGCTTCGTGGTCGAGCGAGCCATGCAGGTGGCCGACGATCGCGCAGGCTTCGCCGATGGCCTTGCCCTTGCGTGCCTGGTCATTCTGCTGCAGCGAGGCTTCAGCGGTGCGGATGCGCTCGCATGCACCGGCCAGCAGCAGGGCCACCAGCTTGTGCGGATCTGCGTCCACGACCGAGGTGGTCACACCGACCTTGCGGTACTGCTCGGCGAACTGCCGATTGGAACCGTACATATATGGAATCTCCTGGAATGCCTGCCCATCCGCGCGGGTAGGGGCATGGGTTCGGCACGGGGTCTAACGTGTTATCGGCGCAGGTGGCGTGCTACTTGAGTGCCACCTGCACGGGAAAAGCGCATGGATCAGCCGAGCTGGTCGATCAGCGAGCCGCTGGCGGACTGCATCTGCGAGACCATCTTCTCCATCGCGGTGAACTGCTTGGTGTAGCGGTCGGATACTTTTTCCATGCTCTTGTCGAGATCGTCCAGCTGCTTTTCCAGCGCCTTGATCTGCTTGTTCAAGGTGGCCTGGCGCTGGGTGATCGTGCCGCTGGTGGTATCCAGGGTGCTCTTCATCAGCTCGGTCATCGGCTTGGCCAGCGCACCTTCGGCACCGAACAGCTTGTTGGCCGCTTCCGGGTTCTTCGACAGCGCGGTGTCCAGCTTGGCCGCATCCAGGCTCAGGGTGCCATCGGCGGCGATGGTCAGGCCCAGGTCCTTCAGATCGTTGACGTTGCTGCTCAGCTGCGTGCGCAGCTGCTGCTGCAGGCCGCGCACCATGGCATCGCCGGTCATCGTCGAGGCGGTGTTGGTTTCGGCGTTGTAGGCGCTGGAGCTCTTCAACGTCGACTGGATCGAGTTGTAGGCGGTGATGAACGCGTTGAGGTTGGTTTTCAGCGTGCTGTTGTCGGGGGCGATGGTCAGCGTCTGCGGCTCGCCTTCCTTGGCCTTGGTCAAGGTCAGGCTGACACCGGGCACCAGGTCGGTGATGGTGTTGGAGCTGCTGGTACGGGTGAAGCCATCGACCACGACCACGGCATCCTTGGCCGGCACCATCTCGCTCATCTTCGAGGCGTCGGTGCCGTCGTAGACCAGGCTGGACAGTCCGCCATTGCCGCCGCTGGCGCTGACCTTCAGCGCGCCCTTGGTGCCTGAATCGACGGCGGTGAGCACCAGGTGCTGGCCATCGTCGGCGGTGACCACCGCAGCGGTGACGCCCTTGCTCTGCGCGGCCGAGTTGATTTCCGCAGCGATCTTCTCCAGCGTCGCGCCGGCTTCGATCTCCACGTTGATGGTCTTGTCGCCGTAGGCAATCGACAGCGTACCGTCACCCACGACGGCATCCTTGGTGTAGGCCTGCGAGCTCAGCTTCTGGTTCTGCGCCAGCGATTTGACTTCCACCTGGTGGGTACCCGCCGCGGCCTTGCCGGCCGTGGTGCTGGTATCCAGCGCGGCGGTGAAGTTCGACTCGGTGGGCGTGGTCAGCTTCATGCCGGGCTTGGCCATGCCCGTCACCAGCGTCTTCAGCGCCGTCTGCAGGGTGGTCATGCCGCTCTTGATGGTGCCCAGCGCCGACAGTTTGGCGCTGGCCGCAACACCGGCCGAGTTGATCTGGTTTTCGCGGGGCTCGCGTTCCTTGGCGGTCAGCTGGGCAACCAGCGAGGGAATGTCGAGACCTGTACCAATCGTGCCGATGGCCATGCGGGGAATCCTTGTTCTTGGACGGGCCGTTCAGGTGTCCTGCACCTGCTATCGGCCGGGGATGGGCGAGCTTGAGCGTTGAAACGCTTCCCCACCCGGTGCAAGGCGCGTGCCAACCGGCCGCCGGGCACGAAGAAGGGGGCTTTCGCCCCCTTCCCGTTACTGCAAGGTACTACCGCTGGATCAGCGCAGCAGGCTCAGCACGTTCTGGCTGGACTGGTTGGCCTGGGCCAGCATGGCGGTACCGGCCTGCTGCAGGATCTGGTTGCGGGTCAGCTCGGCGGTTTCCGAAGCGTAGTCCACGTCGCGGATGCGGCTGCGGGCTGCGGACATGTTCTCCGACGAGGTGTTCAGGTTGGCAACCACCGAGGTGAAGCGGTTCTGGATGGCGCCCAGGTCGGCACGGGCCGAGTTGATCGAGTTCAGGGCTGCGTCCATCGCCAGGATGGCGTTGTCTGCACCGCCGACCGAGGAGATGTCCAGATCGGCGAAGCCGTCCTTCGCGCCGCCTGCGGAATAGTTGTTGGTCTGACCAGTGGCGAGGCCAGTCTGCTGCAGCAGAGCGGCGTTGCCAGCAGCATCGTTCGTGGTGGAGGCGACGGTGAAGTTGCCCTCCTTGCCGGTCAGCTGGACCTTGCCTTCGACCAGTGCGGCAGTGACACCCGTCTCATGGGTCTTTGCATTGACAGCGTTCACCAGCTGAGTTGCGCGATCACCGGCAGTCTTCGCACTGTCCAGGTCGATGCTCACAGCCGGGCCCAGCTTGCCGTCAACCGTACCCGTGATGGTGAAGCTGGTCTTGCTGAAGGTTGCAGTCACAGCTGCTGCGCCGTTGTCCTGTACGCCGACGAAATCTGCTTCCGCGAAGGTGCCGCCAGCGTTGAAGGTGCTGGCGACCTTCACTTCAAATGCGGTGCCGTCAGCCTTCGTGAAGGTAAGGTCGCCATCTGCGGCCTTACCGCTTACAGTGATGCCTGCGGCCTTCAGGTCTGCAGCCACCTTGTCACTGGCGATAGCGTCGTCGATCGCGGCATCATCGACGGTGACGGCGGCGGCTCCGACCTGGGTGCTCGAAAGGATTTCAACCGAGCCGACGGAGAGGGTGAACTTCTGACCGTCCGCATTGGAGACGGCTTCGGTGAATGCACCGCTTTCAGCAGAAACGTTCGGATCAGCAGCCTTTGCGCCGCCATCAGGCAGTGCACCTGCAGACGACGCCGACGTCGTTGCGCTGGTCCAGCTGCCCAGCTTGCTGATGTTGGCGTTCGCAATCTGCGAGATGTTGATCGTTTCGCCCTGGTTGGCGCCGATCTGGAAAGCCTGGTTGGTGAACTTGCCGTTCAGCAGGCTCGTGCCGTTGAAGTTGGTCTGCTCGGCGACGCGCTGGATTTCCTGCTTCAGCAGCTGGACTTCGGCGTTCAGCGCCTGGCGGTCCGAATCCGAGTTGGTGGCGCTGCGCGACTGCACGGCCAGTTCACGGACGCGCTGCAGGTTGTTGCCGATTTCACCCAGGGCGCCTTCAGCGGTCTGGGCCAGCGAGATACCGTCGTTGGCGTTGCGGGCAGCCTGGTTGGCGCCGCGGATCTGGGTGCTGAAGCGCTCGGAGATGGCCAGGCCGGCGGCATCGTCCTTGGCGCTGTTGATGCGCAGGCCCGAGGACAGGCGCTGAATGGTGGTGGCCAGGTTGGTGCCGCTGGTGCTCAGGTTGCGCTGGGCGTTCAGCGACATGGTGTTGGTGTTGATGACTTGTGCCATGGTGCGGTTTCCTTGTTGGCAGTGTGTCCGGCAGAGCAGCCTGACCGGTTTCGGGGGGCAGTGGCTGGCTTCCCCCCAAGGGGTGTGCTACCGCTGCTGAAATCAATAACGGCACTACCCCTCCGGCCTTTAGGAAAGTTTCGGTGCTTTTTTGCCGGGGCAAATGAAAAGGCCCCGCCATCTGCATGGCGGGGCCTCGGTGGAGCTCAGGGTGCGGCGTCGGTTACGACTGCAGCAGGCGCAGCACGTTCTGCGGCACCTGGTTGGCCTGGGCCAGCATGGCCGTGCCGGCCTGCTGCAGGATCTGGCCACGGGTCAGCTCGGCGGTTTCCTGCGCGTAATCCACGTCGCGGATGCGGCTGCGGGCGGCCGACAGGTTTTCCGAGTTGGTGTTCAGGTTGGCGATGGTCGAGGTGAAGCGGTTCTGGATCGCACCCAGGTCGGCGCGCGCCGAGTTGATCGACTGCAGCGCAGCATCCATGGCCAGGATGGCGTTGTCAGCGTTGGCCTGGTTGGAGATGTCCAGCTCGGCAAAGCCGGTCTGAGCGACACCGGCGGCGTAGTTGGTGGTGGCGCCGGCGGTCAGGCCGGTCTGCTGTGCCAGTGCAGCCTCAGCAGCGGTCTGGTCAGTGCCGATCGCGCCGACGGTGAAGTTCGCATCCTTCGACGTCAGCTGCAGTGCTCCGTCCACCAGCGACGCGGTTACGCCGGTTTCGTGGGTCTTCGAATTGATGGCGTTGACCATCTGTGTGGCGCGTTCCGCGGCGGTCTTGGCGCTGTCCAGATCAATGGTCACTGCCTGGCCCGTGGCGCCGTCCACGGTACCGGTGATCGTGAAGCTGGTCTTGCCGAAGACTGCTGGCTCTGCTTCGATACCATTGGTGACCGCAGCTGCAAACGCGCCGTTGGCGAAGCCGCCGCCGGCCTGGGTGATGGTGAAGTTGCTGCCGTCTGCGCGGCTGAACTGAATATCGCCATCTACCACGGTGCCAGTTACAGTAAAGCCTGCTTCCTTGAGCTGTTGCGTCTTCCCATCGATTGCCGCCTGCATGTCGGCGACCGACACCGCATCACCCGCCGGGCGGTCCAGGATCGAGATGGTACCGACGGTCAGGTTGTATGCAACAGTGCCGCCTGCGGCCACAGGCGCGAAGGTGCCGGATTCCTCAGAGGTGGAAGGCTTCGCCTTGACCGCACCACCATCCGGTGTCACGCCCAGTGCCGATGCATTCGTCGAGGCACTCGTCCAGCTGCCCAGCTTGTGCACGTTCGCATTGGCGATCTGCGAAATGTTGATGGTCTGGCCCTGGTCGGCGCCGATCTGGAACGCCTGGTTGGTGAAGCTGCCATCCAGCAGGCTGGTGCCGTTGAAGTTGGTCTGTTCGGCGACGCGCTGGATTTCCTGCTTCAGCAGCTGCACTTCGGCGTTCAGCGCCTGGCGGTCCGATGCGGAGTTGGTGGCGCTGCGGGCCTGCACGGCCAGTTCGCGGATGCGCTGCAGGTTGTTGCCCACTTCACCCAGTGCGCCTTCGGCGGTCTGGGCCAGCGAGATGCCGTCGTTGGCGTTGCGCGCGGCCTGGTTGATGCCACGGATCTGCGTGGTGAAACGCTCGGAAATGGCCAGGCCGGCGGCATCGTCCTTGGCGCTGTTGATGCGCAGGCCCGAGGACAGGCGCTGGATCGAGGTGGCCAGCGAGCTGCTGCTGGTGGTCAGGTTGCGCTGAGCGTTCAGCGACATGGTGTTGGTGTTGATGATCTGTGCCATGGTGCTTCTCCGTGGTTGCTCGGTTCGTTTCGGTGAGGAAAGGCGCGGGACGCGCCGTGCTGGAAGTCAGGTGGAACGGGAAGGGGTCAGCCGATCCTGTTGAACAGGGACATCGCCTGCATCTGGCTGAAGATGGTCTGGGCGGCTTGAAGGGCAGCGTTCTCCAGCTTGTATTGGCCGATCGCATCGGCGTAGTCGAGATCGCGCATCGTCGAGAGCGTGCTCTTGACGGTGACGGCAGTGGCTTCGCGGGCGCTGGCCGCGGTATCGATGGCGGCCAGCTGCGCACCGCCCTTGGCACGGGCATCGATCATCGTTTCCGAGGCCCGGTTGAGGTCGCGGATACTCGACTGCAGGGTGTTCTGCAGTGCCGTGCGCTGGCTTTCAGTGGACGGGTCGGTTTCCAGTGCCGCGACCAGGCTGTCCAGGGTGGAGAAGATGTCGCGGGTACCCGCGTCGCTGATGTTGAATTCGTCCCCGGCCGCCGGCGCGCCTTCGATGCGCATGCTGACGCCGGCCACGACAATGTCTTCGCCGGGCTTGTGGGTGCCGCTGCCCACCACCGTGCCGCTGCCGTCCACGACCTCGTAGGCCCCTTCGGCGGTGCCGGTGAAGCGCACGTTGAGCGTGCCGCCGGCCCAGCTGCCGCTGCCATCGCGGCTGATGGAGGTGAGCAGGCCGCTGCCACTGTTACCGGCGGCAGCGCTGGCATCCACGCGGCCATCGCCGGTCGGGATGCGCATGAAGATCTCGCTGCCGGGCAGGGCATCGGACACCAGCTGGCCGGGTGCGACCTCCACCTGGCGCTGGTTCTGGTCGCCGTTGTAGGTGACCGTGCCGCCGGACAGCTTGAACGGCGCATCGGCGTCGTTGCTGCCGCCGAACAGGTAGCGGCCGCTGCCGTCGCGGGAGTTGGCCAGCGACAGCAGGCTGTCCTGGATGGTCTTCAGTTCGCTGACGATGGCCTTGAGGTCACTGGACTTGGGCACCGGGCTGTTGGCCTGGATGCTCAGTTCAACGGCGCGCGACATCAGTTCATTGACCTGCGCCAGCGCGTTTTCCTGCAGGCCAAGACGGTTCTGCACGCTGTTGGCGTTCTTGCCGAGCTGCTCGAGGCCGGCCACGACGCGGTCCAGTCCAACGGCGGTGCCGGCACCGACCGGATCGTCCTTGGCCGAGCTGATCTTGCTGCCGGTGGCGATCTGCTGCTCGAGGTGGCTGATCTTGGACTGCTTGGCCAGCATCAGCGATACCGACTGGTTGAACATCATCCCGGTGGAAATGCGGCTGCTCATCGGCGGATTGCTCCCAGGATGGTCTGGAACATGTTGTCGGCGGTGGAGATCAGCTGCGAGGCGGCCTGGTAGGCCTGTTGCAGGCGCAGCATGTCGGCGGCTTCTTCATCCAGGTTCACGCCGGAAATCTCGTCGCGTGCGGACTGCGCCTTGTCCGAGATGACCTGCTGCGCATCGAGCGAATACTCGGCCGAGCGTGCGGCGGCGCCGACCTGGGTGGTCAGGCCACCGAGCGCGCCGTTGAGGGTGACCGTGCCAGCGTTGAATGCCTTGGCATCCTCGACCTTGGCCAGCAGCGCGGCGTTGCTGTTGTCGGACGAGCCTGCCGGGGTAGGGGTGATGTTGAAGGTGTCGCCGGTCTTGGGCGCGCCATCCAGCACGAAGCTCCAGCCGTTGGCGCTGATGGTCTGGCCGGGCGTATAGGTCTGCGGCGCCCCGCCATTGATGGTGTAGGTCGTGGCCGAGGTGAACACGATCGCGGCAGGGTCGCGCAGGTTGGCGTTGCCGACGTCGGTCACCGCAACGCCGGTCAGCTTGCCGGTACCGGTGTTGGCCAGTGCTGCCGTGCCCTTCACGGCGGCGGCGGCCGCGATGCGCGAGGGATCGGTGATGGCCGTTTCCAGGCTGCCGGCCACGCCGGCGGTCGGCTGCAGCAGGAACCGGTCGTTGGTGGCCGGCGTGCCGCTCACCACCAGTTCGACGCCGTTGATCACCAGCGGATCGGTGGCGCTGCCGGTGCCGGTCAGGGCAACGCTGGCGCCGGTGTCGGCGCGGCTGGCCTGCCACTGCGTGCCGTCGAACTTGAGCACGATGTTCTGTGCATCCAGCTTGGACAGGTCGCCATAGGTCGCCGTGATGCTGCCGGTGCCGGCGTTGCTGGTGTTGGGGGTGACGCGCGGGTTGCCGATGTTGAAGAAGTCACCACCCATCTGGCCATACAGGTCCACGCCCTGGCGGTGGGCCTGGTTGAAGCTCTCTGCCAGGCCGACCGCGAGCTTGCCCAGTTCGGCCTGGGCCGGGGTCAGCACGGTGTCGCGGAACTCGAGCATGCCGCCGATCTTGCCGCCCACGGCCTTCGGGTCCAGGGTGATCGTGCCGCCCTGGGTCTGCAGGGCGAGCTGCAGGCGCTCGGGCTGGTAGGGGTCGGTCACCGTGGTGACCTTGGAGGCCGTCGTGCCCACCACCAGCGCATTGCCGCCAGCGGTGTAGACGTTCATCACGCCGCCATCCTGCACGACCGCGGTGCCGCCGGTGTAGCCGACCAGCTGCGAGATCAGCTGGTCGCGGCGGTCCAGCAGGTCCGGCGCGGCGTCGGTCACGTTGCTGCCGATGGCACCGTTGATCTGGGCGATTTCCTGGGCCAGCCGGTTGATTTCGGTGGCACCGGCGATGAGCCCGTTGTTGACCTCGCTGCTGAGGTTGTTCATCTGCGTGTTGAGCTGGCCGAAGCGGCTGGCCAGGGCCTTGCCGCCATCGAGCAGGCTCTGCCGGTCGGCCGTGCCTGCGGCATTGGACGACAGGCCGCTGACGGCATCGAAGAAGTTGGACCAGGAGCCGGCGACGTTCGTGGCCGAGTCGGAGAACAGGGCGTTGACCCGGTCGGCCATGGTCGACAGCTGCTTCAGGCGCGCGAGTTCGCCGCTGCTGTCGAGCAGCCGCGAGATCGCCAGCTGGTCTGCAGCGCGGCGGATGTCGGTGATCCGGGTGCCGCTGCCCACCTCGCCAAACCCATAGTTCTGCGGATCGGCGGTGGCGAAGTCGACCTTCTGCCGGCTGTAGCCGGGCGTGTTGATGTTGGCGACGTTATGGCTGGTGGTCGCCAACGCACGCTGGAAGGCGAGCAGGGCACTGGTACCGGTGGAAAGGACGCTGGACATGGGGTTCCTCAACGACGGGTGATACCCAGCGCCGCTGTCGCGGTGCTGGCGAAGGTCTGGCCAAGGCGCGTGCCGGCGTCGGTCACGGCGGCCACGGCGCGCTCGATGGTCGGGCCACCGGCGATTGCGGCGATCTTGGCCGCGTAGCGCGGATCGGTGGCGTAGCCGGCGCGCTGCAGGCCGCGGGCGAAGCCCTGCACGTCGGTGCCGGCCTGCAGTGCCTGCTGGTAGCGCGGGCTGGTCTTCAGCAGGCGCACGTAGTCGGCGAAGCTCTCGGCGGGCGTGCTGTAGGCGCGGAAGCTGGCCGTTTCGTTACGGCGCACGCCATCGACATACTCGTGGGTGCCGGCGACGGCGCTCTGGCCCTTCCAGCCGGTGGCCTTGATGCCGAACAGGTTGTGCGAGGTGCTGCCATCGGCGTGCTTGATCTGGCGCTTGCCCCAGCCGGTTTCCAGCGCGGCCTGGGCCACCAGGGCGCGGGCATCGACGCCCAGCTCCTTGGCCGCGCTCTGTGCGTGGCCCCAGATGCTGGCTACGAATCCTTCCGGCGTGTTCGCGCCCAGCTGGGCCACGGCGGTGCGGGTGGCCAGGGCATCGGCTGGCGTGCCCATGCTGCCGCGGTTGCTGGCGGTGGCCGCCCACTGGTCGTTGCTGGCCGCCCAATCGTCGCCGGCGATGCTGCTGGCGTACGGATCGCTGGTGCCCAGCGAACGGTGCATGCTGCTGCTGTCGCGGCCGGCAATCAGGTCCAGCGCCTGCTCCATCGGTGCCAGAGCGGGGCTGGTCGCGGCCTGCGCGCCGTCCTGGGCGCCTGCCGCCATCTGCTGCAGCATGCGCACGGCCTGGCTGGCATCGTCCAGCGACAGCGAGGGCGCCGCCTTGGCCGGTGCATTGAGCTGGTAGGCGCGGCTGGCCTTGGCCGGGTCCACGCGGGTATCCAGCGCCGGGCCGTCGGCCTGCTGGCCGGACAGCTGGCGGCTGATGATGGACGACAGGCCCAGGCCTTTGCCCCGGGTCATCGCCTCGGCGATCTTCTGGTCGTACATCTCCCGGAACATCTTGTTTTCACCGGGGAACAGCGAATCACCGAAGCTGGCATCACGCATGCTCTTGACCAGCATCTGCGCGAACTGGCCTTCCAGCTGGCGCGCGACCTTGTCGATCTTGGCCGGGTCGGTCTGCTGTGCAGGATTCAGGTCGAAGGCGGGATTGATGCGCATGTCAGATCACCTCGAGTTCGGCGCTCAGCGCACCGGCCTGCTTCAGTGCTTCCAGGATCGCGATCAGGTCGCCCGGGGCAGCGCCCACGGCGTTCACGGCATGCACGATTTCATCCAGCGTGGTACCGCCGTTGAACTTGAACATGCGGCTGCCATCGTTGGTGGCCGTCACCGTCGACTGCGGGGTGACCACGGTCTGCCCGCCACCGAAGGCATTGGGCTGGCTGACGTTGGCGTTCTCCTGGATGGTCACCGTCAGCGAGCCATGCGAGATCGCGGCCGGGCCGACGCGCACCTGCTGGCCGATGACCACAGTGCCGGTACGCGAGTTGACCACCACCTTGGCCGGCGCGCTGCCCGGGGTCAGTTCCAGGTTTTCGATGCGGGCCAGCAGGCCGATCCGCGCACCCGGGTCGGTCGGTGCGGCCACGGCCACGGTTACGCCATCGACGGCACGCGCAGCGCCCTCGCCGAAGGCGTTGTTGAGCGCAGCGACCATGCGCGAGACCGTGGTGAAATCGTTCTGGTGCAGGTTCAGGGTGATGTCGCCGCCGTTGGCCAGCGGATCGGGCAGGGCGCGTTCGACGGTGGCGCCGTTGGGAATGCGGCCCACGCTGGGCACGTTCACCGAGACGCGCGAACCATCCTTGCCCTGTGCGCCGAAGCCGCCGACGATCAGGTTGCCCTGGGCGATGGCATAGATCTGCCCATCGGCGCCGCGCAGCGGGGCCATCAGCAGCGAACCACCGCGCAGCGACACCGCGTTGCCGATGGAGGACACGGTGATGTCGATCGGCTGGCCCGGCTTGGCAAACGGCGGCAGCTCGGCGTGGATCGCCACGGCGGCCACGTTCTTCAGCTGCGGGTTGACGTTGGCCGGCACGTTCACGCCCAGCTCGCCGAGCAGGTTCTTCAGGCTCTGCACGGTGAAGGGCGCCTGGCTGGTGCGGTCACCGCTGCCATCCAGGCCCACCACCAGGCCGTAGCCCACCAGTGCATTGCCACGCACGCCGCCCACCTGGGCGAGGTCCTTGATGCGCTCGGCGCTGGCCGGGAAAGCAACGGCGAGCACCAGGAACAGCGATCCGTAGAGCGACGCCGCGCGTCGCTGCAGGAAATATCGGAATGAAATCTTCATGGCCATACTCAGAACGGCGTCAGGCCGGAATTGAAGAAGCGGCTCAGCCAGCCCATCGCGTTGGACTGCGCGACCGGGCCGCGGCCGCCGTAGACGATGCGGGCTTCCGCCACGCGGCTGGAGGGAATGCTGTTGTCCGGCGCGATGTCGCCCGGGCGCACGATGCCCTGCACCTGCACCAGTTCGTCGCCCTGGTTCAGGCGCAGGTTCTTCTGCCCCTGCACCACCAGGTTGCCGTTGGGCAGGCGCTGCACCACGGTCACTGTCACGCTGCCCTGCAGGCGGTTGCTCTGCGCGCTGTTGCCCTTGCCGGTGAAATCACGCTTGCCCGACGCAGTGGCGCTGAGCACGTCCTTGCCACCCAGGGTCACCGGCGCACCGAAGATCGACGGCGTGCCGATGCTCAGGTTCGATTCCTTGTTGGTGGCGGTGTTGGCGCTGGTCGTGGCGGTGGTGTTCTCAAGCAGCGTGATGGTCAGCAGGTCGCCGACATCGCGTGCGCGGCGGTCCGAGTACAGCTGCAGCGTGGGGCCGGCGGCGTAGATCGCGCCCGCGGTCGGTGCGGCCTGCGGCGGCATGATCGGCTGGATCGGCGCCATGGCGGGGTACGGGCGCACGTCGCCGGCGATCACGCAGCCGCCAAGCAGGGCGGCCACGGCGCAGGGCAGGGCGATTCGGGCAAGGGTGGAGAAGGACGACATGGCGGTATCCCGTTGGCGACGGTCAGACGTTCTGGTTCAGGTAGCCGAGCATCGCGTCGGTGGTCGAAATGGCCTTGGCGTTCATTTCGTAGGCGCGCTGCGTTTCGATCATCGAAACCAGTTCTTCCACCACGTTGACGTTGCTGCCTTCCAGCGCACCCTGCACCACGTTGCCCAGGCCGTTCAGGCCGGGGTTGCCGTTCTGCGCCGGGCCGGAGGCAGTGGTTTCCAGGAACAGGTTTTCGCCGCGGGCCTGCAGGCCGGCCGGATTGACGAAGTCGGTCAGGGTCAGCGCGCCGATTTCCACGGTGGCGGCGTCGTCGGCCATCTTCACGCTGATGGTGCCGTCGCTGCCGATGGTCACCGACTGCGCGCCTTCGGGAATCTGGATGCCCGGCTGCACCGGGTAGCCGCTGTTGGTGACCAGCTCGCTGTCCTGGTTGATCTTGAATGAGCCGTCACGGGTGTAGGCCGAGCTGCCATCGGGCATCTGCACTTCGAAGAAGCCGCGACCATTGACCATCACGTCCAGTGCGCGGCCGGTCTGCTGCTGGCTGCCCTGTTCGAAATTCTTGGCGGTGGCCACCACGCGCACGCCGGTACCGATCTGCAGGCCGGTCGGCAGCTGCGTCTGCGCCGACGATGCGCCGCCAGGCTGGCGCACCTGCTGGTACAGCAGATCCTCGAAACTGGCGCGGTCCTGCTTGAAGCCGGTGGTGTTGGTGTTGGCGAGGTTGTTGGAAACCACCGACATGCGCATCTGCTGCGCATCCAGTCCGGTTTTCGCGATCCACAGTGCCTGGTTCATCTTCGAAGTCCTGTCTGGGTGAAGCCGGCCGCGCGGTGCGGCCCTTGGGTGAAGTAGTGCAAGCGGCGTGCCAGCAACGGCGCGTGCCGGTGCCGGAATTCCGTCAGCCGCCCAAGCGCAGCAGACTGTTGGCGCTGCGTGCGTTCTCGTCGCCGTGCTTGATCACCTTCACCTGCATTTCGTACTGGCGCTGCAGCTGGATCATCTGCACCAGCGCGCCGGCGGCATCGACGTTGCTGCCTTCCAGCTGGCCGCTGTGCACCGTCGGTCCCTGTGCCTGCGCGAACGGCTGCTGCGGGTCGGTGTTGGCGAACAGGCCGTCAAGGCGGCGCTCCAGGCGTTCGTCGGCGGCCTGCACGATTTTGATGCGGCCGATCATCGCCATCGTCTGCGGGCCTTCGCCCTGCGGGATGATCGAGATCGTGCCGTCGTTGCCCACTTCCATCGCCTGGTAGGGCGGGATGGCGATCGGGTTGTTGTTGTCGTCCAGCACCGGATGACCGCTGGAGGTCACCAGCTGGCCGTTCGGGGTGACCGACAGCGCGGCGCCACGGGTGTAGGCCTCGCTGCCGTCGGTGGCCTGCACGGCCAGCCAGGTGCCGGTCTGCAGCGACAGGTCCAGCGGCTTGCCGGTGATGTGCTGCGCGCCGGCGGTGCGGTTGAAACCGGCGTCGACGTGCAGCGCATCCACCCGCGAGGCAAAGCCCTGGCCACGGATCGGGAAGGCTTCGGTGTTGGCCAGCGCTTCCTTGAAGCCGGGGGTGTCCGAGTTGGCGAGGTTGTGGCTGAGCGTTCCCTGTGCCTGCAGGGAGGCGCGGGCGCCGGTCATCGCAACGTAAAGGGCTTTATCCATGGGGGGCGTTCCGTGACAGGTTCAGCAGGTCATCAACGGATGTTGATGACGGTCTGGGTGATCTGGTCCTGCGTGGTGATCATCTGCGCGTTGGCCTGGAAGTTGCGCTGCGCGGTGATCATGTTCACCAGCTGCTCGGTCAGGTCCACGGTCGATGCTTCCAGTGCGCCGGCCTGGATCTTGCCGAGGTTGGAGCTGTCAGGCGCGGCAGTGCGCGGGGTACCCGACTCGAAGGTCTCAACCCACAGGTTGTTGCCCTTCTGCGCCAGGCCCTGGGTGTTGTTGAAGCTGGTCAGTGCCACCTGGCCCAGCGGCTTGTCATCGCCATTGGAGTAGCGCGCGTAGACCACGCCGCTGTCGGACACGGTGATCTCGTTGAGCTTGCCGGCCGCATAGCCGTCCTGCTGCGTGTTGCGCAGAGCGAACTTCTCGCCGTACTGGGTCGAACCGCTGATATCCAGCGTCATGTTCAGTTCGCCCGCGCCGGTCGTGGGGGTGAACGTGCCGAGGCTGATCTTGGCATCGGCCGGGGTGGTGAGCTTGCCGCTGTTGTCGAATGCGATCGCGGTCGGAGTACCGGCCGGTTCGCCATCGACGTAGTTGTGCACGGTCCAGCCGTTGGTCGCGGCGTCCTTGACGAAGTAGGACACCTGGATGTGGCTCACGCCCAGCGAGTCATAGACGGTGATGCCGCCGCTGGACTGGTTGTAGCTGTTGGAATCGGTCGGATCGAAATCGGCGACCGTCGGCTGCTTGGCGTTGGCGGGCAGGGTGAAGCCCACCTTCACTTCGCTGGTCTGCTTGGGCGGGCTGTCGGTGGTCAGCAGCTGCAGGTCGACCAGGCGGCCGGCGTCGAAGCTGGTGCCATCGGCATTGGGTGCGAAGACCTGCAGGCGTGCGCCCTGCGGGTTGACCACGTAACCGGCCGAGTCGGTCTGGAAGTTGCCGGCGCGCGAATAGACGCGTGCGCCGTTCATGTTCATGGTGAAGAAGCCCTCACCGGAAATGGCCATGTCCAGGCTGCGGCCGGTCTGGTCGTTGTTGCCCTGGATGAACTGCTGGGCCACGTTGGTGACGCGCGCGCCCGAGCCGGTCTGGTTGTTGGACAGGCCGTAGCTGGTGGCAGCGAACAGATCGGCGAATTCCGCGCGCGACTGCTTGAAGCCGACCGTGTTGACGTTGGCAACGTTGTTGGCGGTGACGCTCAGGTCGGTATTGGCGGCGTTGATGCCGGACAGCGAGACGTTGAAGCCCATGGGATTGCTCCTGGTAGATGCGGGGGTGCGGCTCAGCTGACGCGGAGCACGTAATCGATCGGGGCCGTGCCCAGGCCCTTGAGGTTCAGGTACAGGCCGTCGGAGCCGACGGTCACGCTTTCCACCGGTGCCTGCACGTAGGTGGACAGCTTGGTGCTGGTGCCTGCGGTGTCGACGTGGTTGGCGACGATGGAGTACTTGCCCGGCGCCATGCGGTTGCCGTTGGCGTCCTTGCCGTCCCACTTGAACGCCACTTCGCCGGCGGCAGCGGCTTCGACACTGATCGAGGTGACCTTGCTGCCGTTGGCATCGGTGACATCGACGGTGACGATGCCGGCGGCGGGTGCTGCAACGGTGCCGCTGACATCACCTTCCGCTTCCAGCACCAGCTTTTCCGAGGGCACCAGCACTTCATGGCCGACCAGTGCCGCGCCACGCAGCACCTGGTCGCTGGCCATCGATTCCTGGAAGCCCTTCACCGAGGTGTTGAGGTCGGTGATGCCCTGCACGGTGGACATCTGCGCCATCTGCGCGACCATCTGCGTGTTGTCCATCGGCTTCAACGGATCCTGGTGCTGCAGCTGCTCGGTCATCAGGCGAAGGAAGTCGGCCTGGTCGAGCGTGTTCTTCTTCTTGGTGCTGTTGCTGTTGGGGGCGTTCAGGCCGAGGGCGGCGTAGACGTCCTGGTTGGTCTGGGTGGTGACGGTGGTCATGCGGTAATCCTCGCGGGCGCGCCTCAGCGGCCCATGGTCAGGGTGGCCAAGGCCAGTTCCTTGGCGGTGGTCAACATCTCCACGCCGGCCTGGTAATTGCGCGAGGTCGAGATCAGGTTGACCATCTGCGCCACCGGATCGACGTCGGGCTGGTAGATGTAGCCATCGGCGTCGGCCAGCGGATGGCCGGGCTCGTAGCGCTTGATCGGCGCGGCATCGCTCTGGGTGATTTCCTTGACCTTGACCGAGGTGATGTTCGGATCGGTCTTGCTGGTCACGGCCTGGAAGATCGGCTCCAGCGGCTTGTAGACCGCGTCGGCCGAGCCGGCGATGCTGTCGGCGTTGGACAGATTGGAGGCGATGGTGCTCATGCGCACCGACTGCGCCTGCAGTGCGGAGCCGGCGATGTCGAAGATCGGCAGGTTGCTCATGGCTTACTGCCCCGTGATCGCGGTGAGCATGGAACGGACCTTGCTCTCGACGAAGCTGAGCGAGGCACGGTATTCCAGCGCGGCGCGGCCATAGGCGGCGCGCTCGGCATCGGGGTCGACGGTGTTGCCGTCAAGGCTGGGCTGTACGCCTTCGCGGGCCACCTGGAACGGGTTCAGGCCACTACTGATCTCGTAGTGCCGTTCGCTCGTGGTGGTCATCAGGCCGTTGGCATCCAGGCCCTGCGCGTTGCGCAGGGCGGCGTCGAAGTCCAGGTCCTGGGCCTTGTAGCCGGGGGTATCGGCGTTGCCAAGGTTGCTGGCGATCAGCTTCATCCGCTGTTCGCGCAACGGCATGGCCTGGGCATGCACGCCCAGGTAGTCGGTAATCAGGTTGCGCACGGTGCACTCCCACGGGAACGATGCCCGGGAAGCTGCAAGCGGTGTGCCAAAGCGTGAGCGCCGCCGGGCATGGCCCGGCGCTACCCATGGGGTGCGGGAGGTCCCGGTAGCGCCGGGCCATGCCCGGCGGAGGCGCGTGGGGCGGCCTTACGCCGCCATCGCCACCTTGCGCAGGCGGTCCAGCACGAAGTCGGCCAGCTCGTGCGGCGAGTACTTGGCCACGAAGGCATTGGCGCCGACGCGCTCCACCATCGCATTGTTGAATACGCCTGACAGGGAGGTGTGCAGCAGCACATACAGCCCGGACAGGCCGGCGTGGCGCCGGATTTCCGTCGTCAGCGTGTAGCCGTCCATCGCCGGCATCTCGATGTCCGAGATCACCATGGCGTAGCGGTCGGCCGGGTTCTCACCCGAGGCGTGGATCTGCAGCAGGTGGTCCAGCGCCTGCTTGCCATCGGATAGCAGGGTGGCGCCGACCCCCAGCTGGTCCAGCACGCTGCGGATTTGCTGGCGGGCGACGCGGGAGTCGTCCACCACCAGCACCTGCAGCTGCGGGGCGTCGGCCGGCATGGCCATGGTCGGGTCCAGCACGGCCTCGCCACGGATCTGGGCGATGTCGGCCAGCACGCTTTCCACGTCGATCACCTGGATCAGCTCGCCCTGGAAGCGGGTCACCGCGGTCAGGTAGCTCGATTCGGCGCCCAGCTCCGGCGGCGGGTGGATGTCCTCCACCGCGATGTTGACGATGCGCTCGACCCCGCTCACCAGGAACCCCTGGATGGAGCGGTTGAACTCGGTCACCACCAGGTAGCCGGGGGCGGTGTCCGCGTCCGGCTCACGCTCGGGGTGGCCGATGGCCAGGCCCAGGTCCAGCACCGGCACCGAACGGCCACGCACATCGGCCACGCCGGCGAACTGGCCGGGCAGCCCGGGTACCTGGAACAGCTCCGGGCGGCGCAGGACTTCCTGCACCTTGAAGACATTGACGCCAAAAAGCTGACGTCCGCCGAGACGGAACAGCAGCAGCGCCAGGCGATTGTGGCCGGCCAGTCGGGTCCGCTGGTCGATCCGGTTGAGCAGGTCATGGGACATGGCTGCTGTATCGGCGCAGGGGCGGCCGAACTTGAGGGCGCTCTGTCGGTTGCGATGCATCTTGTAGGGTCGACCGTTGGTCGACCGCTCGATTGGTAGGGTCGACTGTTAGTCGGCCGCTCGATTGGTAGGGTCGACTGTTAGTCGGCCGCTCGATTGGTAGGGTCGACTGTTAGTCGACCGCTGTACAAGGGCAGAGCTCTGGCACGCCGCTTGCACGCACCCGGCCAGGTCTTTCCGAGCAGGAGGCGCCATGCGCCGGATCACATCTCTATTGGGCATTGCACTGGCGCTCGCCTCGCCGTGGGCGGCCGCTGCCGATTGGCAGCCGGTGGCCAGCATCCGCACGGCGGCGCTGTCGACCCTGGCGGCCGGCAGCGAGGGCGAGGCCGTGGTGGCCGACGCGCTGCGCCTGCCGCGCTGCGGCTCCGCCCTGCAGGTGCAGCCCACCGCCAACACCACGGTGGAGGTCAGCTGCCCCGATGCCGGGGGCTGGCGCCTGTTCGTGCCGGTGAAGGTGCGCCACAACCAGGCGGTGCTGGTGCTCACCCGTGGCATTGCCACTGGAGAAACCCTGGCAGCGGCCGATATCAGTACTGCCCAGCGTGACGCAGCCCGGATCGCCGGCGCCGTATTGTCCGATCCCGCAAGCGCTGTCGGTCGTATCGCCCGCAGGCCGCTGCAGGCCGGAAGCCTGCTGTCGGCCAACGACCTGGTCACCGAGCGTCTCATCAAGCGAGGAGATAACGTGGCCCTGGTGTCCCGGCGCGGCTCGGTCGAGGTGCGCATCGCGGGCCGGGCGATGGGCGATGCAGGCGAGAACGAGCGCGTTTCCGTTGAAAACCTGTCCTCCCGCCGCATCGTGCAGGGGACAGTGGACGCCCATGGTGACGTAATCGTGGCGCGTTGAAAAAGTAAGAGATTTCCCTAAAGATCACGGCCCTGCGGTCGTTATCCCTTGTGAACGGCAACTCCAGGACACCCCATGAGCCAGAAAATCGACGGCAACCTGCAGGTCCCCCAGGCACTGCGCAGCGTGACGACCCCGGCCACCAAGCCGGGCGTCAGCGGTGATGCACCGGCCCGCCCGGTGGAGGCCGCTGACAGCCTGCGCCTGACCGGCGAGGCGACCAACCTGCAGGCGCTCGAGCGTGAGCTGAGCACCGCCCCGGCCATCGACACCCAGCGTGTCGCCGCCGTGCGCGAGTCGCTGCAGAACGGCAGCTACAAGATCAATCCGGACGCGATTGCATCGCGCATGCTTGAACTGGACCAGCAGCTGCAGGGATGACCGCGGCGATGAGTGAACATCTTCAGCGACTTGCCCAGGCCCTGGATGTCGAACACCAGGCCCTGGTCGAGCACGATGTGCACGCGCTGATCCGCGCTACCGGCGCCAAGCTGGAGGCGTTGCGTGCCTTGGATTCGACCCCGCCGCTGGGCGAGGCCGAGCAGCTGCAGGCACTGGCCGAGCGCAACCGCGCCAATGGCGTGCTGCTGTCGCGCCGCCGCCGCGAGGTGGACTGGGCGCTGCGCCAGCTCGGTCGCACCGAGGCATCGTCTTCGTACGACGCCAAGGGCCAGGCGCACACGGTCAACGCACGCCGGCCACTCGCCGTCGCCTGACCGGCCCGGGGCGCATCCCGGCAGTAGATCCACGCCATGCGTGGATGCAGTCGGTGCGCCACGGGGATCAGACCTCCGCCGGCCATGGCCCGGCGCTACGGATACCCCGGTAGTAGATCCACGCCATGCGTGGATGCAGTCAGTGCGCCACGGGGATCAGACCTCCGCCGGCCATGGCCCGGCGCTACCGATACCCCGGCAGTAGATCCACGCCATGCGTGGATGCGGTCGGTGCGCCACGAGGATCAGGCCTCCACCGGCCATGGCCCGGCGCTACCGATACCCCGGCAGTAGATCCACGCCATGCGTGGATGCAGTCAGTGCGCCACGGGGATCAGACCTCCGCCGGGCATGGCCCGGCGCTACCGATACCCCGGCAGTAGATCCACGCCATGCGTGGATGCAGTCAGTGCGCCACGGGGATCAGACCTCCGCCGGGCATGGCCCGGTGTGCCGGCAGGCTGCTGCGCTGCGCGGCAGCGCGTATATTGGGCGCCTGTTCGCAAGCCCCCGAGTCGCCGTGTCTGCCGCCAACGCCCTGGTTACCGCCCCCCTTCCCCCGCAGCCGGTGCTGCAGGCCCTGTTAGAGCGCCTGCGCGAAGGGCTGCTGTTGTTCACCGAAGACGGTCAGGTGGCCTTGGCCAACCCGGCCGCGCAGAACCTGCTGGGCAGTGAAGAAGCCGCCGCAGCGGCCCCGCAGCGCCTGCGCGAGCTGCTGCCGCCGGATGCGCTGGAGCAGGCGCGCCTGCACGGGCAGTGGAACGGCAGCCTGCCGGTCGGCGAGGGGGTGGTCATCGCCCACCTGTACCACCACGGCCAGCCCGGCAGTGGCCACTACCTGGCCCTGTTCCGCCCCATCGAAGGGCAGGAAGACTACGAGCGCGAACTGCAGCAGCGCCATGCCGAACTGCGCCAGGCCTACCTGCGCCTCAACGGCACCCAGGAAAAGCTGCTGCAGTCGGAAAAGATGGCCTCCATCGGCCAGCTGGCCGCCGGCGTTGCGCACGAGATCAACAACCCGATCGGCTACGTGCACTCCAACCTCGGCAGCCTGCAGGAATACCTGCGCAGCCTGTTCACCGTCATCGAAGCGTACGAGCGGGCCCTGCGCGCGCCGGACCCGAAGGCGCTGATCCCGGAAATCGACGATATCCGTGACCGCCTGGACATCGATTTCATCAGCCGCGACCTGCCGCAGCTGATGGCCGAATCGCGCGAGGGCATCGAGCGGGTGACCCGCATCGTGCGCGACCTGAAGGACTTCTCGTATTCCGGCCGCGACGAGTCGTGGAAGCTGGTGGACCTGCATTCCGGCCTGGAATCGACCATCAACATCATCTGGAACGAGCTCAAGTACAAGGTCACCCTGCACCGTGAGTTCGGCCAGCTGCCGCTGGTGGAATGCCTGCCGTCGGAGTTGAACCAGGTCTACATGAACCTGCTGCTCAACGCCGGCCACGCCATCGCCGAGCGCGGCACCATCACCGTGCGCACCGGCGTGGACGGCGACACGGTCTGGGTCGAGTTCGAGGATACCGGTGGCGGCATTTCGCCGGAGCTGCGCCAGCGCATCTTCGATCCGTTCTTCACCACCAAGCCGGTCGGCAGCGGCACCGGCCTGGGCCTGTCGATCTCCTACAGCATCATCAACAAGCACCACGGCCGCATCGACCTGGACAGCACGCCCGGCTTCGGCTCGCGCTTCCGCGTGGTGCTGCCGGTGAAGCAGCCGCGCTGACGGCATCGGGTAGTGCCGGCCGCTGGCCGGCAACCCCATGGAATCGGGCACCCCGGGCAGCCGGCCAGCGGCCGGCACTACCGGGGCCTGAACCTCAACGCAGCGGCGTGCGATCCTCGCCGGCGTCTCCCGCTTCCACCGGCGTCGGCCCGGCATTGCTGCGCCGTTGTTCCTCGTACGTGCGGAATGCCTGGTGGATGTGCTTGCGCAGCTCATCATCGTTCCAGGGCTTGGTCAGGAAGCGGTAGATCGCACCGCGGTTGATCGCATCGGTCACCGTGTTCAGATCGGTGTAGCCGGACAGCACCAGGCGGATCGTGTCCGGGTAGAGCATCTTCACCCGGCCCAGGAACTCGGTGCCGCTCATGTCGCTCATGCGCTGGTCGGACAGGATCACCTGCACGTCGTTGATCGCCAGCAGGTCGAACGCATCGCGCACGTTGCCGGCGGCCAGGATGCGGTAGCCATCGCGACGGAACAGGCGCACCAGCGAACGCAGCACGTTCTCTTCGTCATCCAGCAGCAGCAGGGTGCGGTCCGGGCGGGTTTCGGCAAACGCTTCCGGGCGCAGGTAGCGGCGGCGCAGGGTCATGCCGGCGGCATCGGCCGACATCGGTTCGCCGAACAGATAGCCCTGGAACACATCGCAGTCGTTGCGCCGCAGGAAGCCCAGTTGCGCCTGCGATTCCACGCCATTGGCGATCACCGTCATGCCCAGCTGGTGGCCCATGGCGATGATGGCGCGGGCGATGGCGGCCTCGCGGTTGCCGGCCGGCGCGCTCTTGATGAAGCTGCGGTCGATCTTCAGCTTGTCCACCGGGTAGCGCACCAGCGCACTCAGGCTGGAATCGCCGGTGCCGAAGTTGTCCAGGCTCAGGCTGATGCCTTCGTTGCGCAGGTTGGCCAGCGTTTCGTGGACGAAGTTGACGTTGTTGGTCAGCGCGCTCTCGTTGATCTCCAGCGTCAGCATCTGCGCCGGCACGCCCGCCGCCTGGATCAGGCCCATCACCTCGGCAAAGAAGTTCGGCCGCAGCAGCTGCAGCGTCGACACGTTCACGGCGATGGTGAAGTCATCG
This sequence comes from Stenotrophomonas sp. PFBMAA-4, assembly GCF_030053215.1. Taxonomy (NCBI): domain Bacteria; kingdom Pseudomonadati; phylum Pseudomonadota; class Gammaproteobacteria; order Lysobacterales; family Lysobacteraceae; genus Stenotrophomonas; species Stenotrophomonas sp. PFBMAA-4. Next base: position 211,179 of record NZ_JASGBW010000001.1, on the reverse strand, counting down.
AAGCCCTGGTCGCGCCACAGCCGCGCCTGCTTCAGTGCGCCCTCCAGCACCCAGGTGCCGATCTGAACGATGATGCCCAGGCGCTCGGCGGTACGCATGAAGCGCTCCGGCACCAGCATGCCCAGCGTCGGCGACTGCCAGCGCAGCAGCGCTTCCATGCCCACCACGTGGCCGTCGCGGGCGCTGACCAGCGGCTGGTAGCGCAGCTTCAGTTCGCCATTGGGAATCGCGTCGACGATCTGGCGGGCGATGATGCTTTCGCTGTGCGCGCTGGGCGGGGTATCCACCGCGTGGATGCGCACCGCATTGCCACCCTCGCGCGCAGCCTGGTAAAGCGCATCCTCGGCGTGGTCGAGCAGGCGCGAGGCGCTGCTGGCGTGCTCCGGGCACAGGCTCACGCCCAGCTTGCCGGTCATGAACAGGGTGTACGGCAGCACCGACAGCGGCAGTTCCATCTGCTGGCGGATTTCTTCGGCGAAGTCCTCCGGCAGCGGCAGGTCGGCAGTGCGCGGCACCGCCAGCAGGAACTCATCGCTGCCATGCCGCCACAGCTTGCCGCGGCCGCGCAGGTAGGACTGCAGGCGCTGGGCAACCAGCACCAGGGCCTGGTCGCCGACGTCGGCACTCATGTTTTCGTTGACCGATGCGAAGTGGTCGATATCCACGTGCATCAGCATCAAGGGGGTACCGCCGGAGGCGGCTTCGGTGACCATGACCTGCAGCTCGGGGTTGCCGGCGCCCAACCGATCGGGGGCGTCGTCGATGCTGACAAGGGGCATGTTGGGGTTCCACATGGCTCAGTATTCCGGGGAATCAGCGGCGGCCGCAGTGGCCGCCTGGTAGGGAAGGTGGACGTCGACGAGGGTACCGGCGCCATGCGCCGACTCGATATGGACGTGGCCGCCGACGCTCTGCGCACGTTCGCGCATCACGATCAGGCCCAGCCCGCGCGGGCCGTCCGGGTCGAAGCCCTCGCCGTCATCGCGGATCTGCAGGTGCAGGCCGCGCTGGTCGAGATCGCGCAGCTGCAGCTGCACCTGGCTGGCACGGGCGTGGCGCAGCACGTTGGTCAGGCTTTCCTGTGCGATGCGGAAGCAGGCCTGCTCGATGCTGTTGTCCGGGCGCGAGGGCAGGGTATCGATTTCGGCCAGCAGCTCCACCGGCGAGGAACGGAACAGCACCCGCGCCTGCCAGCTCAATGCCGCTTCCAGGCCCAGTGCGTCCAGCTGTGGCGGGCGCAGCAGGGTGGAGATGTCGCGCAGCTTGGCCACCGTGGTGTCGGCCAGGCTGACGATCTGCGCCAGGTCCTCGCCGCGGCGCTGCGCGTCCTCTTCATCCTGCGCCGCATACGCCGAAAGCTTGATGGCGGTGATCGCCTGGCCGATGTCATCGTGCAGGTCGCGCGAAATGGCGCGTCGCTCGTCTTCCTGCAGCGAGAACAGGCGGCCAGCCATGGCCTGCAGTTCGCGGTTGCTGGTTTCCAGTGCGGTGCGCGTGCGCTCGGATTCGCTCAGGTCGCGCACGATCAGCAGCTTGCAGTCGCGGCCGCCGTAGCGCACTTCGCCCACGGCCAGGCCCGCATGGAAGCGGCGGCCATCGGCACGCTGCATCACCACCACGCTGTTGTGGCCAGGGCTGTGCTGCGGCTGGCCGGCGCGCAGCTGCACGCGCACGCGGTCCAGTTCGGCCGGGTCCACCAGCGCATCCAGCGGTTCACCCAGCAGGGTATGGCTGCCATAGCCGAACAGGGCCGCGGCCCAGGCGTTGGCGTACAGCACATGCTCCTCGGACAGGATCACCACGCCGTCGGGCAGCACCCGCACCAGCTCGCGGAACTGCTCCTCGCGCTCACGCAGCAGGCGGCGCGACTGCTCGCGCTCGGTCACGTCCTGCAGGGTGCCCAGCACCCGCTCGCGGCCGGCCTCATCCAGGCCACTCGCGGCGCGCAGGTGCACCATCAGCGCGCGGCCGTCCATCGACAGCACTGGCAGCAGTACGTCCACCTGCGCCGTGGGGCTGGTACACAGCTCGGCCAGCAGCTGCTCGGTCTGGGCCGCGGTGGTCGGGTCGGCCGGTACCAGCAGTTCATCGAAGCGGTGCCAGCGCCGTGCCTCGGGCGGTCGCCGGCCAAGCAGGCGGTACACCTGGTTGGAATAGCGGCCGAGGCCGCTGGCCGGGTCCAGCTCCCAGGCGCCGATGCGGGCCAGCTCGTGAGCCTCTTCCACCCGCGCCAGGGCCTGGTCGCGGCGCAGCTGGGCCAGGTCTTCGGCCGTGCGGTCGATGGCGATCAGCAGGCGGGCGTTGCGCCCGTCATAGTCGATCGCGTTCGAGCGCAGTTCCATCTGCCGGACGCTGCCGTCGCGCAGCTGCAGCGGGGTGCGCAGGATGCAGATCTGCTCGGGTGCCTCGCGGATCGCCTCCAGCTTGGCCTGCAGCACCAGCCGGTCGCCAGGCGCCCACAGCACGTCGATGGCCTGCTGCAGCAGTTCCTCGCGCTCCCAGCCGAAGGCGAGGCAGGCAGCAGGATTGGCATCGAGGATGGCCAGGCTGTCCAGGTCGTAGACCAGGATCGGCCCGGGGTTGCCCTCGAACAGCTGCCGCAGGCGCAGCTCCGAGCCCTGCAGGCGGGTATGGGTGCGCAGCACGTGCTCGGCCAGTGGCCGCAGCAGCAGGTATAGCAGGCCAGCGCTGGCAAAGGCGAAGAAGGCGTCCTTCACGGTCTGCCAGAACGCCAGCTGCTGCGGGTCCGGCACCAGGGCCGCCATCGCACCATCGGTGGCGATCATCCACGCCAGCGCCAGCACCAGGTAGCTCAGCACCACCCGGCGACGGTCACGACCCAGCGCCTTCGCCATCTGCGGGTCGGGAGCGGGGGCGGTGCCGGTCGGTTCTGCGGGCATGGACAGGGCAGGAAGAGGGGGCGCCGGCCATATTACCGCGCAGGTGCGCCCTGGCACTCAATTATCCGCTGGACGCGCCGTTAACCACTGCGTGCCCCGCTGTCGGGCGCGCCATTCCGGAGCAACATCGCGTGGACCAAGGGATCATCGCCAGCCTGCTGCAGCACCCGCTTGCCTCGGCGCTGGTCATCGTCGACCGTGGCGGGCGCCCGCTTGCAGCCAATGCGGCCGCGCGCGAGCACGGCCTGCCGTCGACGGTGGCGGCCTACGCGCCGATGCTGGAGGACCTGCGCCTGCTTGCGGCCGACGGTGGCATCGTTGCCTGCACCCTGCCGGGTGGCCCCCGCGGTCACTACGATGGCTACCTGCGCGCGGTACACGATGGCAGCGGCAACCTGCTGGCCTTCACCCTCAGCGTGCCCGAGCCGGTGCCGGTGGATGCGGGCGGGCGCTGGGAGCTGGCCCTGGAAAGTGCCGGCCACAGCCTGTGGGACTGGGACATTCCCAGCGACCGGGTGGTGCGCACCCCGGCGCTGGTGGACGAGACGGCCAACGCCATCATCGCCCGCGTGCACAGCGACGACCTGGGCGACATGCGCGCCGCGCTGGACGAACACCTGCGCGGCCACAGCGAGCAGTACAGCGCCCAGTTCCGCTTCCGCCAGGAAGACGGCCAGTGGCGCTGGGTGCTGGATCGCGGCCGCGTGGTCGCCCGCACCGCCGATGGCCAGCCGCTGCGCATGGTCGGCACGCACACCGATATCGAGCAGCAGAAGCAGCTGGAAGCGCTGCTGCAGGAACAGCAGCTGCACCTGAGCGAGGCCCAGCGCATCGCCAGCATGGGCAGCTGGTCGTTCGATCCGACCAACCACCGGTTCTGGTGGTCGCCCGAGCTGCGCTCGCTGCTGGCCCTGGAGCCCGGCGAAGTGCCCGGCCAGCGCCGCTGGCTGAAGCAGCTGCACCCGCGTTCGCGCGGCGCGCTGCGTGCTGCGTGGCGCCGGCTGTGGCGTGACGGCCGCGCCGCCAACCTGGAACTTGAACTGACCCGTGGCAGCGAGCACTCGCAGCACCTGCGCCTGTGGATGCAGCCATTGCTGGACATGGATGGCCACCCCAAGCGCCTGCTGGGCCAGGTGCAGAACATCACCGAACAGCACCAGACCGACGCGCTCATCCGCTGGCGCACCGAACTGCTCAACCGCGTGTCAGCGCTGGGCCGCATCGGTGGCTGCGAGATCGAGGTCAGCACCCGGCACATGCAGTGGACCGAGGAGTGCTACCGCATCCACGGCCTGCGCAAGGAGCCGATCACCCTGGATCAGGCGCTGGCGCTGTACACCGAAGATTCGCGCGCGCATTTCGAGGCCGCGCTGCAGCGCATTGCCGGTGGTGGCCTGCCCGAGCAGCTCGATCTGTGCTTCTACCGCCAGTCGGGCCTGCGCGTGTGGGTGCAGGTGCTGATCGAGCTGGATCGTCGCGATGGCCTGCCGCCGCGCTTCGTGGTCCTGTTCCGTGACATCACCCGCGAGCGCGAAGCCAACGAGCGCATCGAGCTGCTTGCCCATTACGATCTGCTGACCGGCCTGCCCAACCGCGTTCTGCTGGGCGAGCAGACCGCCGAGGCCATCGAAGAAGCCCGCGACCGCGGTACGTCGCTGGCGATGCTGTTCATCGATCTGGACGGCTTCAAGACCATCAACGACAGCTTCGGCCACGCCACCGGCGATGCGCTTCTGAAGGCCGCCGCCACCCGCCTGCACCAGAATCTGCGCAACAACGATCTGTTCGGCCGCTTCAGTGGCGACGAATTCATCGTGGTGCTGCGTGACCTGGCCGAGCCGGAAGATGCCGGCCACGTGGCGCGCAAGCTGATCGGCTCGCTGGCCGAGCCGCTGCGCCGGGGCGACACCACCCTGAAGGTGGGCGCCAGCGTGGGCATCGCGATGCTGGGTGATACCCAGACCGATTTCGACTCGCTGCTGCGCGCCGCGGATGCCGCGATGTACGCTGCCAAGGAAGCGGGGCGCAACACTTACCAGTACTACAGCCAGGACGCCCTGGCGCGCATCCAGCGTCGGCTGGAGATCGAGCACGGCCTGCACGGCGCGATAGAGCGTGAGGAGTTCAGCCTGGCCTACCAGCCGTTGCTGCATGCCCACCACGGTGAGCCGCCGGCCATCGAAGCGCTGCTGCGCTGGCACCGCCCGGGCATTGGCTACTGCAGCCCGGCCGAGTTCATCCCCATTGCCGAAAAGTGTGGCGAGATCGTCCGCATCGGCGACTGGGTGCTGTCCGAAGCCTGCCGCCAGGCATCGGCATGGGACCGCGCCGGCCTGCGCTTCGAGCGCATCGCGGTGAACGTATCGGCCGTACAACTGCGCGACCGTGGGTTTGCCGAGCGCGTGATCGAGATCTGCCACGCCCACGGCTGGCCGCCGCAGCGCTTGGAGCTGGAACTGACCGAATCGGCGCTGATCCGCGACACCGACATCCTGCGCCACTGTTTCGACGTGCTGGAGCGGCACGGCGTTCCGCTGGCGGTGGATGACTTCGGCACAGGCTTCTCCAACCTTCACTATCTCAACCGCTTCCCGGTGGGCCGCCTGAAGATCGACCGCAGCTTCGTGCAGGGCATGCTGCATGACACGGGCACGGCCGAAGTGACCCAGGCCATCGTCCACCTGGGCCACGCGCTGGGCATGAAGGTGGTGGCTGAAGGCGTGGAGACGCACCAGGAAGAAGACATGCTGCGGCGGCAGGGCTGCGACGAAATCCAGGGCTACCTGTACTCACGCCCGCTCAGCCCGCGCGACCTGGCACTGTGGCTGCGCCAGCAGCACGCCGCCCCGGAAGTCGCCCTGGCTCGGTAGCGGTAGCGCCGGGCCAGGCCCGGCGGCACTGATCCGTGCCCTGGTGGGGGCCGACCGTTGGTCGGCACTGATGCCCGCACTCGCGATCATCCACGCATGGCGTGGATCTACTACCGGGCTTCGCCCTGGTGGGTGCCGACCGTTGGTCGGCACTGATGCTCGCGCTCGCGATCATCCACGCATGGCGTGGATCTACTACCGGGCTTCGCCCTGGTGGGTGCCGACCGTTGGTCGGCACTGATGCTCGCGCTCGCGACCATCCACGCATGGCCTGGATCTACTGGTCGACAAACCGCCGTGGGAATTCCGACCGCAGCCGCGCGCGCACCGCCTCAACAACGCCGGCATAGCGCCGCCGCTGGATGTAATACCCCATGTAGAACACCAGCAGGAATACCACCATCGGCCACGCCATCGGGCGCACCAGGACGATCGGCAGCAGCATCGCGGTAAACACCAGCGCGAACCAGCTGCATCGGCCAATCACCCGCACTTCGCGGCGCCGCTTGTCGACCACCAGCTGGCCGCGCAACAGCGGGAAGTAGCGGCCCCCAAAATGCGGGGCGTAGCTCTCGCGGAACGCGACGCTGCCATCAGGCAGCGCATGGAACACCAGGCGCATCCATTTCTCGTCCGCAAGGTCATGCTCAAGCCCACCCAGCGAAAGCTGGGCCAGCTCGGCCGGAGATGCAGCAATGCGCTGGTTGAACAGGGCAATGCCAGTGCCGAAGAAGAACGGCGCCCACCGAACAAGCAGCAGGACTTCGACCAGCAGCAGGGCGATCAGGGCGAGGGCCACCGGTCTTCCATGAACGGGACCGGCGCATCATGCCATAGCGGCTTCGCCACCCCGGTAGATCCACGCCATGCGTGGATGTTGCGGCGAGGGCCAGGCGTCACACCGGCGGATGAAAGCCATCCACGCATGGCGTGGATCTACCGATCCATCAACGCAATGCCTGCGATGGCATAGCTGGCGATCAGCAGCCCGCACAGATACTCCGCCACGATGATCAGCCAGAAGGTGATCGGCTCGATTTCCCGCCACGCATCAAGGGTGCCGGCGCGGCGATGGCTCACATGGATATGCCCGGTGTCGATGGCGTTTGCTGGTAACCAGGCGAACATGAAGGCCATCAGCAGGAACACCAGGCTGCCGAACAGGAACGCGACAGGCCGATGCCGGGGTGGCCGCAAGGTGGCGTAGGCGGGGCGCCAGGTGAAGCAGACCGCGATGACCATCATCGCGACGAATCCCAGCCAGGTCATGAACGTGGTGCTCATGCGACGACACTCCGTGTCCAGCCGTAGGCGGCGTGGGCGGATCATGCCATGAGTCTGGAACGTCTGGCGGGGAGCGCCATCCACGCGCGGTGTGGATCTACCTCAGCGCATCCCCATCGAGCCCAAGATCCCAGGCCATCCCCAGCAGTTCGCCGGCAGGCGCCGGTGGGGCAGGGCGGGCATCGGCCAGCTGCTGCAGTTCCTCGATCTCTTCGCGTGCCACCGTCTCCAGCGCCTGCAACTGCTCACGGACACCCGGGTTGCGCGGGCGCTGGCTGGGGTCGATCGGGGGCAGGGCACGGATCAGGGTCATGGTGCGCGGGTCAGGAGCTTCCAACGGCAGGTTACAGGCAAAGGCCCCGGAATGACCGGGGCCTTGCGGGCTGCCGGAACAGGCAGCGGACATCTGGATCAGAACAGCTCGACCGTACCGGCGCCCATGTTCTGCTGGGCAACCGGCTTGTGCGGCGGGCGCTCCCACTCGCTGCGCAGTTCGCGCAGGCGGCTGCCGGTGCGCTGCAGGGCAGTGGCGATCTCTTCGTCGAACACGCCGCCGTTACGGTGCAGCAGTTCCTGCAGGGCCACCGCTTCGCGGTTGATCGCGGTCAGGCGGTCCAGGTGGGTGTGCACGCCGCCCAGGGCCTGGGTGGCGATGTCTTCGAACTGCAGGGCGCGCACGGCTTCGGCCACGCTGCCGTCGATCGAGCGGGCGCACTCGGACACTTCGCGCATGCCGTCGCCCAGCGAGGCGTTGATCTGGGCCACGTTGTCCAGCATCGCCGCCGCTTCCTGGCGCGCTTCGCGGGAGCGGTCCATGTCACGCGAGGCCATGTGCGAGACCGTCTCGCGCACCTTGGCGATGGCGTCCTTGGAGCTGTGGGCCAGCTTGCGGATCTGCTCGTTGAAGGTGGTCGAGCGCTCGGACAGGTTGCGCACTTCGTCGGCCACCACGGCGAAACCGCGACCGGCTTCACCGGCTCGGGCTGCTTCGATGGCCGCGTTCAGTGCCAGCAGGTTGGTCTGGTCGGCAATCGACTTGACGTCTTCCAGCAGGGCGAAGATGCCGTCCAGGTGCTGGGCCATCTGGTCGATGTGCTGCACGGTGGTGGTGCTCTGGCCGCTCACCTGTTCCAGCGCTTCCACCAGCTGTTCCATGCGGTGGCTGGCGTGCTGGGCGAAGCGGGCGACGTCGAGGCCGGCGCTGCCTTCGTCACCGGCGCGGTCGACGATGCGCGACAGGGCCTGGCTCTGCTGGCGGGACTTGCGGTTCATCGCATCGAAGCTGCCGCCCAGGCTGGACACGGCCTGGCGGATCAGGTCACGGGCGCGTTCCACTTCGCCACGCGAACCGTCGATCTCGTTGCCGACGAAGTTGCGCAGCTCGGTCAGCAGCTGGTCCTGCTCACGCAGGACACGGGCATGTTCCGGGGAACGATGCGCCTGGGCGCGGGTGGTCCACCACGCAAAGCCCAGCCAGCTCAGCGTCATCGTGGTCAGGATCGCCCAGCGCAGGGCGGCCGGCCATTCGAAACCGATGGCGAAGGGGAGCAGCAGGGTCAGGGCCAGGGGGGCGGCCAGACGGATGAAAATGCGTGAGTACATGGACGTTCTCGGGAGGTGCACGGAGGATGTATCGGCCGTACCCCCTTTCTCTTTAACGTCGATGTGCCTTCTGGATGCGCCGGATTTCCGACGCCTCCGGTGCATCAGGGGTCAGAGCCCTTTCCGTACCGGAAAGGGATCCGACCCCGGGCCTCAGGCCAGCTGGCGGTCCACGGCCTCGGTCATCGCCTTGCGGCTGAGCAGGAAGTCCCAGTAGCTGCCCCCCAGCTGCCGCCACAGCACGGCCGCACGCACGGCGGCCAGCAGCAGCGCGCGGATCTCGGCCACCACCCCGGCCTGGGCCAGGTAGTGCGGGTTGCCCTGCACCATGACGCGCGGCTTGAGGTGGCTGATGGTGTCTGCATACAGGCCGCCCAGGCTGGCCAGCACGTCCGGGTGGCCGCTGTCGCCCAGCTCTAGGGCCTGGCGCTGGGCGCGCTCGATGCCCGAGGCGACCTTGTTCACGGTGGCGCCGTCCTGCACGAACCGCCGCTCCAGCTGCAGCACCGACAGGGCCAGCTTGGGCAGGATCGGGTCCTGGCCCTGGTTGCGGAAGTAGTTGTGCAGCAGGCGCAGGCCGGACTTCAGCGCGTCGCGGTCGCCAAACACCTCCTGCGGGGAGGCGGCATCGATGCGGAACACGCTGTCCACCGCGGTACGCACCGCCGCGGCGTCGGAATGGCCGGTATCGGCGATACGGCGCACCTGCTGCAGGGCCTGGGCAATGCCGGCCAGGGCCAGGACGCGGTCGTCGACAGTGAAACTCATGCAGCGATTACCTCAAAAGGAGAAGGGGTGGTGCGCAGGCGCTGTTCCAGCGGCGCATCGGTTGCGGCGATCACCGCGCCGCCCAGGCAGACATCACCGTCATACAGCACCAGCGACTGGCCAGGGGTCACGGCGCGCTGCGGGCGGGCAAAGGTCACCAGCACGCTGCCATCGTCCAGCACCTCGACCGTACACGGCTCGTCCGGCTGCCGGTAGCGGGTCTGGGCGGTGCACTCGAAGCGGCGGGCCGGCGGCGCACCGGCAATCCAGTGGGCGGTCTCCGAGCGCAGCCGGTCGGACAGCATCCATCGGCTGTCGCGGTCCTGGTCCACGTACAGCACGTTGCTGGCCACATCCTTGCCGACCACGTACCACGGCGCGGCAGGGCGGCCGCGCACGCCGCCGATGTTCAGGCCTTCGCGCTGGCCCAGGGTGAAATAGAACACGCCCGGGTGCTCGGCGATGACGCTGCCGTCGGCCGGGTCGAGGATCTGGCCGGCCTTGGCGGGCAGGTAGCGACCGAGGAACTCACGGAAATCGCGCTCGCCGATGAAGCAGATGCCGGTCGAATCCTTCTTGGCATGGGTCGGCAGGCTGACGTCGCGGGCGATCCGGCGCAGGTCGCTCTTTTCCAGGTCGCCGATCGGGAACAGGGTGGCGGCCAGTTGATCCTGCCCCAGCTGGTGCAGGAAGTAGCTCTGGTCCTTGGAACGGTCGGCGCCGCGCAGCAGCAGCCATTGCTGGCCGCGCTGGGCGATGCGCGCGTAGTGGCCGGTGGCGATGCGCTCGGCCCCCAGCTCGCGGGCGGCATCCAGGAAGTGCTTGAACTTCACTTCGCGGTTGCACAGCACGTCCGGGTTGGGCGTGCGGCCGGCGGCGTACTCGGCCAGGAAGTGTTCGAACACGCCCTGCCAGTACTCGTTGGAAAAATCGCGGAAGTGGAACGGGATGCCGAGCAGGCCGCAGACAGCCACCGCATCGCGGCGGTCATCCTCGGCGCGGCAGTCGCCGCTGCCATCGTCGGCCCAGTTCTGCATGAACAGGCCGGCCACGGCTTCGCCCTGCTGCACCAGGCGCCAGGCGGCCACGGAGGAATCGACGCCGCCGGACACGCCCACCATTACCCGAGGGCTGCTCATGCGACCTCCTGGACCAGGGAAAGCGGATGGCGCTGGCCGGCCAGGTAGTCGGCCACCACCTGCCAGACCAGCGGGCTGCGCAGGCGCGGGCCGGCGGCCTGCAGCTCGGCCGGGTCCAGCCACAGGGCGCGGTCGATGCCGGTATCCAGCGGCTGCGCCGGGTCGTGCGAGACCGGGCGGGCGGCGTAGCAGAAGCGCAGGAACGCGGTGCCGTCAGGCGCGGTCCACTGGTAGCAGCCGATGAAGGCGCTCAGTTCCACCGTCCAGCCGGTTTCCTCGCGGGTCTCGCGCAGGGCCGCGGCGGCGAGGCTCTCGCCCGGTTCCAGGTGGCCGGCGGGCTGGTTCAGCACCTGCCGGCCGTCAATGGTCTCTTCCACCAGCAACACGCGGCCGCCGTCGACCACCACGGTGGCCACGGTGGCATGCGGTGCCCAGCGCGGGTCCTGCACAGCGTTCAACTCAGAGGTCGTCCTTCTTGGTCAGCTCCAGCTCCATCGCATCGGCGGTCCGGATGGCCGCATCGATGGCGTCGCTGAGCTGGTCGGTGGTGGCATCGGCGTCGATCTTCACCACGAACATGGCGGTCTTGTCCTGCTTCACCCAGCCGCCCATCTTGGCGTCCTGGGAGTCTTCCAGCAGGCGGTTGGCCACCGCTTCGGGGAACTGCTTGTCCTTGGACACATAGCCCGGCGACCACACCTCGCGGATGTTGTGGCTGCCAAAGTCCTCCACGGCCGAGCGCACGTAGACCATCTGCGTGCGGTCGCCTTCCACATCGAACACCATCTGGTAGTCGCCGTCCTCGTCCACCTCGAAGGTGTAGCCCAGCTTCTCCAGGTGGCGGGCGATGGCGGCATCAGCCTTGCTGCTGTCAGCGGTGGTCGCGGCACCGGCAGTACCGGCGGCGGCCAGGGCGAGCAGCAGGGCAGGCAGAAGGGTCCTTTTCATGAAAATCCTGTGAAACGTGGGGGACAGGCGGTAATTGTGACGGCGGCCGTGCGTGCCGTCCATTCCGCGCCAGGCCGACGCAGCGCCGCCGCACCCCTTATAATGTGCGGATGCCCCGCGAGTCTTCCCCCGAATCCCATCACGACCACGGTATCGCCGTGGAGCCCGCGCGCCCCGAAGTGGCGCCGCCGCCGTTCTACCAGGTGATGATCCTCAACGACGACTACACCCCGATGGATTTCGTGGTGGACGTCCTGCAGCAGTTCTTCAGCATGGACCTGGACAAGGCCACGCAGGTGATGCTGCACGTGCATACCCGCGGCCGCGGTGTCTGCGGGGTCTTCACCCGTGAAGTGGCCGAAACCAAGGTTGCCCAGGTCAACGAGTACTCGCGCATGAACCAGCATCCGCTGCTGTGCACGATGGAAAAGGCCTGACCCCCGGTAGTGCGTAGAGTCGAGCTTGCTCGACTGATCTTCAATGCAGTCGAGCAAGCTCGACTCTACCGAGGGTCAACGCCAGCAATCCGCACCGTTCCAGCCATGGCCGTTCTCTGGCCCCGCCTGCGTGCTCACGTTCAATCCGCCTGCCTTGCCTGCTGACCGCCGGGGCGAGGCGTGTTGCGGGTCATCACGTGGCAATGGAGAGCCGATCGGGTAGGGTTCGCTGAAGCGCCGGCGGGCTGCCCGGGCGTGAACGATGATCAAGCAATCCGCACTGCTAACGCCATCTGAACGCAGCAATCCGCTAGGGTGATGGAAATCGCGTAGTCAGGCCGCATATTGTCCCCATCTGCCGCCGGAGTAATCCATGTTCAGCAAAGACCTCGAACACACCATCGGCCAGTGCTACAAGCGCGCCCGTGAGGCCCGGCATGAATTCATGACGGTCGAACACCTGCTGCTGGCACTGCTCGACAACCCGTCCGCCCAGGCCGTCCTCAAGGCCTGTGGTGCCGACGCCGAACGCCTGCGCCAGGAGCTGGAGCAGGCCATCGAGGCCTCGGTGTCCCGCCTGGCCGAAGACGACGGCCGTGATACCCAGCCGACCCTGGGCTTCCAGCGCGTGCTGCAGCGGGCCGTGTACCACGTGCAGTCCTCGGGCAAGAAGGAGGTCACCGGCGCCAACGTGCTGGTCGCCATCTTCGGCGAAAAGGACTCCCACGCTGTCTATTACCTCAACCAGCAGGACGTCACCCGGCTGGACGTGGTCAATTACCTGTCCCATGGCATCGCCAAGCTGGGCGAGGAAGGCGAGCAGCCGTCCTCCCCGGAAGGCGAGAGCCGCATGGAAGGCGGGGATGGCGAGCCCAAGGGCGATGCCCTGACCGAATTCGCCAGCAATCTCAACGAACAGGCCCGTGCCGGCCGCATCGACCCGCTGGTGGGCCGTGCGGACGAGATCGAGCGCACCATCCAGGTCCTGTGCCGCCGCCGCAAGAACAACCCGCTGTACGTGGGTGAGGCGGGCGTGGGCAAGACCGCGATCGCCGAGGGCCTGGCCCGCCGCATCGTCGAAGGGTCGGTGCCGGACGTGCTGGCCGACGCCGTCATCTACTCGCTCGACCTGGGCGCGCTGGTGGCCGGCACCAAGTACCGCGGCGATTTCGAAAAGCGCCTGAAGGGCGTGCTGACCGCGCTGAAGAAGGTGCCCAACGCGGTGCTGTTCATCGACGAGATCCACACCATCATCGGTGCCGGTTCGGCGTCGGGCGGCACCATGGATGCCTCCAACCTGATCAAGCCGGCCCTGGCGTCGGGCGAGCTGCGCTGCATCGGCTCGACCACCTTCCAGGAATACCGCGGCATCTTCGAGAAGGACCGTGCCCTGGCCCGGCGCTTCCAGAAGATCGACATCGTCGAGCCGACCGTGGGCGAAACCTACGAGATCCTGCAGGGCCTGAAGAGCAAGTACGAGGCCCACCACGGGGTCACCTACTCCGACGAGGCGCTGCAGGCAGCGGTGGATCTGTCGGTCAAGCACATTGCCGACCGCCTGCTGCCGGACAAGGCCATCGACGTCATCGACGAGGCGGGTGCCCGCCAGCGCCTGCTGCCGGAAGGGCAGCGCAAGGAGCTGATCGACGTCGAGGAGGTCGAGGCGATCATCGCCAAGATGGCGCGCATCCCGGCCAAGCAGGTCAGTGCGACCGACAAGGACGTGCTGCAGCACCTGGAGCGCAACCTGAAGATGGTGATCTTCGGCCAGGATCCGGCCATCGGCACCCTGGCGTCGGCCATCAAGCTGGCGCGCTCGGGCCTGGGCAATCCGGAAAAGCCGATCGGCAACTTCCTGTTCGCCGGCCCGACCGGCGTGGGCAAGACCGAGGTGACCAAGCAGCTGGCGCTGCAGCTGGGCATCGAGCTGGTCCGCTTCGACATGTCCGAGTACATGGAGCCGCATTCGATCAGCCGCCTGATCGGTGCGCCCCCGGGCTATGTCGGTTTCGACCAGGGCGGCCTGCTGACCGAGAAGATCGTCAAGACCCCGCACTGCGTGCTGCTGCTGGACGAAATCGAGAAGGCGCACCCGGACATCTTCAACATCCTGTTGCAGGTGATGGACCGCGGCGTGCTGACCGACACCAACGGCCGCGAAGCCAACTTCAAGAACGTGGTACTGGTGATGACCACCAATGCCGGCGCGGCGCAGGCTTCGCGGCGCTCGATCGGCTTCACCAAGCAGGACCATGCCACCGACGCGATGGAGACCATCCGCCGCAGCTTCACGCCGGAGTTCCGCAACCGCCTCGACGCGGTCGTGCAGTTCCAGCCGCTGGGCTTCGAGCACATCCTGCGCGTGGTCGACAAGTTCCTGATCGAGCTGGAAATGCTGCTGCAGGAAAAGCACGTCAGCCTGTCGGCCACCCCGACCGCTCGCGACTGGCTGGCCCACCACGGCTTCGACCCGCTGATGGGTGCCCGTCCGATGGCGCGCATGATCCAGGACAAGATCAAGCGCCCGCTGGCCGACGAACTGTTGTTCGGCAAACTGGTCAACGGCGGCCGCGTCAGCATCGACGTGCGCGACGACGAGCTGGTGGTCGAGACCCACGCCGAACCGGAGCGCCTGCTGCCGGCAACGGTGGAATAAGGGCGGCCGGGCACGGCCTGGTCGCGATGTGATTGGCAAGGGCGGCTTCGGCCGCCCTTTTCATTTCCGCGATCGTTCAGCGCCCCTGCTGCGCCAACCGCTTGAAGGTCGCCGGATCGATCGGCTCGATCCGGGTCACCCAGCAATGGTTGCTGTCGGTCCGTAGCAGGGTACGGGCATTGCCGCAGATCTGTTCGGGCGTACTGCGCGTGAAAAACGTGTAGCTGGCCGAGGCAGCGGCGCCCAGGCAGGGCTTCTGCAGGTGGACCCGATAGTGCGCATCGCCGTTGCGCAGCAGCACTTCCCGCTCCGTGCTGGACGGGCGGATGTCACGGTTGCCGCCCAGGGCTATGCACTCGGTCTGGGGCGTGGGCTGGGCAGGGTCGGCGGCGTGTGCTGCAAGGGAACTGGCCAGCAGAACGACGGGCAACAGGGCGCGTGTGAGCAGGGCGTTCATGGCGGGGCGGGGATGCGATCCGGATTGGATCGGATCCCACGATGCCGCTGGCGTCGCCGATGCGAATCTGCCGCAAGCAGGCCTGACCGACGCCATGGTGCGTTCGGTCACGATGACCTCCGGCACGTAGGCCCGGCGGGCTCAGGAGCTGATGGCGCGGAAACCCAGTTGCCGGCCCTGGCCCATCGGGCCCTCGATCACGAACGCCACGGCCTCGTGCGGGATGTGCAGGCGCTGGCGCTGGCGTGTGCCGGCATGGCTGATCTCGCGCTCGGCGGCCAGGTACAGCGGATGGGATGCGTCCATCTCGACGCAGATGAGGCAGGGCTGCCCAAACCAGGTGCCGTCAGGCCCCTTGCTGGCATAGCAGCGGGCGGTTACGGACTGCGGGTCCAATACGATCAGATAGCTCATGCATCCAGGGGGCGGGCGAACATCACGCCAAGTCTAGCGATCCGCTTCCGCAACATCTTTCGGACGAATACGAAAAATCGCAGCCATGTGATGGTCCGGAGAGCAGGCACGACAAAAGGCCGGCAGCAGGGCCGGCCTTGTCAGGGTGGCGCAGGGCGCCGACCGCTTACTTCATGCGGTAGGTGATACGACCCTTGGTCAGGTCGTACGGGGTCATTTCAACCTTGACCCGGTCACCGGTGAGGATGCGGATGTAGTTCTTGCGCATGCGGCCGGAGATGTGGGCGATGATTTCGTGCCCATTTTCCAGACGAACGCGGAAAGTGGTGTTCGGCAGCGTCTCGCTGACGGTGCCCTCGAACTCGATGGAATCGTCTTTCGACATGTAGTCCTGTGCGGTTCAGAAAACGGCCACGCTGGGCCTAAGGCGCGGTATTTTACGCGTCCTTCGCCCAGCTTGCAAAGATCCGGCTAAATTCCCGCCAGATCCCGGGCCGGCAGGCGCCCCACGGCGTGGGTCCACGGGCCTTCACGGCCTTCTTCGCGTACGGCCAGGCGGACATGCTGCAGGAATTCTTCCCGCGGCAGGTGAACGGCCCCCATCCGCAGCAGGTGCGGGTTCTCCACCTGGGCGTCGATCAGGCACCAGTCCCAGCGATGCAGGGTGGCGGCCAGCGCTGCCAATGCGATCTTGGAGCCGCCGCTGGCGCCGCTGAACATGCTTTCGCCGAAGAACATCGTGCCGATGGCCACCCCGTAGATGCCGCCCACCAGGGTCTGCCGGTCCCAGACCTCGAACGAATGGGCAAAGCCAAGGTCATGCAGATGGCTGTAGGCGCCCACCATGTCCGGGCTGATCCAGGTGCCGTCCTGGCCCGGGCGCGGCGCGGCCGCGCAGGCGCGCATCACCTGGCTGAAGGCGGTATCGGCGGTGACCTCCCAGGTGCTGGCGCGCAGCTGGCGGCGGAATCGGCTGGACAGGTGCACCCCGTCGGTGTGGAAGACCATGCGCGGATCGGGCGACCACCACAGTATCGGCTCGCCCTCGCTGAACCACGGGAAGATGCCGCCCGCATAGGCGTTGAGCAGGCGCAGTGGATGCAGATCGCCGCCCACCGCCAGCAGCCCGTCGGGCTTGCGCAGCGCGGTTTCGGCCGGAGGGAAGGGCGAGTCCGGCGCATCGGACAGGCGCCAGGGCAGCGGGCGGGTCATGCGGGAGATTGTATTCGTCGCGACCCCGCCGGAACGCGATGGTGGATGCGCGTTGACTCTGGTAGTGCCGGCCGCTGGCCGGCAGAGCCGCTTCAGTCGAGCAGGCTCGACGCTACCCGCCCGCGCGGAATGGGCTGTGCTCCATCAGCTCCTGCCGGTACCGGCGCACATCGCGCCGCTCCTGCTGGCACCACTCCTGCAGCGCCTCGGCAAAATCCGCATCGGCCACCCAATGCCGGCTGCGCACCAGTGTTGGCAGGAAGCCGCGTGCCAGTTTGTGCTCGCCCTGCGCGCCGGGCTCGAAGCGTGCCAGTCCTTCGCGCAGGCAGTACTCGATGCCCTGGTAGTAACACGCCTCGAAATGCAGGCCGGGCAGGGTGGCGCCACCCCAGTAGCGGCCATAGAGCGTGTCGCCCCCGCGCAGGCACAGCGCGCCGGCAATCGGCTCGCCGTCCTGCTCGGCCAGGAACAGCACCAGCCCGCGGCCCAGCGAAATCGCCAGATGGCGCAGGAACGCCTCGGTCAGCGCCGGCGCATTGCCATATTCGAGGAAGGTCTGCAGATAGAAGCGGTACATCGCCTGCAGGTCGGCGCGGCTGGCGTCATTGCCATGCACCACCCGGAAGGTGATTCCCTGGCGGGTGACCTTGGCGCGCTCCTGGCGGATGTTCTTGCGGTGCTTATGGTCCATCGCAGCGAGGAACTGCTCGAACGTCGTCCAGTCGCCCGCGTTCTGCCACTGGAACTGCACGTCTTCGCGCAGCAGCCAGTCGTCATTGAAGGCGTCGTCGTCGCTGGCGGTGTGGAAATTGATGTGTGCCGAGGACACCTCCAGCCCGTGCAGCTGCTCGCGAAGCACCGTCAGCAGCGCAGCCCGGTCCCTGCCTTCGCGGGCCAGCAGGCGGGGGCCCGTCACCGGCGAGTACGGCACCGCGCCCAGCCACTTCGGGTAGTAGTCGCGACCGTGCCGCGCATAGGCGTTCGCCCAGGCATGGTCGAACACGAACTCGCCGTGGGAGTTGGTTTTCAGGTAGCCCGGAATGGCGCCGACCAGGGTGTCGCCGTCCCACAGGGTGAGGTGCCGTGTCTGCCAGCCCCAGTCCTCGCGCAGGCAACCGTGGGCCTCCAGCCCGGACAGGAAGGCGTGGCTGACGAAGGGGTTGCGGCCGTTGTGCAGGGCATCCCAGTCGGTGTCGGGAATGGCCTGCAAGGAGTCGAGGAAGCGGGCGGAGAGCATGGGGGAAGGATAGGGCAGGTGGGGTTCGATTTGCCGGGTGTCGTGAATGCCTTGAGGATTCTTGCAATTTCATGGATGCGTGAAGTTCGTTCCGTTGCTCATCCCGGTTGGAAGTCACGTTGATGAAGCAGCGCATCGGCTGCAAAGACTCGAACCGGAGGACCAACACATGACACTGACCCGACTGCTTCGCTGCGCGCCGGGCACTTGCTTTGCAATCGCATCGCTTTTCGCTCCCCTGCCATCATTGGCGGTTGCTGGCTCGGCCGCGGCCAGCGTTCAGCACAGCGATGCACAGCTTGATGCGATCCAGACCGTCAGGGCGCAGGAGATTCTGGACCGGATGAAGCGCCTTGAGGGCCAGTCGAAGGACATCCGCGTGCAGGTGGTTTTCGACTTCGGGGCGGGCGCGCTTCGAGTTTACTTTGGCCCTGGAATCCTGCCGGATGACTACGGCGCCAGCTTTGAAGATCAGCATGACGACTTTCGTCACAGCTTGACGCACATTGCGCAGAAGGCTGCGCCAGTAAAGGAAATCATATTCCACTACGACGGTCGAGAGATCGAAGCGTACTTTCCGGAGGTCAGGAAGGAGGCTGAGTATGCTCAGAGTGCGCGCGTGCCACCGCGTCGCGCGCTGGCGGGTCAGGTCGAAGCCGGCCAGTCCGCGTTCCATCGAGGGCTCGTGGACACGGATCCGGCGGTGGATGCCATCGTCACCCGTGCGAGCCAAAATGCACTCGATTACTACCGACGACAGAATCATCTGAACACCCCGGCGGACGTAAGAGCCGTATATGACCCTGGAACAGGGATGATCCGAATCGACCTGAGAGGGGGGCTTCTGCCCGAAAGCGGTGGCGCCGAGCTGGAGGATCTGCAGGGGTTTATTTCAAATGGTGCACTCGATGCGATGAGGCCTATTTTTCCGGCCACGGGAACGAAGTTCTTCTACAACGGCAGGTCATTCGAGGAGCAGTATCCGGCGGAAGCGATGTAAGGGCGGAGCACTTCGCATTACAGGAAGGCGTGACTGGCGAAAGGGGTGGTGCCGTCGCGCAGGTGGACCCAGTGGGTGACGGGAATGGCCTCCAGTGAGGTCAGGGGGCGAGAAGTACGCAAGGGGAGAAAAAAGGCCCCGCGCAAAACGCGAATGATGATGACGGAATTGGACTGTTCGCGGCGGCTGCGGAGTGAGAAAAGTTGAATTTCTTGTTCCGCGATCGATCCCAGTTCCAAGTCCGGAGAAGCTGGGTGTGGGCCGCATCAGCGGTCGCGCTCAATTGAGGGGAGTATCAGGAGATGAAGGGAACGAAGCTGGCGACACTTGCAATTGCCTTTGGACTGGCCTTCTCGTCCATCACGCATGCGTCCGAGTCAAGAAATGCGGGGTTGGTGGAAGATCCGGCGATATTTGCAGAGCTGGTCGCAATGCTGGAGCGGGACGCCGCCTCCCAGCTTGAGCGGCACCTGCGGGAAGAGGGTGTGCTGCTCCATGTGAGCGTAAGCATTAGCCTGGACCTCGAGGAGCGGTCACTGACGATCAACTTCGGGCCAGGGTATCTGCCAGGGAAGTACGACAGCTATGGCGAACGCTTTCTGTATCCAATGGCCTCTTCGCTGAGGTTTTACGCTGAAAAATCCGGTCTGGAAGTGAATGACATACGCTTCCTCTTTGAGGGGCGGACGCTCGAGGAATACTTTCCGGACGATCTTGCTGTTCCGCCGAAGACCAAAACGCGTCCCGCACATTCGGATGTACTGGTTTCGTCGAGCCATGGCTACATTGCCCTCTATCCAGGCGGGGAATGGGAGTATCAGCGACCCGCACCGATGGGGATTCAGGAGGACACACTCAGTCCGGCCTATGGTGATGAGCTGGAGGCGCTCATTGTTGAGCGAAGTCGCTTGGCAGTGCATCGTGCGCGCAGTCGATCTGCCGAAATTCATCCCGAGTCAGGCAAGCCATGGGAACACATGTCGTCCCGCTATCACTTGAAAGCCCTTTTCCCGTCACGGACCGACATGTGGAATGAATTTCCCAACAGCCCCAAGCCGAATCGCGAAGTGGATGAGGACGTCCGTGCTCGACCGAACTATGCCAATCACCTGGGTGTGGATGCCATGCTCAGCTTGCACACCAATGGACACGTATCGCCCAGCGTTCGGGGCGCTGAGGTTTTTATCATCGCTCCAAGCCGGAGGACAAAGCGCTTGGTGACAGCATTCTCTGCGCAATGAAGGAGATCATCCGCGCACAGGATGGATACGAGGAATTTCCCATTCGGACGCAGGCGACGGAAGGCGGGCACGGCGAGAATCGCATCGGCACGATGCCCTCGGTGATCATTGAAACGGCATACCACTCCAATGCCGAGGACGTAGCTGCATTGCAGGATCCTGTCTTCCGCACAGCCTCAATGAAGGGGGTGGAAAAAGGCTATCGACTCTTCCGCGAAGGCAAGGACTGCCTTCCTCTCAAGGCAGAGCCAATCGAGGGCATTCACCTATCAGCCGGGGGATCGAAGCAGGTCGATGTCGTATTTGAAGGCTATCCCCAGTACCCAATTGAACTGATCACCACCAATGTCGGTTGCCCGCCGGGCTGGACCTGCACGGATGGGCGGGTACGCATCGAAACCCCGGATGCCAAGCCGAGCCAGATCACGCTGCGTTGCGAGAACGCTGGAAGCGCACCCATCTTCTGGGACACCCAGGTGATAGACGACGACGGCGTGAAGTCTCCGCCGGTGCGTCATTGGGTGCAGTGCACGCGCAGGCCCGGAGGTGCGGTCTCAGGTCCGGGCGTCACAGCCGGGATTGAGGCAGCGACGGCGGGTTGAAAAAACGGGCGCCTGCGCGCCCGTTTTCTTCCGTCGAGCATGGCTCGGCGCTACAGCAAAGGCAGTTGAAGCCTCAGCTGGCCTTGCCCTGTGCGTCCAGGTAGCGCTCGGCATCCAGTGCGGCCATGCAGCCGAAGCCGGCCGAGGTGATCGCCTGGCGGTAATGCTGGTCGGCCACGTCGCCGGCGGCGAACACGCCTTCCACCGAGGTCTGGGTGGCGTTGCCGCCCAGACCCGAGCGGATTTCCAGGTAGCCGTTGTTCATGGCCAGCTGGCCGTCGAACAGCTGGGTGTTCGGGTGGTGGCCGATGGCCACGAAGAAGCCGTGGGCGTCGATGTCGCGGGTGCTGCCGTCGAGGGTCGACTTCACGCGGACGCCAGTGACGCCGGCGTCGTTGCCCAGCACTTCTTCCACCTGATGGTGCCAGACGGTCTCGATCTTGCCGGCGGCCACCTTGGCGAACAGCTTGTCCTGCATGATCTTTTCCGCCTTCAGGGTGTCGCGGCGGTGGACCAGGTAGACCTTGCGGGCGATGTTGGACAGGTACAGGGCTTCTTCGACAGCAGTGTTGCCGCCGCCGACCACGACCACGTCCTGGTCACGGTAGAAGAAGCCGTCGCAGGTGGCGCACGCCGAGACGCCGCGGCCCTTGAAGGTCTCTTCGGTCGGGATGCCCAGGTACTTGGCCGTCGCGCCGGTGGAGATGATCAGGGCATCGCAGGTGTACTCGTGGCTGTCGCCGATCAGCTTGAACGGACGCTGGGATAGGTCGGCCGTGTGGATGTGGTCGAAGATGACCTCGGTCTCGAAGCGCTCGGCGTGGGCCTGCATGCGCGCCATCAGATCCGGGCCCATCAGGCCATGGGCGTCACCCGGCCAGTTGTCCACCTCGGTGGTGGTCATCAGCTGGCCACCCTGCTGAAGGCCGGTGATGACGACCGGCTTCAGGTTGGCGCGGGCGGCGTAGACGGCGGCGGTCCAACCGGCCGGGCCGGAACCGAGGATGACGAGGCGCTGGTGGCGGGAGGGCAGGCTGGTGCTCATGTAAACTCGCGAAAAGGTAGATGGGACAAGGCGCTGGCGATGTTTGCGCAGCATCCTCGGCAGGTCATAGAGTGGCGGCTGGGGCGGGGTGATTCAAGCCGATGAACAGAACGCCGTCACCCATGGGTGGTTTTGGCGCCTGTCAGCACTTTTGATGTCACCCGTGACTGAAAACTGACGCCGTGTCGTTTATTATCAAACACTAACAGCGCATTCCAAAGGTATGGTCTAAGGTGGCGAAGCAGGTGCCCGAACGCTCCAAGTCCGACGACAAAAAGGCGTCGCGTCGCTCGGCGGCAGCGGCCACAACCGACAATCCCCGTCGTCAGCGCCTGTGGCGCGACCTGGGGCTGATCGCCATTGCGCCGGCGCTGCTGTACCTGGCGGCCAGCCTTTTCACCTATTCAGCCAGTGACCCGGGCTGGTCGCACACGGGCAGCGTGGTTGCGCCTGTGCACAACATGGGTGGCCGTGCCGGCGCGTGGATCGCCGACGTGCTGCTGCAGCTGTTCGGCTACATCGCGTTCCTGTTGCCGGTGGTGCTTGGCGCGCTGGCGTGGATCGCCATGTTCGGCCTGAAGCGCGAGAGCAAGGGCGAGAACGATCTCGATCCGGCCCTGCGCCTGGTCGGCCTGGTCGGCTTCCTGATCGCCGGTACGGGCTTCCTGCATGTGCGCCTTTTCAGTGGCGACGTTTCCAGTGCGGGCGGCATCCTCGGCAAACTGGTCGGCAATTCGCTCACGGTGGGCTTCGGCGCGCTGGGCGCCAACCTGTTCGTGCTGGTGCTGCTGCTGGCTTCGATCACCCTGGCCACTGGCCTGTCGTGGTTCGCAGTGATGGAGAAGATCGGCCGTGGCGTGATGTCGCTGGCGCCGCTGCTGGAACGCAAGAAGGAACAGGCCACCGAGTGGCAGCAGACCCGCGCCATGCGTGAGGAGCGCCAGGAAGTGCGCAAGGCCGACGCCGAAGTGCGCGCCAAGCGTGAGCCGGTGAAGATCGAGCCGCGCCCGGAGCCAGTGATCGAGAAGAGCGACCGGGCCAAGCGCGACACGCAGATCCCGATGTTCCGTGGCGTCAATGGCGACGGCTCGGACCTGCCGCCGCTGGCGCTGCTGGATGATCCCAAGCCGCAGCCGGTGGGTTACGACAAGGACACCCTGGACGCGCTGTCGCGGCAGATCGAGTTCAAGCTCAAGGACTTCCGCATCGACGCGCAGGTGGTCGGCGCCAACCCCGGGCCGGTCATCACCCGCTTCGAGATCGAGCCCGCGCCGGGCATCAAGGTCAGCCAGATCAGTTCGCTGGACAAGGACATCGCCCGCGGCCTGTCGGTGAAGTCGGTGCGCGTGGTCGACGTCATTCCGGGCAAGTCGGTGATCGGCCTGGAAATCCCGAATGTCACCCGCGAGATGATCTACCTCTCCGAACTGCTGCGTTCGAAGGAATACGACAAGTCGGCCAGCGTGCTGACCCTGGCGCTGGGCAAGGACAT
The DNA here is from genome assembly GCF_030053215.1 of Stenotrophomonas sp. PFBMAA-4. Classification (NCBI taxonomy): domain Bacteria; kingdom Pseudomonadati; phylum Pseudomonadota; class Gammaproteobacteria; order Lysobacterales; family Lysobacteraceae; genus Stenotrophomonas; species Stenotrophomonas sp. PFBMAA-4. The sequence continues at coordinate 187,875 of NZ_JASGBW010000001.1, read as the reverse complement.
CGCCGGCCGCTCCACCGTGGCGGACCTGGCACGTATGCCGCATTTGCTGGTGGCGGGTACGACCGGTTCGGGCAAGTCGGTGGCGGTCAACGCCATGGTGCTCAGCCTGCTGTTCAAGGCCTCGCCGAAAGACCTGCGCATGCTGATGATCGACCCGAAGATGCTCGAGCTGAGCGTCTACCAGGGCATCCCGCACCTGCTGGCGCCGGTGGTCACCGACATGAAGGAGGCCGCCAACGGCCTGCGCTGGTGCGTGGCCGAGATGGAGCGCCGCTACAAGCTGATGAGCGCGGTGGGCGTGCGCAACCTGGCCGGCTTCAACAAGAAGGTGAAGGACGCCCAGGACGCCGGCCAGCCTCTGATGGACCCGCTGTTCAAGCCGAACCCGGAACTGGGCGAGGCCCCGCGTCCGCTGGAGACGCTGCCGTTCGTGGTCATCTTCATCGACGAATTCGCCGACATGATGATGATCGTCGGCAAGAAGGTGGAAGAGCTGATCGCCCGTCTCGCGCAGAAGGCGCGTGCGGCCGGCATCCACCTGATCCTGGCGACCCAGCGCCCGTCGGTGGACGTGATCACCGGCCTGATCAAGGCCAACATCCCGACCCGCATCGCCTTCCAGGTCAGCTCGAAGATCGATTCGCGCACCATCCTGGACCAGTCCGGCGCCGAAACGCTGCTGGGCCACGGCGACATGCTGTACCTGCCGCCCGGTACGGCCATGCCCGAGCGCGTGCACGGCGCCTTCGTTTCCGACGATGAAGTGCACCGCGTGGTCGAGCACCTCAAGGCGATGGGCCCGGCCGATTACATCGATGGCGTGCTGGACGAAGTGCAGACGATGGGCGATGGCGTGGTGGTCGGTGCGACCGGCCTGCCGGAAACCAGTGCTGCAGGCGACGAGTCCGATCCGCTGTACGACGAGGCGCTGCGGGTGGTCACCGAGACCCGCCGCGCGTCCATTTCCGGCGTGCAGCGCCGCCTGAAGATCGGCTACAACCGTGCGGCACGACTGATCGAGGCCATGGAAGCGGCCGGCGTGGTCAGTGCCCCCGAACACAATGGCGACCGCACGGTGCTGGCACCGCCGCCGCCGAAGTAAGCCCTGCCACGCCTACGACGTCCAAGGATCCGACGCATGTTCCGACCCGTTCCCTGCGCGCTGGCGCTGGCCTGTCTGCTTGCCGCCAGCCCGGCCCTGGCCGGGGCGTCGGCCGCGGCGCCGACACCCGCGCCGCCGTCGGTCGGCAGTGATGCCGAGGCCAGCAACAATTTCAGCTTTGTCCGCTACCGTGCGGATTACGTGGTGCGGCCCGATGCCGGCAACGTGCAGACCGAAACCTACGAGATCCTGCTCAAGACCAAGGCGGCGGTGGAACAGTTCAGCCAGGTGCGGCTGAGCTACAGCGAGAAGATGGAGACCCTGGACGTGGTCAGCGCCTATACGTTGACCGCCGACGGCCAGCGCCGCGACGTGCCGGCCGACCGCATCTACACCCAGGAAAGCTATTCCAGCGCAGCCGCGGCCATGTATGCCGACCGCAAGGTGCGGGTGATCGTGTTCCCGAACCTGGCGCCGGGCACGCGCCTGGTCTACCAGGTGCGCCGCACCCAGCAGACCCCGTATTTCCCCGGCTACTTCGGCCTGTGGGAAACCTTCAACGTGTTCACCCAGTACGACGATGCCGAAGTGACCCTGAGCGCGCCGGCCAGCCTGCCCATGCATGTGGACAGCCGGGGCGTGCAGGGCAGAGACACCCCGACGGTGAAGAACGGCCAGGCGCAGTGGCGCTGGCGCTACCAGCGCCGCGAACCGATGCAGGCGCAGAACTGGGCGGCGGCGGTATGGGAGTTCGGCCCGAACATCATGGCCAGCACGTACCGTGACTGGGCCCAGGTCGGGCGCGCCTACCAGGTCAAGGCCGGCCAGGCCGCGCAGGTGACCCCGCAGATCCAGGCGCTGGCCGATGAAGTGACCGCCGGCCTGGTCGACCGCAAGGCGCAGGCCGACGCGCTCTATCGCTGGGTGGCGCAGAACATCCGCTACGTGGCGGTGTACCTGGGCAATGGCGGGCTGGAGCCGAACAGCGCGCAGAGCATCCTCGACAACCACTATGGCGACTGCAAGGACCACGTCGTGATCCTCGAAGCGCTGCTGGCAGCCAAGGGCATCGCCAGTTCGCCGGTGCTGATCGGTGCCGGAGGTGGCCCGACGCTGCCGAAGATTCCGGTGCTGGGCCGGTTCAACCACGCCATCACCTATGTGCCAGAGTTCGATCTGTACCTGGATTCGACCAGTGCCTGGGCGCGCTTCGGCCAGCTGCCTGATGGCGACCTGGGGGCGCCGGTGCTGCGCACCCGTGATGCCACCCTGGCGCGCACGCCGGACAACGATCCGCAGCGCAATGCCACGGCGATGGACGTGCGCTTCACCTTTGATGCGCAGGGCAACCTGCGCGGCGAGACAGTGCCGCAGCTGAGCGACAACGCCGAGATCGGCATGCGCGCGCAGTTCGCCCAGCTCAATGCCCAGAACCGGGCGCGTGCCGAAGAGTCGATCATGGCCGCCTCTGGTTTCGATGGGCGCGGCCAGCTGCAGCTGCTGGGCGTGCCGGTCGACCTGACCCATCCGTTCGGCTACCGCATGGCGTTCCAGGCCGAAGACTACGTGGACTTCAGCGTGGCCGGCGGCATGGCCGTGCCGGACCCGCCGGGCGGCGAGTCGGTGCGCGGGCTGTACGCCACGGCGTCGGCCCCGGCCAACGAAACACCGTTCTACTGCAACGCCAGCCTACGCGAAGAGACCTACCGCCTGCAGTTCCCGGGCAGCGTGCCGATCATCGCCATCCCGCAGAGCCAGCATTTCAGCAATGCTGCCGGTGACTACCGGGTGGATTGGACGCGGCAAGGTCAGGAGGTGATCGTCCATCACCGCCTGCAACAGAACGCCGTGCGGGGTGCCGATGCGCTGTGCCAGCCGCAGGATTACCCGGCCTTCCGTGCGCTGTATCGCGAGGTGCGCCGCGGGTTCCGCGGGCAGGTGCTGTACGGGAGATTGCCGGCGTCCGGCAGCTGAATCGCCGATGCACGCGCGGGGCGGCATAATGTCGCCCTGATCGCCCATTCATCTTCATCCGGGCACACTGGCTCCCAACTTTCCTGGCGCATGCGCCCACAGGATTCCTGCATGAACATCCGCTTCCGTCGTTTCCTCGCCACCACCACCCTGGCCGTGGCCTGCGCCGCTGCCGGCAGCGCCTGGGCCGGCGCCCGCGATGACCTGAAGACCTTTACCAGTGGCCTGAAGGGCCTGGATGGCCAGTTCAGCCAGCAGGTCTTCGACAGTCGTGGCAAGGTGAAGGAATCGACCAGCGGCCGCGTCGCCCTGTCGGCGCCGCGCCTGTTCCGCTGGGAATACGTGCGCCCGCATGAGCAGCTGATCGTGGCTGACGGCAAGAAGGTCTGGATGTACGAGCCGGACCTGGAGCAGGCCACCGTGCGCGAGCAGGGCAAGGAAGAGCAGAACAGCCCGTTGACCGCGCTGATCAATCCGGCGCTGCTGGAACAGCAGTACGACCTGAGCGAAGAGGCCGCCAAGCGTGACGGCCTGCAGTGGCTGTCGCTGTCGCCGAAGCGCGATACCGAAGCCAGCTTCCAGTACGCCGCGCTGGGCTTCAACGCGCAGGGCCTGGCCAAGATGGAAATCACCGACGCGGTCGGCCAGCGCACCGTCATCACCTTCAGCGGCTGGAAGCGCAACCCGGGCTTCGCCGCCGGCACCTTCAGCTTCACCCCGCCGAAGGGCACCGACGTCATCGGTAATTGATCAAGGTTGCCGACCTGGTGGGTGCCAACCGTTGGTTGGCACGCTTTTGATCTGCCGGCCAGCGGCCGGCACTACCGATGCGCCGGGCCCACCGCTCTGGTGGGTGCCAACCGTTGGTTGGCACGCTTTTGATCTGTCGGCCAGCGGCCGGCACTACCGACATGGTTCGCCGGGCAGGGCCCGGCGCTACCGTTGGGTAGCGCGGTACAATGCGCGCGTGCCAAGACATCGTTCCACTTCATTCCCCGGCCCCGATCTGCTGAGCGTCGATCGGGAACATCTGCGCCCGCTGGCCGAGCGCATGCGCCCGCGCACCCTCGACGAAATGGTCGGGCAGAAGCGCCTGCTGGCGCCGGAAAGCGCACTGCGCCGTGCGGTCGAATCGGGTCGCGTGCATTCGATGATCCTGTGGGGGCCGCCGGGCTGCGGCAAGACCACGCTGGCGCTGCTGCTGGCCGAGTATTCCGACGCCGAGTTCCGCGCCATCTCGGCCGTGCTGTCCGGCCTGCCCGAAGTACGGCAGGTGCTGGCCGAGGCCGCGCAGCGTTTCGCCGAAGGCCGGCGCACCGTGCTGTTCGTTGACGAAGTGCACCGCTTCAACAAGGCGCAGCAGGATGCGTTCCTGCCGCACATCGAGCGCGGCACCATTCTGTTCGTTGGTGCCACCACCGAAAATCCGTCGTTCGAGCTGAACTCGGCGCTGCTGTCGCGCTGCCGCGTGCACGTGCTGGAAGGCGTTTCGCCCACCGATATCGTGGAGGCGCTTGAGCGTGCGCTGGGGGATCGCGAACGCGGCCTCGGCGAAGAACACATCGAGGTCGCCCCCGAGCTGCTGCTGGAGATCTCCACCGCTGCCGATGGCGATGTGCGCCGTGCGCTGACCCTGCTGGAGATCGCCGCCGAGCTGGCGGGCGGGGAGGGCGGGCGTATCACCCCGCAGACCCTGACCCAGGTGCTGGCCGACCGCACCCGTCGCTTCGACAAGGGCGGCGAACAGTTCTATGACCAGATCTCGGCGCTGCACAAATCCGTGCGCAGTTCCAACCCCGATGCCGCGTTGTATTGGCTGACCCGCATGCTCGATGGTGGTTGCGATCCATCCTACCTGGCGCGCCGGTTGACCCGCATGGCCATCGAGGATATCGGCCTGGCCGACCCGCGCGCGCAGAGCATGGCGCTGGAAGCGTGGGACATCTACGAGCGCCTGGGCAGCCCGGAGGGCGAACTCGCCTTCGCCCAGCTGGTGCTCTATCTGGCCAGCACTGCCAAGTCGAACGCCGGCTATGCCGCCTTCAACCAGGCCAAGGCCGACGTGCGCGAAAGCGGTACCGAAGAAGTCCCGCTGCACCTGCGCAACGCGCCGACCAAGCTGATGAAGGAGCTCGGCTACGGGGCGGAGTACCAGTACGACCACGATGCCGAAGGTGGCATTGCGCTGGACCAGACCGGTTTCCCGGATGCGATGGGCGAGCGCGCGTACTACAACCCGGTGCCGCGCGGGCTGGAGATCAAGCTGAAGGAAAAGCTGGACCGGCTGCGCGCCGAGCGCGAAGCGGCAAGAGCCGCCAAGGGTCGTTGACCCCGCTTCCGTAGAGTCGAGCTTGCTCGACTGCTCCTGTGCGGCAGTCGAGCAAGCTCGACTCTACGGAATGCCGGCAGTCGAGTTGCGTTCGCCGGGCCATGCCCGGCGGCATCGGGTGTCGCGTGCGCGATATTTGTCGCGTCCGCCAGCATTTGGCACACTGCGCGGTTTCTCCATCAAGGATCGATGCCGTGGATCAGTTGATTCTGCCGTTGAAGCGCTATGCCCAGTTCGAGGGCCGCGCCAATCGCCGCGAGTACTGGATGTTCCAGTTGTTCCTGATGCTGGTCGCCGTGGCCGTGTCGCTGCTGGGTGGCGTGCTGGCCATCATCATGCGCGGCAATGAGGACGCGCTGGCCGCGATCGTCATGGGTTTCATGGGCCTGCTGGGCCTGGTGTGGCTTGCCACCCTGCTGCCGCTGATCGCCGTGACCGTGCGCCGCCTGCACGACTGCAACCAGTCGGGTTGGCTGTACCTGCTGGCCCTGGTGCCCGGTGGTGGGCTGGTCATCCTGGTGTTCGCGCTGTTGCCGGGCACGCCTGAGGAAAATCGCTACGGCCCGGTACCGCCGGAATTCGGCTGAATCCCGGCCGCGCCGCATTCGCCGGGCATGGCCCGGCGCTAGCACTGGCGCGCGGCCCCAGGTTCGCGCGCGCGATACACAGTGTGACGTTTGATCGATGTGATAATCATTCGCGTTTAAGGTAGACTGCGGTCCCTTGATGAAGAGGCGGCCGCGTCCGCCGCATCCGTCACCCATGATGTTTTCCGCACGTTCCTTCGGCTGTCTGGCCGCCCTGATGATGGGGGTCTTGATGGTTGCTCCCTACGCCCATGCGCAGCAGCGCAATCCGCAGCAGCTCATGGGCCGCACCGTGCTGGACGAGCCTGCGTCCAGCTACCGCTTCGAACGTTTCGTGATCAACAGCCCTGACCAGCAGCGCCGCTGGCGGGTGAACGTGGCGATCCCGGCCAAGGCCTCGAAGACGCCGTCGCCGGTGCTGTATGCCCTGGATGGCAACGCCGTTGCCATGGTGCTGGACCAGCCGCTGCTGGCCGAGCTGGCCGCGAGCAAGGCACCGCCGGTGCTGGTGCTGATCGGCTACGACAACGAGCTGCGCATCGACTCCCCGGCGCGCACCCGCGACTACACCGCCTGGATCGACCGCGCCGATGACGAGGGTGGCACGACCCAGGCTGTCGGTGGCGGTGCGGATCTGTTCCTTGACCTGATCGAGCGCCGCATCAAGCCGGAAGTGGAGCGTCGCGCCAACATCGACACCCGTCAGCAATCGCTGTGGGGCCACTCGCTGGGTGGCCTGTTCGTGCTCAATGCGCTGTACACGCGCCCGGCTGCGTTCCAGCGTTATCTGTCGGCCAGCCCGTCGCTGTGGTGGAGCCAGGGTGCCGCCCTCGGCGACCCGGAGCAGCAGTTCGTGCAGAACGTGCATGGCCAGTCCGCCAAGGTGTGGCTGATGCTGGGCGGTGCCGAACGGGTAGGTGATCGCGGCAAGCGCGACATGACCAACCCGCGCGTGGTTGCGCACCTGCGTCGCATCGGCGGCGCCACCCCGGATGCGGCCATGCAGCTGTCCTCGCGCCTGGCCAAGGTGCCCGGCCTGAGCGTGCAGTACCGCGAATTCCCCGGCCTCGGCCATGGCCCGATGCTGCCGGCCTCGTTCCACGCCGCCCTGCATGAGCTGTACGGCGTGACCGACCGCAGCGTGGATGACGGCAAGGCACCGGCGCCCGCCAACGCTGCAGAGTGATCTTCCGCACGGCCTGGCCGTGCACCCCCACTACCCAGGCGTGACTGCCGATGTGCAGCGGCCCAGGCAACCGATGAATCCCGCGCCACGTGGCGCGGCCTACGTGTGCAAGGAGCCTTCCATGTCGTTTCGTCCGTCCCTCCGCCTGACCTCCCTGGCCGCTGGCCTGCTGCTGGCGGTCACCGCCACCGCCCAGCCGGTGTTCGATCAGCCCGCCAGCGCCACCTTCAACGGCACGGTGATCTCGCGCGGCGAGAATGTCGTGCCGGGCAGCACCGCCGAGGTCATCGGCCGCGGCTTCGTGCCGGGCCAGCAGGTCAGCCTGGTGCGCGGTGACAGCGTGCTCAACGCGCAGCCGCTGGTGGTCGATGCCGATGGCAACTTCAAGACCCAGCTTGCCATCCCGGCCGACGCCGTCCCGGGCACCCATCCGGTGGTGGTGCGTGCCAGCCAGCCGTCGGCCGCCACGGTGCTGAAGCTGCGCGTCTCGCCGCAGCTGCCGCTGTCGGGCCAGCAGCAGTTTGCCACCCAGTCCAACAAGCTGGTGCCGGGCCTGTACCAGTCGGCCTACAGCGCGGCCAGCAATGCCGTGTTCGTCACCTCGGCCGTCGGCCGTCCGCCGGTCACCCAGTCGCAGTTGCTGAAGCTGGACCCGAAGACGCTGAAGGTGACCAAGGCGATCACCCCGGCCCAGGTGGCCGGCACCACCAACGGCGCGGTCTACGCGGTCTATGGCGTGGGCGTGGATGACACCAACGGCAACGTCTGGGTCACCAACACCCGCCAGAACTCGATCGCGGTGTACCGCCAGAAGGATCTGTCGCTGGTCCACCAGTTCCCGGTCGATACCGTGCCGCACGCGCGCGACGTCGTGGTCGATGGCACCCATGGCAAGGTGTTTGCCTCGGCCACCGGCGAAGACCACCTGTCTGTGTTCGATGCCAGGACGCTGAAGGAGCTGCCGTCGATCACCCTGGAATCGGGCGTGGACGAGGGCAAGTTCACCCCGATGAGCCTGGTGCTGGACGAAAAGGCCGGCAAGCTGTTCACCGTCAGCATCGGCACCCCCGAAGCCGCGGTGATCGACGTGGCCAGCGGCGAAGTCGACAAGATCATCGACCTGGGCAACTCGATCAGTGCGTCGGGCGTGGCCTTCGATGCGCAGCAGAACCGTTTGTACGTCGCCTCGCAGGGCACCGACAACCTGCTGATTGTCGATGTGGCCAGCGGCAAGGTCGTGCACGATGTGCCGGTGGGTGCCGGTGCGCTGAACGTCGCCTTCGATGACAAGAGCGGCCTGGCCTATGTCACCAACCGCGGTGCTGGCACCGTCACTGTCGTTGATCGCGCTGGCAAGGTGGTCGGCAACCTCGATGGTGGCACCTTCCCCAACCATGTGCGCGCCGATGGCAAGGGCAGCGTGTTCGCGGTGAACAAGTCGCGCGGCGCCGACGACGCCAAGGGCGACCGCATCACCCGCATCACCCCGCGCCAGCCGTAACCCACGTGCCGGGCGAGGGCAGTGCCTTCGCCCGGCCAGCAAGGAGATTCCGCATGACCATCGCTTCCCGCCTGCGCCTGTGCGCGCTTCCGTTGGCCGTTTCGTTGGCGCTCGCCGCCTGTGGCGGCACGTCCGCGCCACCTGCAGCGACCGATGCCGCACCGGCCGCCACCGAAGCCCAGGCCACGGCCGCCGAGCTGCCTGCCGGCTGGCAGCGCGTGGCGGGTAGCGACCTGCCGGCACTGACCGGCCAGGTGCCGGTGCTGCCGGCCAAGGTGCGTTCCGACGACGGGGCTGATGCCGAGGTGACGGACACCAGCCGCATCATCGCCGGCGGCGACGATGTGATTGCCGTGCTGGAGGCGCTCGGCCTGGGCAAGCAGGTGTTCGCTGCGCCGACCAACACCACCACGCAGGCCGGCCAGGCCGCGCCGCACCAGTTCCTGTTCAACCGCACCACCGGCGTGGAGGGCGTGGTGAGCCTGCATGGCTCGCTGTTCCTGGGCAACAGCCTGCGTCGCCACACCGTGCTGGCCGGCAAGCTGCGCGAAGTGGGCGAGTCGGCCGTGGTCATCGACGACCTGCAGCCGGCGCCGGACAAAGTGCGCAAGGTGGCCGCGGCCGTCGGCCTGGCCGATGCCGGGCAGACCTTGGCCACCCAGGTGCAGCGCCAGCTGGATGAGGCGGCGACGCTGGGCAAGGGCCTGGCGCACGCACCGCGCGTGATCCATGTGTCGGCCACCGGCGGTGGCGGCGCGCCGACCGTGGCGGGCGCAGACAGCGCCTCGGCCGAGATGATTGCCCTGGCGGGCGGCGTCAACATCGGCAGCGAGGCAGGCGTCAAGAACTACTCGCAGCTGAGCAACGAGGGCGTCATCGCCGCCGCACCGGAGGTGATCCTGGTGACCGAGCATGATCTGCAGCAGTTTGGCGGCGCCGAGGGCCTGTGGAAGGCCTATCCGACCCTGAAGCAGACCCCGGCCGGCGCAGCCAACCGGGTCTGGGTGATGCCGGATGTGCAGTTGAAGTACACCAGCGTCGGCACCGGTGCCGGGGCGCTGGCCCTGGCCAAGGCCCTGGCGGCGCTTCCGCCGGCATGAGTCCGGCTGATCGGCGCCGTCGTCGCGGGCGGGTGATGCTGCTGGTGGCACTGCTGGCCCTGTTGGGCGCGGTGCTGGCGTCGTTCGCGATGGGGCCGCTGCGCCTGCCGCCTCTGGATGTTCTGCAGGCCCTGGGGGTGAAGCTGGGCCTGGTCGATCCGCAGGCGGTCAGCCGCCGCGACCTCGCCGTGGTGTGGCAGCTGCGCATTCCGCGCGCCCTGCTGGGGGCCATGGTGGGGGCGGCGTTGGCGATGGCCGGTGCGAGCCTGCAGGGATTGTTCGGCAATCCCCTGGCCGACCCCGGCATCGTCGGCGTCAGCCAGGGCGCGGCGCTGGGCGCCGTGGCGGCGATCGTCCTGGGGGCGGCAGGCGCGGCGGGCTGGCTGGTGCCGGTGGCCGCTTTCGCCGGTGGCGCACTGGCCATCGGCCTGACGTATGCGTTGGCGCGGCCGGGGAAGGGCAGCGGCAATGCGACGTTGTTGCTGGTGGGCATTGCGATGGCCGCGTTCTGCTCGGCGCTGATCGGCTTCCTCACCTACATCGCCAGCGAGAGCGAGCTGCAATCGCTGGTGTTCTGGCAGATGGGCTCGCTGGCGCAGGCCAACTGGTCAGATGTGGCGGCGGTGTTGCCGCTGTTCGCCATTGGCGTCTTCGCGCTGCTGCGGCTGGCGACGCCGCTGGACATGCTGGCGCTGGGCGAGCGCCAGGCCCAGCACCTGGGTCTGGATGTTGCGGCCACGCGGCGCAGGCTGGTGGCGTTCAGCGCGCTGCTGGTGGGTGCGGCGGTGGCCTTCGCCGGCTCGATCAGCTTCGTGGGCCTGGTGGTGCCGCACGTGGCGCGCCTGCTGGTCGGCCCCGGCCATCGCTGGCTGCTGCCGGTGTCGGGCGTGTTGGGCGCCTTGCTGATCGTCATCGCCGATACTGCCGCGCGTACGCTGGATCCGCCGGCGGAGATTCCGCTGGGGCTGTTCTCGGCCGCGCTGGGCGCACCGTTCTTCCTGTGGCTTGTGCTGCAGCAGCGCCGCAAGGACACGCCATGAGCGATTTCCTGCAGTTGCGCGATGTGGTGGTGCGCCGCCAGCAGCGCGAGATCCTGCACGGCATCACCCTGGCGTTCGCGCCGGGTACGGTGACGGCGCTGGTCGGCCCCAATGGCGCCGGCAAGTCGACCCTGCTGGCCGTGGCCGCGGGCGACCTGCGCCCGGACGTGGGCGAGGTGCAGCTGCACGGCGCACCCTTGCGCAGCTACAAGGCCGGTCCTTTGGCGCGCGAGCGCGCGGTGATGCCGCAGGAGCACGGCGTGCGCTTCGCCTTCAGCGTTGAAGAAGTGGTGGCAATGGGGCGCCTGCCGCATCCACCGGACCCCGCAGCGGACGATGCGCGGGTGGAGGCGGCCATTGACGCGGCCGAGTTGCAGGCGCTGCGCCTGCGCGAGGTGCAGCAGCTGTCCGGTGGCGAATCGGCGCGCACCACGTTCGCGCGCGTGCTGGCGCAGGACACGCCGTTGCTGCTGCTGGATGAGCCGACGGCCGCGCTCGATCTGCGCCACCAGGAGCGCACGTTGCGCAGCGTGCGCGCGTGCGCCGAAGCGGGCGCGTGCGTGATCGTCGTGCTGCACGACCTCAATCTGGCGGCTGGCTATGCCGATCGCATCGTGCTGCTGGAGCAGGGCAGGGTGGCGGCCGATGGCACGCCGCTGCAGGTGCTGACGGAGGAAAACCTGCAGCGCGTGTACCAGCAGGATGTCGTGGTGCTTGAACACCCGCGTCGCGGCGTGCCACTGGTGGTGGTGACCTGATGCAGTAAAGCGTCGCATTGCACGGCGACGTATCATTGGCGGTTCGTTTTTTCAACGGAATGACCCCCATGAAGCATCACTTCCCGCGCACCGCACTGCTGGTTTCCATGGTTGCAGCGGCGTGTTCCGCCCACGCTGCAACCACCCGTACGGTGTCGATCGAAAAGGCGGTCGACCAGGCCACGTCGATCGAAACGCGCCATGCAAAAGGCCCGGGTGCCGCCGCTGACCTGTTCACCACGCACTACTACGCAGGTGGCGCGATGATGATGGCCTGGGCGGACCAGCACGTGCTGCTGCTCTGCAAGAAGTCGGCGTACCTCAAGCTGCCGGGCATGAAGCCTGCAGCCAGCGAGCTGCCGCTGGAGAAGCGGCAGATGGTCGGCTACCAGGCCATGATGGCCGGCTACGGCGGCATTGCCGCGGTTGGTGGGCTGGTGGATGGCTCGATTGAAGTGGCCGATGATGGCAGCGAAGTGCGCCGCCAGGCCGAACGCAGCTGGGCCTACGGCATTGAACGCTACGCTGTGATCAGCCAGCGCATGCCCAATGGCGCACTGCGCGTGCGGGCGCTGAAGACCGCAACGGTGAACAACGCCAAGCCGTCCAAGCCGGGCGACAGCTTCAGCACCGATGATGACCAGGCAGCGCGCCTGGCCGAGCTGGGTGCGGTGGGCAGCTGGACGGAAATCACGATCCATGACACGCCCAAGCGTGGCGAGGTGGATGCCGATTACTCGCTGAAGGATTGGGTGTCGGTGACCGGCGATCACGCTGCGACGGTGGGTGAAGCGCGGCGGATCAACGGCTGCGAGTGACAGCCTCGGCAAGCCTCATCGTTCCATCTGTGCGCGCAATATTCACTTGCGCGCCAGAATGACAGGTCTAGAATGCGCCCCATGAACCGGATGCCGCTCCTGAAGTTTTTCACCCTGACCCGCGCTAGCGCGGAACGGGCGTGTCTGCCTGGAGTGCCACGGGGTCGTTGATACGGCCATCGATGGACCATCCACAGAGCGCCCTTCGGGGCGCTCTTTTCGTTTCCGGTTTTGTAGAGTCGACCGTTGGTCGACTGGTTGTTCCAGTAGTCGACCAACGGTCGACTCTACCCATCCCATTGTTTTCACCAGATACACCAAGGAGAACGTGCCATGCACCAGATCGCCGAGACCGAACGCTAGCCGCGCCCCCTGTCGCCAACCGGGGGGCGCGGCCCCTGAAGTTGGCTTTGCAGGAACCTTTCTCATGAACACCCAAGTCCTTTCCCGCCGTCGCAACCTTGGCATCATTGCCCACATCGACGCCGGCAAAACCACGCTGACCGAACGCCTGTTGTGGAAAAGCGGCGAGATCCATCGCGTCGGCGAAGTACATGACGGCAACGCGACCACCGATTTCTCGGCGATCGAGCGCGAACGTGGCATCACCATCGGCGCTGCGGCCGTGCAGGCGCAGTGGGCGCCGCGCGACCTGCCGCCGCATCGGCTGACCCTGATCGACACCCCTGGCCACATCGACTTCGCCATTGAAGTCGAGCGTTCGCTGCGCGTGCTCGACGGCGCCGTGGCCGTGTTCTCGGCCGTGGATGGCGTGCAGCCGCAGTCGGAAACCGTGTGGCGCCAGGCGCGGCGGCATCGCGTGCCGCTTATCGCCTTCGTCAACAAGATGGACCGCGTCGGCGCGTCGTTCGAGCGCGTGCTGGAGCAGCTGCAGGACAAGCTGCAGGCGCGACCATGGGCGTTGGGTGTGCCGCTGGGCAGCGAAAGCGATTTCCATGGCTGGGTCGATCTGGTCGACGAACGCGTGCTGCGTTGGCAGGACGGCGCTGCGGCGTCCATCACCCCCTGGGGTGAGGACGAGCGCGGGCAATGGCAGGCACAGCGGCAGGCGCTCATCGAGGCGGTGGCCGACCATGACGACGTGCTGGCCACGGCGTGGCTGGAAGGCGCCGTGATCGATGCGACGATGCTGCGCGCGGCCATCCGTCGGGCCACGCTGGCGGGCGCCGGCGTGCCGGTGCTGGCGGGCGCAGCGTTCAAGGACAAGGGCATCGAAACGCTGCTGGACGCAGTGGTCGATTACCTGCCGTCGCCGCTGGACCGCCCGGCCGTCACTGCCGAAGCGGAACAGGGCGAGGTGACGCTGCCGCCGGATCCGGAAGGTCCGCTGGCGGGCCTGCTGTTCAAGATCACCCACCAGCAGCACGGTGCGCTGAGCTTCGTGCGGTTGTACTCGGGCACCTTGAAGGTAGGTGATGCCATTGCCAGCTCGCAGCACCCGCAAGGGCGCCGCGTCAGCCGCCTGGTGCGCGTGCAGGCCGACCAGACCCACGACATCGAACAGGCCGTGGCCGGTGACATCGTCGCGGTGCTGGGCTGGAAGGATGCCGTCAGCGGTGAAACGCTGAGCGGGCGAGGGCAGCCGTTGCGCCTGGAAAGCATCCAGTCGCAGGCGCCGGTGCTGGCCTGGCGGCTGGAGCCGGCACGCGCGGCCGACCTGATCCGCATGGCGCAGGGCCTGGCCAGCCTGGCCCAGGAAGACCCGTCGTTCAAGGTGGAAACCGAGCGCGACAGTGGTGAAACCCTGGTCTGGGGCATGGGCGAGCTGCACCTGGAAGTGATGGTCGAACGCCTGCGCAGCGAGTGGAAGGTCGACGTCGGCGTTGGCGCGCCGCGCGTGGCCTACCAGGAAACGCCGTTGCGCGCGGTGTCCGGTGCGGTTGGCCGGGTGTCCAAGCAGAACGGCGGCCAGGGCCAGTTTGCCCATGTGGTGCTGGACGTGGTGCCGCGCGAGGACGACCAGGTCGTGTTCAACGACCGCATCGTCGGCGGCGTGGTGCCGCGCAGCTTCATCGCTGCGGTGGAAAAGGGTGTGCGTGCGGCGCTGACGACCGGCCCGCAGGGACATCCGGTGGTGGGCATCGAGGTGAGCTTGGTGGATGGGGAAACCCACGCCAAGGATTCCTCGGAAATGGCTTTCCACCGCGCCGGTGGTGAGGCGATCAAGGCGGCGCTGGCGGCGGGTGGTACGCAGCTGCTGGAGCCGGTGATGGCAGTGACGGTGCATTCGCCGTCGGCCTCGGTGGGTGATGTGGTGGGTGACCTCAACCGTCGCCATGGCCGCATCGCACGCATCGACGACCAGGACGGTCGCGCCGAAGTCAGTGGTTTTGCGCCGCTGGCCAATCTGGTGGGGTACACCACCTCGCTGCGCTCGCTCAGCCAGGGCCGCGCCAGCAGCGAAGCACACCTGCACGGCTACGAGCCCGTGCGCGCTGCATGATGAGTGGAGCAGGGAGCCCGTTCGCGGGCTCCCTTTTTTTGTTTGGAAGTGCCGCGCGCATCCACGCATGGCGTGGATCTACTGGTATCTGCAGGTGCGATGCGTATCCATGCATGGCATGGATCTACAATGGGGTGGTAGATCCACGCCATGCGTGGATCGCATGTGTCCGTCATTACGCGCGTCGGCTCGCGCCGCACTGCAACAAAACTGCAGAAAAAGCTGGATTAAAGTGATGCCTCACGATAAATTGCGCACCCCCAGTTGATTTGCCGCCGACCGCACCCGCCATGCGTGATGACAATGACCCCGGAACCCTGGAGCTGACCCTGCCGCGCAAGCGCGGTCGGCCGCCCAAGTTCGGGTACGCGATGAGCGATGCGCAGCGGGCTGCGCGCTACCGTGCGCGCAGGGCAGGGCAGGCCAACCACGCCGATGTCCGCTCGTGCAGCGACATGGTGCTGCTGGACAAGATCCGCGCGGCGGTCAGCGCCCGCGACACTGAACTGGCCGGCTTCCTGGTCCATGTACTGTGGCAGCGCTATCCGCTGCAGCTGAAATAAATCTTCGTCGGGGTGGCTCTTGTCACCCGGCTTGTTGATAATGCGGGGTTCAGGTTGTTCCCGCTGGCGCGCCCGGGATGGCAGGCGTGCATGTTCGACATGGCTTTGACGATGACCACCACCAGCGACACCACCACCGAAGCTGCACCGAGCGGCGCACCCCTGTTCTACACCCGTCCGGTGCCGCTGCAGGCCGACCGGCACGCTGACGTGCGCATCCTGCCGGGCAAGCTTGAGTTCGCTGCCAGCAGCAACTCGATCCCGCTGGTGCTCGGCGAGTTCTCGCTGGCACTGCACCATTTCCCGATTCTGTTCGCTGGCCCGACCGCCGTGCCGATGGCAGCCGTGGGCGTGACCACCGACAACCTGTTTATCACCGATGGCCTGTGGGCGGACGACACCTACATCCCGGCCTACCTGCGCCGCCACCCCTTCATCTTCATCGATACGGGCGAGGGCAACGATTTCCTGCTGGGCATCGACGAAGACAGCCCGCGCATTGCGCGTGGTGGCGATGAAGGCCAGCCGCTGTTCGTGGACGGCAAGGCTGCCGACATCGTCCAGCAGGCCCTGGATTTCTGCGGCCAGTACACCCGCGAGCACGCGCAGACCCAGAGCTTCTCCAAGGCGCTGCTGGACGCCGACCTGCTGGTCGAGCGCAACGCCACCATCCGCCTGCCCGATGGCCGTGAGTTCAACCTCAACGGCTTCTTCGTGGTGGACGTGGAGAAGTTCGTCGCACTGCCGGAAGCCACGGTGGTTGAGTGGCACCGCAGCGGCTGGCTGGCGCTGATCCACCAGCACCTGATGTCGCTGGGTCGCTTCAACGATCTGACCCGCCGCCAGGCCGAGCGCGACGCCGCCTGAGTTGGTCCTCTGGCGCGGCAGCCCGCCTGTCGCGCCGGATAGTGCTTCGGCACCGTCGCGCATCCACGTGGTGCGCGGCGAACCTGATGGCGCAGGGCGTGTGTTTTCCCGCCTGGCCATTCAAGCAAATACGCATCGGCTGCGATTCCCGGGCCGGCAGCGTGCTGGGCGATGCCTGGCACAGTGGCAAACGGACCTGTACGGATTTTGCGATCATCGCCAAGCGCGCTGGCGTTGGCGATGCGGCGTGGGCGTTGAATTCTGAGGGCCAAGGCTCTGGTTGGGCGCTCAGATTTCAAGAGATTTTCGCCTATTAACGTGACGCATCACGGTCGAGCGACTGGAAGGCTCACGAGGAGGCAGCATGTCTGTTCCAATCCGTTGGTGCGTGGCGGTGTGTGTGCTGGTGCTTGCGAATGGCTGGGGTGTGCCCGGGCGCGCCCAGGAGTCGTCGGCTGAAGATCAGATCGAGGCAGCCGGCGTCATGGAGATCATCCCGGGTGGCCGAACACTGGGATCCATCCGGCTGGATGACGGACGCTGCTTTGATCTGGCGTTGCCTGGGGACGTGTTGAAGCAGCCGCGACGCTGGGACGGAAAGCGCGTCGGTGTCAGCGGTCCGCTGATGTACCGGCCACAGGGCCTCATCGAAGGGATGATGTGGTTCGACATCAAGGACCGGAAGGTCGAGGGGTTGGGGTGCTCGCAGAGCATCATCTATGTGGAGGGGATCAGGAGGTTGTAGATCCTGGCTGGGGTGGAGTTCGCTAGAACATAATATACATTATGCGAAATCGTCTAGGCGGGCTATTGCGGCGAGGAAGGCAAGTCAAGCTGGGGCGCCAAGAAGACCGCCATCCCCCGGGCCGAATTGGAGGCTGTGTTGATCACCTGCGACAACAGTCTTGAAAGCCTGCGTGACCGTAGTCTGCTCTGCTCTGCTCTGCTTGGCCTTTGGCAGTGGCGTACACCGGTGCAGCGAAGTCGTTGCCGCGGATATGCGCGACCTGCGGAACGCCGGCAAGGACGCCCACATCTACACGCGGGGCCTAATGTGGATTCGACGCTGGACATTCCGATCCTGGCGCGCAGCGCCCGGGCGCTGGCTGCCTGGCTCGATGCGGCGAGAATTCGCGAATCAACCAATCTCTGGCGGATATGGAAGGGTTACGTCGTCCCTGCCCTCCGCCCGGCGCTGATGGCGATGACCGGGCATCGAGCATTAGCGTTGTGTGATCGAATAATTCAAGGTGGGAGCACCCAAGGCAAACCGATGGCGCACTTGCTGAAGTAGACTTGTTAACCGATGCGCGTCAGACCCAAGAAGCAGCTCGATCTGCTGTTTGACGAGTGGATTCCGCGAACCAAGCAAGCGCGCATCAACGACAAGGCGCAGATTACCGCCTAGGAAGATAATCTGCGGTTAGCGACAAGGAGAGGCGCAAGTCATGCAATTCGTCAAGAACGGACCTGATGTTCCGGAGCAGCTGCTCCAGGCCCACGAAGATGGTCGCGTGGTGTTTTTCTGCGGCGCTGGCATATCCTATCCAGCCGGGCTGCCGGGCTTTGGTGGGCTGATCGACAAGGTCTACGACGCGCTTGGAACTACACGCACGCCAAGTGAAGATCAAGCCTACAAGAATGCCCAGTACGATGCCACGTTGGACCTACTAGAACGTCGTTTCCCAGGCCAGCGCGCCGCCGTTCGATCAAAGTTACCTGGATCGCTCAAGCCCAACTACAAGAAAAAGGGTGCAGTCCAGACACATTCGGCATTGCTTCGCCTAGCTACCGGCCGTGACGGCGCGGTAAGGCTTGTCACCACCAATTTTGACCGCATATTTCAGAGGGTCATCAAGCGCGAGAAGTTGGGAATACCCAGCTTTCCCGCCCCTCTACTTCCGATACCGAAGAACAGTCGATGGAATGGGATTGTATATCTGCACGGTCTTCTTCCGGACTCGCCCGATGATGGCGCTCTGCAGCGCCTTGTTCTTTCCAGCGGCGATTTTGGTCTTGCGTACCTGACGGAACGCTGGGCCGCTCGCTTCGTAAGCGAGTTGTTTCGCAACTATGTGGTCTGCTTTGTCGGATACAGCATAGGCGATCCCGTACTCCGATACATGATGGACGCCCTGGCCGCAGATCGGATGCTTGGCGAGTACACGCCAGATGCATATGCGTTCGGTGATTTCAAGCCAGGAGAAGAATCGTCTGCGAAAGTTAATTGGTCAGCGAAAGGCGTGACGCCGATTCTTTACGAGACCTCGGTAACCGGCCTGGATCACTCTGCCCTTCATGAGACACTGAATGAGTGGTCTAAAACCTATCGAGACGGAGTCCAAGGAAAGGAGCGCATCATCGTTGACTATGCGTCCTCTATGCCTTTGGCGAGCACCCAGCAGGATGACTTCGTTGGTCGCATGCTGTGGGCCTTGTCTCACAAGTCGGGTATGCCCGCAAAGAGATTTGCAGATTTTGATCCTGTCCCATCGCTGGAATGGCTGACACCGCTGTGTCACGAGCGATACGCGCATAACGACCTGATTCGATTCGGTATTCCGGCTGCTTCAGAGTCAGACGATAAACTGAAGTTCAGCCTAACTCGGCGCCCTGCCCCGTACACACACGCCCCTTGGATGCTGATTGCTCGCTACGGCAGTTTATCGGGCAGATGGGATCAGGTGATGCATCAGTTGGGACGTTGGCTGTGCCGCCACCTAAACGATCCCGCCTTGGTTCTTTGGCTCGTAGAGCGCGGAGGACGACTGCATGACGACTTCTCTTGGCTAGTCGAGAACAAGCTTGAGGAAATTGACAAGCTTCAAACAGCCGGAGACACGGTTGCGCTCCAGCGCATGCGAGACAGTGCCCCGAACAGCATTCCGACTGCGCCGATGCGAACCCTGTGGCGACTCCTTCTCGCAGGACGCGTTAGGTCGCCTGCCACTAGCTCAGACATCTACAGTTGGAAGAGTGCGCTCCGGCGGAACGGTCTTACTCCAACATCACGCATCGAGTTGCGAAAACTGCTGGAGCCGCAAGTGCGGATCCGCGAGCCATACCACCTTGACGAACAGGCCGGGGACGCTGTCGAACCAACGCGACTCAAACAGGTTGTCGAGTTCGAGCTGGTTCTGGCCTCCGATAATGTTGGTACGGCATTGGCAGAACTCCAACAGTCAGAACTATGGCGAGGCGCGCTACCACTATTCCTAAAGCATGCTCAGCAACTTCTACGTGATGCACTGGATCTGCTAGGTGAACTTGGAGAGGCCGACGAGCGAAGTGACCGCTCGCATTGGGATTTGCCGTCTATCAGCCCGCATTGGCAGAACCGAGGCTTTCACGACTGGGTGTCTCTCATTGAGCTATGTCGTGATAGCTGGCTCGCGACACTGGAAGAGGATCCGGAGATGGCGCGGAGCATTGCGCAGGACTGGTGGCGGGAGCCGTACTCGACGTTCAAGCGACTGGCCCTGTTTGCAGCGTCAAAGGAAGGCATCGCGTCGGGTGGGGAGTGGGCGGACTGGCTGGTGTCCGAAGAAGCATGGTGGCTGTGGTCGGTAGATTCTCAACGTGAGGTCATGCGTCTGCTGGTCCTGAGAGGAAATGAGCTTTCGTCAAGCATGCGGGACCGCTTGGAGGCGGCCATTCTGGCCGGCCCCCGTCGTTCCATAGCGGTAGCTGATGAGCACTGGCGACCCAGGGCAGACCGCGCCGCGTGGTTGCGACTTGCCAAGCTTGCCTCAACGGGTGAGCCGCTCGGGGAGCTGGCGCAGGCGAAGCTAGAGGAGCTTTCTGTCGCTTACCCACGCTGGGAACTTGCTGAAAATGAGCGCGATGAGTTTTCGCACTGGATGAGCGGAAGCGGCGACCCAGACTTTGAGGGTCAGCGGCAGCTGGAGCGCGCTCCGCTGGAGCATGCAAATCTGATGGAATGGCTATTGAAGCCGAAAGTCGACGACTTCTTCTATGAGGATGATTGGCGAGTACTGTGTCGTGACAAGTTCCGTGTTGCGTTTAGGGCCTTGAAGGATCTCGCGCAGGCAGGCCACTGGCCAAGCGAGCGCTGGAATGAGGCGCTGCAGGTCTGGAGCGATCAGACGCACCTGCGGCGATCGTGGCGGCTAGTGCCGCCGGTCCTTACTCGAGCCAGTGATGAAACGCTGAGAGAGATGGCGCACAGCGTGTCTTGGTGGATGGAGGCGCCTGCGAAGTCGCTGGATCGGCATGAAGAGCTTTTCTTGTCGCTGTGCCGCCGTGTTCTTGCCCTGGATCACGACGATAATGAGGGCGATGCCCAGCCAACTCAGCATGCGATCAATCATCCGATAGGCCATATCACTCAGGCCTTGCTTAACTATTGGCTGAGCCAGCAGCCCCGGGATGGGCAGGGATTGCCCGAAGAGCTGAAGGCGATCTTCACGGGCCTATGCGATACGAGAGTCCATCAGTTTCGTCACGCGCGCGTATTGCTTGCCACTCACGTCATTGCACTGTTTCGGGTAGATCGCGAGTGGACCGAACATAGTGTCCTGCCACTGTTCCGGTGGCAGACATCGCACACCCAAGCTCGGGCGGCATGGGAAGGTTTTTTGTGGTCACCCCGTTTGTATCGTCCACTGCTCACAGCCTTTAGAGCGGACTTCCTAGAGACAGCAAGCCACTATGCCGATCTTGACGAACTGGACAGCCAGTACGCGACCTTCTTGACTTACGTCGCTCTTGACCGAGCCGATACGTTTACTGCCAGTGAGCTAGCAGCTGCCACCGATAGCCTCTCTGCACAAGGACTCAGGGAGTGTGCGCAGGCACTTGCGCGGGCCCTTGAGGGGTCGGGGGAGAGGCGTAGCGAGTACTGGGAAAATCGGATAGAGCCATATTGGCGCGAGATCTGGCCTAAGGCCCGAAATCGCGCGACCCCCGGAATTTCCGAGGAGCTTGCGCGGCTAGTGGTGGCTGCGGGCGACGCATTCCCGCGAGCACTGGCAACAGTGAAGGAATGGCTGCAACCATTCGATCACCCAGGTTCTATCGTCCACAGATTGCACGAGTCCGGCCTATGCAGAAAGCATCCCAAGGACGCGCTGACACTGTTGCATGTTCTTATCAGGAACGACTTCTGGCCCGTTAACAAGCTAGTTTCTTGTATGGATGAGATCGTAATCGCATGGCCGGAAGCTGACCACGATGGGCGATACCAGAGAATCATGGAGATCATTCGCGCGCATCAGTGAAGCCAAAGCCTAGGACGTGGCGGAGTGTGCCAATATCGCATTGGCCACTCCGCCACAGAAAGCCATCCGGCCCCTAGAGGGCCCGCATGCGGACGGTGTGTTCTGCCGGGGAGACAACCAATCGTGAGAGGCGCGAGTGGATGAGTATGGATCTGGATATCGAACGCACGATTCGGGATGGCGAGCGTAATCAGGACGCCAAACGCCTGATCCATAACTGGTGCCGTCACGCCCGCGTGGAGAAGTTCGGCGGCACGGGCCTGATCGAGATGGAAACCGGCCTACCCATTGGACACCACTCCATGGTGTGCGATTTCGCCCCGGCTTCAGTCATGGCGACGTGGCTACTGGAAGAGTCCGCGGTGCGTTTCCATGACATCCATTGCGCGGGTTGCTCGCATCGCGTGCCGGTCGCTTTGCCCAACCTCGCCATGCTGGTGGCGCAACGTGATGCCGATCGCAAGGACGCAGAGACGCGTGCGCAGAATGCGCAACGCGTCAAGCAGGCGGCCCTGCAAGCTCGCGCAACCGTCCGCGCTGAGCTGCGGAAGATTTTGCCGGTCCTTTCCAAAACCTTCATGGACGACCTTGACCGGCTAGATGCCGATCGCGACGAACAAGCGGCGACCCGTGTGATCGAAAGCGCCCGACTGGCGCCGGAAATGCTCGTGCCAGCTCTTACCGAGTATCTTTTCTCGGTACTGGAAGGCGACGACCACTGGTTGGATGTGCCGGGACTGACCCTTCTGGCTGACACCCCCGACCAGCCTCGATTGATCCGCTGTGCGATGAAATGCCTGCGTGAGGGCTATGCACTCGACCTCGCCGCTGCGATGATCATGCAGCGGCTGGACCACATCGATGCAGCAGACGTCCCCGGGGCGGTCATCGGCCTGGCGTACGTCGCGACGCCACCCCGCCCGGAGTTCGGCCATCCGCACCGCGACGACGGTGATCCGAGTCCGCTGATTCAACTTGCGGATCGCTTTCCCGAGCCCGTCGAGCAAGGCCTGCTTGCCTTGCTTGCGCACCGCGATCAACTTCGCGTGGGCGTAACGGCCCGTGCCATGGGTCTGTTGATTACACGAAGTGAGCGTTGGGTCCGCCCCTTCATACGTCCGCTGGCGGCGCACCTGTCTCGGCTGGACTTCCTGGTCGAGATTGAGCGCGATTCTGAGTTGCGGAGCATCGCCCATGACCTCCAAGTGACTTTAGCCAGTGCTTTCATGGCCGTTCCCGACTTAGCCGATGAAGAGTTAATGCGCCAGTTCGAGAGTGCCTCGAACGAAGGGGAAGGCCGGGTGGCGGGAGTCTACGAGCACGTGCTGCGCCTCGCTCGCCGCACTCGTGACAGCTCGCTCGTCATGGAGCCGGCCCATACCCAAGCATTAGTCGTGGCGATTCGACGGCTGTCGGCGCTGTCGGCGACCTCAGACAACAGCGAGGTCAATCAGCAGGTCCTGGCTTCGTTTCGGCATCCGGGGGCCGCGCTCGCACCGGCCGCGAAGGCTGCGATGGACGTGCTGCTGGGCACCGCCGCGGTGCTCAATTCGAAGCTGGAGGCGCCAGAGCCAGAGCCCAGCATCCGCACGCTTTCCCATCCGTTGGCGGAAATGGAGAAAGCCAATCGCCGCTCGAATCTGTGGCATTTGCGTGCGGCATTGCTTGAGCTGGCCATCCAAGGCGCGCTGGCTGATTCCGAGGGGCTGTCACGCTTCGAGGCCTTTCTTAGTCAGCGCGGCGTGCTTGGCGATACATTCGAGGCGGCAATCGTGCGGGAGATCGCGCCAGTTCTCGCGACCAGCACCGGGCTGAAGACCATGTTGCCCTACCTGTACAGTGCGATGGTTGGCGCCTCGGTCACAGGCCGCGCTGCAGCCGCCGACGCGCTTAAGGAAATAGGCAGCCGGCGATTCGCCGATCTCCCCGACTTGGTCGCCGATAGCCTCGTACTGATGCTCTTCGATCCTTACGTCATCGTGCACAAGGCTGCGGTGCAAGCACTGGGGCGACTTCGGCTTCCGGCCCACTTCAACCGTTTGGTGGCCGCTGCCCTGGATAATCTCATCGTCGCATATCGACAGGGTAGTGATTCCGAGTTCCTGCTCGAGTGCATGGAGGCAAAGGTAAGGACGCGAGGAGACGAAGGCCCTTTGCCCGAGGCGCAGGGCCAGGTACTGTTGACCTTGGTGGCAGAACTGGAACCATCGGTACTCTTGCGTAGCGGACACCGTTACTTCCTCAGGCAGCTTCAGCACCTCGACGGATGGGCGGTGTTGGTCTTGGGCTGGATCCGCCATTGCCGGGAAGACTACGAGCTCGAGCATGCGCTGGAACTGGCTTTAGACCTTCCCGTTGGCGCCTGCGCGCCCCAGATCCCGGCTATCCTGGAAGCGGTGGCGACCGAGCCGAGCAGCCCCCATCTGTGCGGCACGTTCGTTGAGCTGCTCTCGCGCGATCGTGCCTGGTTGGGCGCAACGCAGGTGGCTGCGTTGCACAGGGCGGCCTTTTCCGACACCGTGCGTGAGCGTGCTCGCCGGCTGCAGGCGCAGCAGCTCGAGCGCCGCGTCCGCTTCGAGTACTTGATTAGCGAGGGCCAACTGGAAGAGGCCTTGACCCTGGGGCATGCTTGGATGCAAGCCGACCAAGATCTGACGCAACTATTAGAGAATGATGAAAAATTCCCTTTCTTCTGAGTCCTTGCAGCCGCGCCTGCAGGCGTTGGAGGCATTGGCGGCGATCGCCCAAGGTCGGTGGCCACCCCACGATCTGAAGGCGCTGGCTGTGGCTCTCGATTCGGTGTCATTGGCCTTTTCGAGCGCGGCGGCCGCAACGGCATACAACGCCTTCGGCGGTGTCGTGCGGATCGTCGACATGCTGGCGCATTGGCATAGGGGCATCCTTGACGCAGAGCCGGATGCCGGCCGGTATCTACGCAGCGCCCGCGAGCGTCACCGCCTATGGTTGGATGACTACGGCCATAGCGATGTCGCGGCGGAACTGCGCGCGGCCGTGGAAGGTCTAGCGACGCTGGAATCGACGGACCAAGTCGCCGACATAGCCAGGACGCTCACCACTGTGCCGTTGCCCATCGGCATCTTCGCGCAGCCGGTGAAACCTGACTGGGTCGTCAAGGCGGACCTAGCGCCCACAAAAAAGGAGCCGCCGGTCGATCTGACCGTAGCGTTCTTGAAGTTCCAGTTTGATGGCCAACCGGCAGCGGAAGTGCACCAGCTTGCGGCTCGAGAAGTTCACGATCTGGAGATCGAAGTGCGAGTGTCTCGCTGGCCGAAAGACAAGCGAGAGCTTCGGCTGACGCCGATCTCGGTGGAGCCGAAAACGACCTACGACTTCCCCTGCTTCCAGTTCGAAAAGCCCGACGGCGAAGCGCCGTACACGATGCGGCAGAGCGGTCGCGCCGCCCTGCTGCTACCACAAGGCATGCACGCGCGACCCTTCGAGTTCAAGTATACCGCCGAGTTCATCCCTGAACACGGGGATCAACCGGTGGCAGTTGTAGGCCACCGCACGCTGATCGTTGACGGTGCCGACGCAACAAAGCTGCAGGTCTGCGGTTATCCAGGGCTGGACCAGACGCTGTTCGCACTTCGGGAAATACTTCGTCGCCGTCCGGGCGTGCCGCAAGCGGAATCTGGCGATGCACTGCTCGTCCTTGCCGCGCTGTGCAACTTGGCCGGCCGTGCGGTTCAGGACGCCGAGTTCAAGGGAAGATGGGATGAAGCAGCGTTCCAACGGTACGTGCGCGCAGAGTTGCGTCGCCATCCGTTGATCGGCGCGGATCTGGACGAACACGCCCATGCAGCCGGCGGCATCACTGATCTGTCATTGCGCGGATTGCCAATCGAGCTCAAGGCAGTCGACACGCTAATCAGCTCTGTCGGTCAGTGCGAACCATTCCTCGCCCAAACCGCCAGCTATGCCGTAGCCAAATCCAAGCGCACGGCGATCTTGTGCGTGCTAGACAGTAGCGATAAGAAGACGGCGCCGGTACCGCCCGAGACGCTGCTGGACATCCGCGCACATGCCCAAGACACCGTGTCGATCTGCGTTCTGGTGATCCAGGGCAATCTGGCTCGGCCGAGTGCGTTGTCGCGCTGAATACTCTTCGGCTCTTCCCTCACGTGTGAAGCTTCAACCTTAGTCTGTTCTGCAATCCTTCTGGTAACCGCGTGTGGCTCGGAAGAATCTACTCTTAACCAGTAGTTTGAATGATTGTTTTAAGCCGGGAATTGCCTTTCCCGACCCATGATAAATCTTACTATTCGGCAGTACAGCTTTGCCTGACGACGTGCCTAGAGCCGGATGCAACTGATCAGCCGTCAATTGACTCAGGTGCGATTATGTCGCATTAGCCCCGATCTGAGGTTCCGCGCCCTTGCCGCACGCTGGATGGATTGTCTGCCTGCAGAGCGCTGTCCAGGCCAAGCCACACAAGGCGCTCGCGGAGATCCCTCCCCATGCGACAATGCCGAAAGCGTCAGGGTGATTGGCGGATTTGACCCCAAGCCCTAGCCACAGCGCACAACCGGACGTAATCCTAGCCGGGCCACCGGAAAAGGGTGGTCGGGGCCTCGAAATCCCCGGTTGTGCAATTGTGAAAAGCGCTTGTCAGCCGGCATCACTCTGCGTGATGCCGGCTGGCAATCCGTCGGCCGGCTATGGCGGGCGGTGCGTGGAGGCCTTGTGCCTGCCGGGATGATTGCACACCGGATTTCGAGCCACGCATCGTCCGCCACCTTTATCGGTGGCGGCTTCTGTCTGCACGCAAGGAGCTATGCCATGACCAAGTCCTACTCCCCTGCCCCAAAGCCCACTCCGGAAGCCCCCGCTTCAGAGCCGGCGCAGGATCCCAACAGCCTTATCGCTCTCCTTCACAGCATCGGCGCCGGTGGTGCGTCCGATGGCCAGCCCTGGCCGGAGCGCCATCCCCTGCCCTGGCGCAGGATCGCCCTTGCCGATGCGGATTGCGCATTGGCCGGCCAGCGCGTCATCCAGGAAATCCTGCTGGCGGCCGAGCGTGCTCGCCAGAACGGCGATCCGGACCAATACGTGGGCGACCGGGTGATGGAAGGCCTCGCGATGGCCTGCCTCGCCCTGACGGTCTTCATCCAGGAGCGGGTACGGCCCGCGACCTGACCGGGGCATCCGATCTGGCCGGGCCTGCGCTCGCGTGGGTCCGGCTGGTGGGGCAGTCGAGCAAGCTCGACGCTACTTGGTCGGCTCCTGCAGGGAGGCTTCCAGCAGCGAGACGTAGGTGTCCAAGCGGGTTCGCTGGGCGATCAGGATCCACCCGACCAGATACAGCATCACCATGGCGAAGATCAGGATGACGCCTGCCCAGCCGATGTCGAAGACCCCTGTCCAGTCGCCCCAGTGCCAGTTGCGGAACTGCAGATATAGCGCGACCAGCAGCGGGAACGGACCAAGGCGCTGCAGCCCTCCGTACATGAGGCCCATACGGTCGACCATGCGGGCTTGTCGGATGCTGACGTACCGGAGGCGCTGCTCGCGATCGGCGCGCGGATACGCTCGGAGTTCGGCAATGACGTCCTGCCACTGCAGAAACTCGCTGTCCATTTCCAATGCGTGGGAGAGCCTGGGCTGGAAGTACTGGCGGTACTCCCGGCGCAGCGTCAGGAAGCCGCCGAGCAGGAAGCCGCCAATCTCGACGACGAGACAGGCAAGCGCCACGAGCAGCAACACACGCTCAGGTATCCAGCGGTCAAGAAAAAGGCCGCAGATGAGCCCCACCGCCGCCGCGGCAATGCCGACGCGGAATGACCATTTCTCAGCCTGGCCCGCCTTGGCGTAGATCGATTGGCCCGACAGTTCCTGTATCCGGGTATGGAGCCCGTGGAACGTCAGGGCATCATCGCGTGCCCGCTCTGGCTGCGGAGTGCCGCTGCTCATCTGCATATCCATTGCGTGTCTCGTCCTGTCCCGGAAGGCGTCTCTTACCAAGCCATCTTAGCGTTTACGGGCTGGCGTCCGGCCCGTGCCGGGTTGTAGCTTACGGGTAAGGAAGATCAACAGCGAAGGATGTTGCATGGATGCTGGCGGTATTGGAAAGCGTGGTTATGCGCTTGCGGAGGCTGTTCCGGCAGAGGTTGAGCGACTGTGCGCATCGCTGCAGGCGTTCAATCAGCCCTTCGTGGGTGACGCTGCGGAGACTCACATCCGTTTGCTGATGCGGGATCGCGACGGTGCTCTGCTGGGCGGAATTCTTGCCGAAGTGGCGTTGGGCTGGCTGGAGATTCAGGTGTTGTGGGTCGAGCCCGGTGAGAGATCAAGCGGTGTGGGGGCTGCCCTGCTGACGGCGTGCGAACGACGGGCGTGTGCGCTGGGTGCGCATGGTGCGCGGCTGGATACGTTTGATTGGCAGGCAGAGGGGTTTTACGCACGGCACGGGTATGTGTGCTTTGGACGGTTGCAGGACTACCCACGTGGGCATGCGAGGGTTTTCATGAGCAAGCGGTTGTAGGCGAACGGCAGTCGAGCAAGCTCGACTCTACTCAGTCGGAATCCCAGTAGCGATTGAAGCGCCCTGTCTTCTGATCATAGAGAAAGAACGAGGAAGCGCTGCCGACACGGAAATACTCAAGTGCCTGTGCGCGGCTGCAGACCTTTCCGCTGGCGTCAACCAGGTCATTCACGGTGTTATAGAGGTGGCAACCTGGAGCGCGCACGTCCAGTCCCATGATGTCGTAGCCGTCTTCCAGATTGTCATCGACGAGAATGTGGCACTGGGACGGCGAGTTCGGATCCTTCTTGCCAAAGCAGACTCTCAGCCCTGAGTGGTGCCTGGCGCGGTCAACGACCAGGGTGGCTTCGTCCTTCAAGCCGTCGCCGTTCATGTCGAGGCTTACTTTGGCGAATGCGGTGGGCGACGTTCGTCGCCATTCGTCCTGCTTTTTGAGGTCTTCAATGCTGACCGCTTTCCAGCCCGCCGATGGTTCGCCCGACCTGGCTGCCAGCGGTGCAGCAAGCGCCACTGCCAAGGCGGCTGCTGCGCTCAGGGAAGTAAATCGACTCATGGCTATCCGTGGCCTTCTTGAGGGATTTTGCTTCTGCCAGCATATACATTATGGGCCACGCCAATACCACCATGCGGGTGCGGGATCCCGCGGGGCTGCGAGGGAAGCAGTCGAGCAAGCTCGACTCTACGGTTCGTCGGCGCTGGGTGATTAACCGGGTGAGATGTTCGGGTCGGTTGCGTAGCGCCAGGCGATGGTGCTCTGCAGGTGGCGCTGCAGGTGGTCGAGGAACACGCGCACCCGGGGCGCCAACTGCTTGCCGGGGCCATGCACGGCACTCAGTGGTGAGGTGGCCAGTGCGTGGTCGGGCAGCACCTCCACCAGCCGGCCGGCCTGCAGATCCTCGGCCACATCCCAGATGGATTTCCGCGCAATGCCGGCGCCCTGCACGGCCATCAACTGCGCCACTTCGCCGTCATCGCACAGGGTCGTGGCGTTGACCGGTACGGCAATGGTCCGGCTGCCTTCCAGGAAGCGCCAATGGCTGACCGGCGGGCTGCCGCTGGCGATGCAGTCGTGGCCCTGTAGATCGGCAATGCGGCCCGGCACGCCCCGCCGCTGCAGATACTCGGGCGACGCGCACAGCACCCGCCGGTTGGGGGCCAGTTGCCGCGCAACCAGGCGCGAATCGTCCAGCGTGCCGTAGCGCAGTGCCAGTTCGATGCCCTCCCCCACCAGGTCCACCACTTCATCGCGCAGTGAGAGGTGTACCCGCACACCCGGATGGGCCTTCTGGAAGCTGCGCACCGCCGGCACCACGTGGCGGCGGCCAAACCCGTTGGGCGCGGTCAACCGCAGCACGCCGGCCACCACATCCTGGCGCTGCTCCAGGGCAGCTTCTGCGGCCTCCACGGCATCCAGCACATTCTGGCAATGCACCCGGAACAGCTGCCCCTCATCGGTCAACGAGGCGCGCCGCGTACTGCGGTTGAGCAGGCGGACTTTCAGCCTGCGCTCCAGCGAGGTCAGCCGCTTGCTGACCACCGCCAGGGACACCCCCAGGTCGCGCGCGGCGGCAGACAGGCTGCCGCCATGGACGATGCGCTCGAAGGTGCGCAGCTCGTGGAGGTCGTCAATCACGGCACTTCTTTCCGTTGGGGCAATAGTTCCTTTCCCATATTGCCATTACGGAAAGTGTGCTGCATCCACACAATGGGTTCATCAACGGTGTCGGGTTCTGCCCGGCCCCGCTCTGTGAATGCGCACGCGGTCGCGACAGCACGCGCGCGATGCTTCACAACAGCCACCCTGCAGGTAGCCAGACAATGAAAGACGATCCCGACAAGACCCTGCCGGCGCTCACGCGCCGCCGCTTTTTCCAGGGCCTCACCCTTATCCCCGTTGCCGCAGCGCTGCCGGGCTGCGCCCCGGGTGATGCCCCCGGCCAGGCCGCGCCCCGCGCCGATGCGGGCACGCCGTATGCCCCGCAATTCTTCACGGCGGCAGAGTGGTCCTTCGTGGTGGCGGCCTGCGACCGGCTGATTCCCTCGGATGAGGTGGGGCCCGGTGCGGTGGAATCGGGCGTGCCCGAGTTCCTCGACCGCCACATGCAGACGCCCTACGCCGCCGGGGATATCTGGTACATGCAGGGCCCCTTCCTGGAAGCGCCCAGCGAGTTTGGCTACCAGGGCAAGCTGGCGCTGCGCGACATCCTGCGCGTGGGCATTGCTGCATTTGATGCGCAGTGCCGCCAGCAGCACCAGGGCAAGACCTTTGCGCAGCTGGACCACGCCGAGCAGGAAACGCTGCTGAAGGCGGCCGAGGGCGGCAAGCTCGAGCTGGAAGGCATTTCCAGCAAGTTGTTCTTCTCCAACCTGCTGGGTGAGGTGAAGAACGGCTACTTCGCCGATCCCAAGTACGGCGCGAACAAGGATATGGGGGCCTGGAAGATGATCGGCTACCCCGGCATGCGCGCCGATTACCTGGATTGGATTGGTGTACGGGACAAGGCCTACCCCTTGCCGCCCGTGGATCTGGCTGGACGGAGAGGCTGAAGCAGATGGCACTTGTGAAACCGAAAGTCGACGCGGTCATCGTCGGTATGGGCTGGACGGGCGCGATCCTGGCCAAGGAACTGACCGATGCGGGCCTGCATGTGGTGGCGCTGGAGCGCGGCGGCGACCGCGATACGCAGCCTGATTTCGCCTATCCCAACGTGGTGGATGAGCTGGAAGGTTCGGTACACCGGCGTTATCTGCAGAGCCTGTCACAGGAAACGGTGACCATCCGCCACAAGACTTCCGATACGGCTGTGCCCTACCGGCAGATGGGCTCGTTCAAGCCGGGTACCGGTGTGGGCGGTGCGGGCAGCCACTGGTCGGGCGCGCATTTCCGGCCGCTGCCGGAAGACATGAAGCTGCGCAGCAACGTGGAAGAGCGCTATGGCAAGGCCTTCATTCCGGCCGACATGACCATCCAGGATTTCCCGGTGACCTACGCCGAGCTGGAGCCGCACCTGCATATGTTCGAGCTGGTGTGCGGCACCTCCGGCAAGGCCGGTGTCATCAACGGTGTGGTGCAGCAGGGTGGCAACCCGTTCGAGGGCTCGCGCTCGGCCGAATATCCGCTGGGCCCCAATCCCAACTACCTGGGCGGTGAGCTGTTCTACAAGGCGGCCAAGGAAATGGGCTGGCACCCCTACCCCATCCCGGCCTCCAACGCTTCAGGCCCGTACGTGAACCCGTATGGCTGCCAGCTGGGGCCGTGCAACGCGTGCGGTTTCTGCAGTGATTACGGCTGCCTGAACTATTCCAAGGCCAGCCCGAATGCCTGCATCCTGCCGGTGCTGCGCCAGCGCCCGAAGTTCGAGCTGCACACCCATTCGCAGGTGCTGAAGGTGAATCTGGATGGCAGCCGCAGCAAGGCCACGGGCGTGACCTACCTTGACGCGCAGGGCCGCGAAGTGGAGCAGCCGGCGGACATGGTGCTGCTGTGCGCGTTCCAGCTCTACAACGTGCACCTGATGCTGCTGTCCGGCATTGGCCAGCCCTACGACCCGGAAAGCAATACCGGCACGGTGGGCCGCAACTATTCCTACCAGAACCTCAACCGCGTGGTGTTGTTCTTTGACGAGACGGTGCAGGCCAACGGTTTCATCGGCATTGGCGGTGCGGGCACCACCATGGACGACCTCAACGGCAACCAGCTGGACAACGCCAAGGCGGGCTTTGTGGGCGGCGGTCTGGTGTGGGCGCGGCAGCCCGGTGCGGGCCCGGTGCGTGGCATCAACGTGCCCAGCGGTACGCCCGCCTGGGGCGCGAAGTGGAAGAAGGCGGCGGCGGACAACTTCCGCCACAACTTCTATTACGAGGTGCAGGGCGCGTGCATGTCCTACCGGCAGCACTACCTGAGCCTTGACCCGACCTACAAGGATGCTTTCGGCCGGCCGCTGCTGCGCATGACCTTCGATTGGCACCCCAACGAGATCAAGGCCTCGCAGTTCTTCGTGGACAAGGCCATGCAGATGAGCAAAGTGCTGGACCCGCTTTCGATGAGCGGCGATGCCAAGAAGGACGGCGAGCGCTACAACATCACCAAGTACCAGAGCACGCACACCTGTGGCGGCGCGATCATGGGCGCGGACCCGAAGACCTCCGCGCTCAACCGCTACCTGCAGAGCTGGGATGTCTCCAACGTTTTCGTGATTGGCGCCAACGCCTTCCCGCAGAACAATGGCTACAACCCCACCGGCCTGGTGGGCGGGCTGGCGTACTGGGCGGCCACGGCCATCCGCGAAAAGTACCTGCCCGACCCGGGCCCGCTGGTGCAGGCCTGAGGACGCGACTATGAAGAAGCTGTTCCTCTGGATGATGGCGGTTGGCCTGGTCGTGTTGCTGGCGGCCCTCGCCTACGCGTTTGTGCCGACCAGAACCCGTGTACTGGCCGATGGCCCTGCTCCGGATGCGGCCCTGATCGAACGCGGCCGCTACCTGGCGGCGGCGGGCGACTGCACCGCCTGCCACACGCGGCCGGGCGGAAAGCCGTTTGCCGGCGGGCTGCCGGTGGCCTCGCCGCTGGGCAACATCTACAGCACCAACATCACCCCGGACAAGGACACCGGCATTGGTGGCTATTCGCTGGATGACTTTGATCGCGCGGTGCGGCATGGCATCGCACCCGATGGCCGCACCTTGTACCCGGCCATGCCCTACCCCTCGTATGCGCGCATCACCGATGAGGATGTGCGGGCGCTGCATGCCTACTTCCTGCACGGCGATATCGCCCCGGTGAAGGAAGCCAACAAGCCGGTGGAGATCACCTGGCCGCTGTCGATGCGCTGGCCGTTGGCCATCTGGCGCAAGACCTTCGCGCCACAGGCCGATGCGGTGGCCTTCGATGCCAGCCGCTACAGCGATGCGCAGCTGGCACGGGGCGCCTATCTGGTGCAGGGCCTTGGCCATTGCGGCAGCTGCCACACGCCGCGCGGATTTGCGCTGCAGGAGAAGGCACTGGACGAATCCGGCACCGCGTACCTCAGCGGTGGCCAGATCATCGATGGCTGGAACGCGGTGAACCTGCGTGGCAACCCGGCCGATGGCCTGGGCCGCTGGAGCGAGCAGGACATCGTGGACACGCTGCAGACCGGCCGCAACGCGCACAGCACGGTGGTGGGTACGCCGATGGCCGACGTGGTGGTGCACAGCACGCAGAAGCTGACCGAGGAAGATCTGCGGGCCATGGCCGTGTACCTGAAGCAGTTGCCGGGCAGCGGTCATGACCCCTCCTCGTTTGCTGCCAGCGATGCCACCGCGCGCAAGCTGCAGGCCGGTATCAACGACAGCCGCGGCGCCGAGCTGTTTGTGGACAACTGCGCGGCCTGCCACCGCACCGATGCCCACGGTTACAAGGACGTGTTCCCGTCCATCGCGGGCAACCCGACCGTGCTGGCGGACGACCCGACCTCGGTGGTGCGCCTGCTGCTGCACGGCAGCGCGTTGCCCTCCACCGACAAACGCCCCTCCAACCTGGGCATGCCGGGCTTTGCCGAGCGCCTGAGCGATGAAGAGATCGCCCAGCTGGCGACCTTCATCCGCCAGGAGTTTGGCAACACGGCGTCTGCAGTGGATGCGGGCCTGGCCAGGAAGGTGCGGGCGCAGTTGCAGAAGGAGCAGAAGCACGCTTCAGCAGCGCACGACCCGACCGATGCATCTGACGATGAGGCGCCTGCCAAGTAAGCAGAGCTCCAGAGGTGTGGCGCGCCGGGATCAGCCCCGGCGCGCCTCAGAAGTAGAAGCCGATGTTGACGTTCAACCGGGAAGCCCCTGCGAGGGGCCACCGCCGTTGATGCCGATGCCTTCGCCACCTGAAAACCACATTTCACGCCCGGCAATCCAGTCGACGTAGGTGGTCATGATGTCCTTCTGCAGGCTGCAGCCGGTGACGTTCTGCCATGAGTTGCGTGTGCCGGCGCTGTGCCCCACCGGGCGCGTCATGCTGAGGTTGTTGTAGCAGGTCAGGTCATCCAGCCGGCCCTTTCGCGCAAACGAGTAGGCGACATTCGCGCTCGGCACATCGGCCTGCGCTGCAATCTCGAACGGCGCCTGGAAGGCGGACATGGCGATGCGCTCGCCAGGAATGTCATAGCGATAGCGCGCCCACTGCAGCTGCGTCGTCCAGCCATCGCGCTTCCACTGTGCATGCACGGCGGCGCCTTGGTGACCGTGATGGCGGCGCGTCTGCGTGTTCTGCACCTTGCCAGTGAAGGCCGATGCGCCCAGCAGCAGCTCGCCGCCCGCCCAGGCATGCGCGCGCTCTACCCGTGCATGCAGCCGCTGCCGCTCGCGGTATGGCAGTGCGTCGGTCTGCGCCACATCGAACGAATAGCGATCGTAGCGGGCACCGGAGCCGTATTCGTCGCCGGAGAACCAGCCGACATGCCAGGTGGTGTCGCCATGGGTGTGTACCAGCACCAGCCCGGGGTCGTAGTCATCCTCGATGCCCAGGTAATAGCCGGAGCCGAACCAGAAGCTCTGCGAGGCGGTAGGCAGAAGCCCGAATGGCACCTGCTGGATGCCGGCCTTCAGCTGGGTCTGGTCGTTGAACTGCCAGCCTGCATAGGCGTGATGCACGGCGTGGAAGCCGTCGTACCAGCGGTACTGCGCGGAGAAGGAGAAGGGGCCGGCCCCGGCATCCAAGTCTGCCTGCAGCAGTTCCAGCTGCAGGCGGCTGGTGGGCGCGTAGTCCAGCCAGCCGTAGTTGAAGCGGACGGCGCCGCCGGGCTCGAAGTAAGGTGCTGCATTCCGGCTGCGCTCTGATGCGCTGGCCTGGAACGTGATGCCTGCCAATACCGTGGCAACAACAAAGGAAATGGGTCTCACGAGGGCGCCGCACGCCTCCCTGTTCTGCGGGGAAAGCGCGCTAGTGTGCCGTTGCTGCGATGAATGAGGCGTTTGCTGGGCGCGCCGTGACGGCGCTGCGGCACTCATTCAAGCGCGTTTGATGCCAGCGCCGGGCGTGGGGCGCTCAGAAGCGCGGCGGCTGTCATCGCGATGGCGATCATCACGCACGCCACCGCGAAGGCCGTGCTGACCTGCTGGGGCCCTGCCCCATCCGGTGCAAGCACGAAGAACACGCCGCCCACCAGTGCGACCGAAAGCGCAGCCCCCATCTGCATGGCTGCGGTGACCATGCCGGCGGCGAGCCCTGCCCAGTGTGGCGCCACCCGATCGACGTTGAGGCGTACCAGCGCGGGCAAGGCAATGCCCTGCCCGATGCCGAGCAACAGCAACGGCACAGCCAGCCCGCCGGGTTTGCCGGCTGCAGC
Source organism: Stenotrophomonas sp. PFBMAA-4 (assembly GCF_030053215.1). Taxonomy (NCBI): domain Bacteria; kingdom Pseudomonadati; phylum Pseudomonadota; class Gammaproteobacteria; order Lysobacterales; family Lysobacteraceae; genus Stenotrophomonas; species Stenotrophomonas sp. PFBMAA-4. Next base: position 152,528 of record NZ_JASGBW010000001.1, on the reverse strand, counting down.
GAGGCCAGCAGCTGAAAGGAGTGCAAGTGCTTCCATGCCCATGCCGAAGGCTGCAACGCGTGCGCCCAGCCAACGCGACAGGTAAAGCCCGCAGCTTGGACCAAGCAGTTGGCCAACGCCCAACGGAAGGATGGCCAGCCCTGCGGCAAGTGCGTCGTGCTGCAGGCCTGCCTGCTGATACACGGCAAAGACCAGGAAGAAGGCGGCCAGGGCGTAGAAGCACACGGCGGCCAGGAGCCCGCGGGGCAGGCCCGAGGAAAGCGTGAGCGCCGAGGGCGGCACCAGGGGCGACCGGCCCGAGTCCTCCAGATGCCTCTGGTAGCGCCAGAAGGCCGTGAGCAGCATTGGGCTCGCCACCATTAGTGCCAGGCTCCACCAGGGCCAGCCACGCTCGCGACCTTCAATGAGCGGCACCACCAGCGCAAGGGCACCCGCTGCCAGCAGTGCGGCACCCCGGTAGTCCATCGCCCTCGCCTGCGCTGCCCGCGTCTCACGAACCAGCAGCAAGGCAGCGGGAAGCGCAAGCGCAATGACGGGCAGGTTGATGAGGAAGACGCTGCGCCAGCCCAGGTCCAGCACGTTCACCGAGACCAGCCACCCTCCCAGCAACTGCCCGCCCACGGCTGCGATGCCGAAGGTGGCCCCATACAGGCCCAATGCGCGCCCTTTTTCGGCCGGCGGAAACAGCGCATGGATGGACGCCAGGGACTGCGGTGCCATGACGGCGGCAGAAATGCCCTGCAGCAGCCTGCCGGCCACCAGCGTGCCGGCGGAACCCGCCAGCCCGCAGATGGCCGATGCCAGGCCAAACCCCAGCATGCCGCCGACAAAGGCGCGCCGCCGCCCATGGATGTCGCCCAGGCGTCCGCCGAGGATGAGCGTTACCGCGTAGGCCATGGCATAGACCGACACGACCAGTTGGGTGACGTCTGCCGGTGCCTGCAGATCGCTGCGGATGGCGGGCAGCGCGACGTTCACGATGAAGAAGTCCAGGGGTGGCAACAGCGTGCCGGTCAGCAGCACCGCCAGTGCCGGCCAGCGGCGCGCATCATGCCCGCCCAGTTTCTGATCGTGATTCATCGGCCTCTCCTGGAGCATTCATTCGGGTCGCAAGCGCGTCTCAGCGCATGCCGCCCGAGCCGAGCATGGTCTCGCCGGTTACCCAGCCCGCATCCGCAGAGACAAGAAAAGCCACGATCGAGGCGATGTCAGCCGCCTGGCCGATGCGGCCCAGCGGTGTCTGCTGCTCATTCCAGGCCTGGAAGTCCGAGCCCATGACGCCATTGGCGTGTGTGCCTTCGGTCTCGATCAGGCCGGGGTTGACCGAGTTGACGCGGATGCCGCGTGGGCCCAGTTCACGGGACAGCACGCCGGTGATCGCGTCGATGGCGCCCTTGGTGCCGGTGTAGATGGCGCTCTCGGCAGGCAGCACGCGGGTGACGAAGGAGCTGACATTGACGATGCTGCTGCCTTCGCCAAGCAGCGGCGCGGCGGCGCCGGTGACCAGCAGCGTGCCCAGGACGTTGAGGTCGAACTGTTGGCGATACAGTTCCTCGGTGGTGTCCTCGATTTTCGCAAACTGGTAGATGCCGGCGTTGTTGACCACGATGTCCAGCCTGCCGAAGTGGTCAAGCGCCGCCGCGACCAGCGCATCCACGTCGGTCTTGCTGCGGACGTCAGCGCGCACCGCCATTGCCCTTCCGCCGACAGCCTCAATGTCCGCGACAAGGGCCGTGGCCGCATCTTCAGCGGAGGCGTAGTTGACTACGACGCGTGCGCCATCGCTGGCAAGGCGGCGGGCAATGCCTGCGCCGATGCCCTTTGAAGCGCCGGTGACCAGCGCGACTTTTCCATTCAGTGTGCCCATTGCGTGCAATTCCGGATCTGGCTGCCCCGGTGTGGGGCGGGGAGTGCATGGTGGGCCTTGCGGGATTGTTTGGGCACTGACACTGCTGCATAGTTCACGTTCAATTTTGAACGGATGGACCTGGCCGTGGAATGGAGTGACATCCGCGTTTTTCTGGCGGTGGTCCGCAGCCGCTCCCTTGGGGAAGCCGCCCGCAGCCTTGGCGTGAGCCATCCCACGGTGGGTCGACGGGTGAAGGCCTTGGAGGATGAGGCCGAGCAGCCGCTGTTCCGCAGAACGAAGGATGGCCTGGTGCTGACCGATGCCGGCGATGCCGTGTTGTCGCTGGCAGAATCGATGGAGGCATCCGCGCTTGCCATGGAACGGCGCCTGGCGGGCAGCCAGGATCGATTGGAAGGCATCCTGCGGATTTCATCGGCGGACTGGTTTGCCGCCCACGTGCTGGCCCCCAGCCTGGCCGAACTCGGGCGGCAGCACCCAGGGGTGGTGCCGGAAATCATTGCCAGCTACCGCCTGCTCGATCTGTCGCGGCGCGAGGCGGATGTAGCGTTCCGCATCGTTCCCTTCAGCGAGCCGGAGATCGTGCAGCGCCGCCTGATGACCATGCCTTATGGGCTGTATGGATCGGAGGCGACGGTACGCGCGGTAGCGGATGATCCGCGCTCGGCCAGGCTCATCCTGATGAACGCGGCGCAGGCCCACTTTCCCGACGTGACCTGGCTGATCGAGACTTTCCCGGAGTCGACGCCGGCCTTCAGCAGCACCAGTCGCAGCGTCCAGGCGCAGATGTGCGCGCGCGGCGTCGGCGTTGCCGTCCTGCCGCGTCCATTGGGTGAGCAGGTGGACGGGCTGCATCGCATCGACGCATTCGGGCAACCGCCCGGGCGTGATGTCTGGGTGGGCTACCACCAGGATCTGCGCCATATGGATCGGCTGCGGGCATTGCTGGAGATCGCGGAACAGAGGCTGCCGCACGCCAGTGCGATAGAGCAGCGTTCTTCCAGGGCATCCTGACGCGTGCCGACGCCACGCCGCCATCACGGCGTGGCGCGCATAACACTGCCGGCCTCCCCTTCCGTGCCCTGGCAGCCGCCCTGTGATCGACCCCACCCCCGATGCGCCCGGGCGCCGGCGCGCCGAGCGCGGCCTGGATGGCCTGAATTTCTTCCTGGCAGACGTTCGCGATGGGCTGGGCCCCTACCTGGCCATCTATCTGCTGTCGGTACACCACTGGCAACCGGCCAGCATTGGTGCGGTCATGACGGTGTCGGCCATCATCGGGTTGCTGACCCAGACGCCCGCCGGTGCACTGATGGACCGCATCCATGCCAAGCGGATGACCCTGGCCATCGCTGCCCTGCTGGTGACCGCCAGCTGCCTGCTGCTGCCGTGGACGCAGGGCTTTGCGGTGGTGGCCTCGACCCAGGCGTTGAGTGCCGTAGCGGCCTCGGTGATCGCCCCGGCCATTGCGGCCATTTCGCTGGGTGTCAGCGGGCCGCGCGCGTTCGCGCGTCGGATGGGCCGCAACGAGACCTTCAACCATGCCGGCAACGTTGTGGCGGCCCTGCTGGCCGGTGGCCTGGCCTACCTGTGGGGGCCGACGGTGGTGTTCTACCTGATGGCCGTGATGACACTGGCCAGCGTAGCCGCCGCGGGCGCGATCCCGGGGGGGGCCATCAATGATGCGCAAGCGCGTGGCCTGGCTGCCCAGCCGCAGGGGGCAAATCCACCCTCCCCCGGGCGCCTGCTGTTGCGGGACCGCCGGTTGTTGCTGCTGGCCGCGTGCAGCTGCCTGTTCCACCTTGCCAACGCGGCGATGCTGCCCTTGGTGGGGCAGAAGCTTTCGGTGAGCAGCCCTGCCCTGGCAACCACACTGACTGCCGGCTGCATTGTTGCCGCGCAGCTGGTGATGATCCCGGTGGCGTGGCTGGTGGGCGCGCGTGCTGACCGCTGGGGCCGGCGTCCGCTGCTGCTGGCGGGCTTTCTGATCCTGCCGATCCGTGCTGCCCTCTACCCCGTGTCCGATGCCCCGGCGTGGCTGCTGGGCGTGCAGCTGCTGGATGGCGTCGGCGCGGGCATCTTTGGTGCGCTCATCCCCATCATGGTGAGCGACCTGAGCGAGGGGACCGGGCGATTCAACGTCACCTTGGGCGCGGTCACCACGGTATTCGGGGTGGGCGGTGCGCTGAGCCCGGCCCTGGCGGGCTTCATCGTGCAGCGCGAGGGTTATGATGCCGCCTTCCTGGTGCTGGCGGTGATCGCCACGGCGGCATTGCTGCTGGCGTTGAAGGTGCCGGAGACACGGCGTGGGCTGGCAATCGAGCGCTCCCCGTAGGAAGCGCAGGCGAGCTAGCTCTCCGTTACCCGGCCAGGGTGAAGACTGAGCCCGAGTCGACGCGGATGTTGGCGCCATTGATGAAGCTGGCGCGCTCGGAGCACAGCAGCAGCACGGCGGCGGCAACCTCTTCCGGTCGCCCACGACGCTTGAGCACCATACCGGGGCGCTCTTCATCCAGGAAGGTGCGGATGGCCTCTTCGAACGACATGCCCTTTTCCTTGGCACGCTTGTGCATCATGGCGTCGGTCATGGGTGTATGGATGAAGGCCGGCGACACGGTGTTGATCATGATGTTGTCCTTGCCGTACTGCTTGGACAGGCCCTTGGCCAGGCTCAGCACGCCTGCCTTTGACGCGCAGTACGGCAGTTCGTCGGTATACGGCTGCACGGCATCTTCCGAAGCAAACAACACGATGCGGCCCCAGCCCTTGGTACGCATCGCAGGGATGGCCTGGCGGCACATGCGTACAGCGCCCATCAGGTTGATATCCAGCGTGCGCAGCCAGCCCTCGTCGCCCACATCGAGGAAATCGCCGGTGGCCCCGGTGACGCCGGCCGCGTTGACGTAGATATCCGGGTCGCCCAGCGCGCTGCGTACGGTGGCCCAGATGCGCTCGACGTCCTTGGCTTCGGTCACGTCACCGGCGACGGCCATCACCTCGCCCAGCGGCGTCAGTTCCTGCAGGGCCTCATCCAGCGTACCGTCGGGCAGGTCAGTGATGGCGACGCGTGCGCCGGCCTGCAGCAGTTCGCGTGCGGTCTGTTTGCCCATGCCCGAATCAGCACCGCTGACCAGCGCAATGCGCCCTTCTATTCCGAGATCCATGTTGTGTCCTTCTTGGGGGAAAATGTGGTGCGGCGCGGTGGCTGCGTTTGCAGGAACCGCTCGGCGGTGCGCAGGCCCAGCGCCATCTGGGTCAATGCCGGGTTGGCCGCCAGCGCGCTGGGGAAGGTGGAGTTGTCGCAGATGAAGAGATTGGGGATGTCGAAGCTGCGGCCGTCGCCATCCACAACCGCGGTTTCAGCCGAATCGCCCATGCGGCAGGTACCCAGGGTGTGGGCCGAGCGCGCGGCGGCGAAGATGCCCGTAGCACCTGCGGCCTGCCAGATGCGGGTGAGCTGGGCCTGCGCGTGCGCGTCCAGTGCCCTTTCGTTCGCGCCGTAGCTGAAATCGACCCGCGCGCGCCGCATGCCAAAGGCATCACGCTCGTCGCTGAGGGTCAGCTGGTTGCCGTCCTGTGGCAGGCACTCGCCGTTGATGCCGATGCCGGCCAGATGCCGGTAGGAAGAGAGCGCATCCACCAGTGGCTGGCCCCACAGGCCGGCGCCCCGGGCCAGTGTATTGGCCAGTGTGGCCGGCTGCACGCCCAGGCTCTGTACCAGGTAGCCCCCGGCGAACGAGGCGTCGTGCGGGCGCACGAAATCTTCTGTGATAAGCGAAGACGGGTAGCCGCGGTTCATGCACATATCGGCGTCGAAAAATCCCCACACCTGGGTGGCCACGTGGGCCATGAAGTTGCGGCCGACCTGCCCACTGGTGTTGGCCAGCCCCAGGTTGAGCAGCAGGCGCGGTGTTTCCACGCCGCCGGCACACAGGAAGGCAGCGGCGCATTTCACCCGGTGCAGGCGATGTTCGCGTTGATAGACCACTGCAGTGATGCGGCCGTGGGCATCGCGCTCCAGGTCCACCACCCGGCTTTGATCACGGATCGCGGCACCGTGTGCCACGGCCCACGGCAGCCAGGAGGTATCCATGGTGGCTTTTGCGCCGTTGCTGCAGCCTTGGTGGCATGCGCCGCAGTGGTTGCAGGACCGGCGCAGACCCCAGTGCGGCTGCTGCCGTGCCTGGCTGACCAGCGCGGCAGGCGCATCCGTGGCGCGCACGCCCAGTGCATCACAGCCACGCTGCATGGCCTGGGCGGACGCGTTGCGCAGTACGGGTGGATAGCTGTACTGGCGGGAGGCGTCCCACGGATAGTGGGCAGGGCCGGATACACCAATGAATGCCTCGACGCGCTGCACGTACGCCTGCAGCTCTGCCGCTGCGATGGGCCAATCGGCCCCCTGCCCTGTCAGCGAGCGCAGGCGCAGATCGCGTGGGTCCGGCCGTGGGCAGAAGGCACCCCAATGGAGAGTGGAGCCACCCACGCCCTGCCCGGAATTATTGGCCCCGAAGGCGGTGGGGGTCTGGCCGCCACTGAGCCGCTCTTCCATCCAGTAGATGTCGGTGGCCAGTTCGTCGGCGAGGTGGTCGTCAGGTGCGAATGTTCGACCCGCTTCCAGCACCAGCACCGATACGCCGGCGTCAGCCAGACGGGCTGCCAGCGGCGCGCCGCCCGCGCCGCTGCCGATGATGACGGCGTCGAACGACTGGTCTGCGCTGTGGCCTGGCTCGGCGCGACTCAGCATGGGAGCTGCCACGCGCCGATCATGTCGGCCGCTGTGTGCTCGTAACCTGGGCTCCGCGCACCTTTGCCGCCGACAGCGAAACCGTCATAGCCGATGGCGGCCCAGGTCGAGGGAAGACTCATCCAGGTTCTGGCATACAGCGCTCTCGCGTCCTCAAACCAGTGCGCCAGTTGGACGGGATCCAGCACGGCGTTGTCTGATGTGAAGGGGCTCTGCTGCTGCACCCGATCAAGCAGCGCGTGCTGTTCGGCAAGGGCAAGCGTGGTGAATCCGTTGGCGGCCACATCCAGTTGATCCAGGGCCTGCGCCCACGCCTCTGCGTCGGCAGGCAGATCGGCAAAGCGCCAGCCATCGCTTTCGTGATCCACCAGCGCGTGACCGATACGCAACGCCAGATCGTTAGGGTCTGCGCCGGGTACGAGGCATATCGCCAAGGCAGCCAGCAGTTCCAAGTGCCGTGCAGGCATTGCCGACGTCGGCAGCGGTAGCGGTCTCGCATGCCGCGCCAGCAGGCGGGCGCGCATGCGCGGTGCGACGCGTTCGGCGTTGAGCAGCTGAATGAATTGCGGTGGCAGCGCGACTGCGGCCAGCGGGAGGGCCCACGCGGCGATGTGCTGGGCAAGCCATTCGGGCTGTTCAACGGGGATCAGGTGCGCGGCGGCAGGCGCGGCCTCGACGGATGCATGCAGATAGTGCGGTGCGTTCAGTACGCGTTGTGCCGCTTCGCCCAGGTCACCGTCCTCGGCGCCGGCCAGTATCAGCGCGGGGATGTGCAGATGCGCGGCCTCTTCCTGGTGGTGCTCGCGGCTGCTCTGCTGCAGCCAGGCACGCCAGGCTACCGGGTCGGTGCGCAGCACATCGAGGATGGCGACTTCGCGGGTCGCACCCTGCAGGGGCCGATGTGTGTTGGCGTCGATGAATGCTTCAGCATGGACGCGCGCGGGTGCTCCGTTGGCGAACCAGCCGAGCATCCTTTCCCGGCGTGCCTCTTCCATGGGCTCGGGGCACGGCGGCGATGCGGCGACCAATACCACGCCCGTCAGACCTGCCAAGCCCTGTACGCCATCGCGGCTGCGGGCGGCGAGCAGCGTGGCGATCTTGCCGCCCATGCTATGGCCGACGGCAAACCAGCACGCGGGAGCACGCGTAGTGACTTCCTGCTGAAACCAGTCCACGAGGGCATCGATGTCGGTCGCACCGTCTGCAATGGTGCCGCCGAATCCAGGAATATCCAGCGCGACACACTCGAACGCGTCGCCCAGGGCGCGCTGTACGGCACTCCATTCCCGATGGCTGGCGCCCAGGCTGTGCAGGAGGAAAAGAACGGGACGTTGCATGCTGACCTCGGGATGTAGCGGCGCGAGCATGGTCGTCGGCCTGTCCACGTGGCGTGCAAGCATGCGTCAACGCAGTGCAACGATCACGTGGCGTTGAGCACTGCCTCACTCTGCCTGCGCATGTGGCTCTCTAGGTTCAATCCACCCCACGTCTGGACATCCACCATGTGCACCCCCGCCGCTGTCCCGGCAGCCTTGCATGCTCGCCGGAGGGTGCGTTGATGTCGACGTTGCCCGAAGTTGCTTCCCCCGATGCGTCCCCTGTGAGCGATGCCCCGGTTTCCATCGAGCGCAGGAAGGACGGTGCGCTGCCCATCGAACAATACTCGGCGCTGGGCGAAGGCCGCTCCGTTGCCCTGACCGGCTGCGATGGTTCCATCGATTGGTGGTGTGCGCCCAACATGGACAGCCCGCCGTTGTTCGATCGGCTGCTGGACGGCAACAACGGCGGCTACTTCAGCATTGCGCCTACCGAGCCCTGCACCGTCGAACGCCAATACCGGGCGGACAGCAACGTGCTGGAGACGGTCTTCACCACGGCATCCGGCCGTGCGTCGCTGACGGAATCGTTGAACAGCGGCAATGCGGGTCGCCTGCCCTGGTGCGAACTGGCGCGGCGCATCGAGGGCCTGGAGGGCGAGGTGCGTTTTGCTGTGCACATCTGCCCCAGCACCCGTGCGCAGTCTGCCAGCCCGTACTGCTCCTCGATTGGCGAACACACGGTCTTCCACGTGCAGCGGTTGCTGGGCGTGGCCATTCATCACCCGGCATTGCAGCTGCGGTGGACCGACGAAGGCGCGCGCGGTGAATGCACGGTTGGTGCCGGCGAGCGGGTGACCGTGGCGCTGGTGGTGGGTGAGGATGAGCCGCTGGTTGCGCCGTCGGTGGAAGAAGTGGATGGCCGCATCGACCTGACCGACCGCGAATGGAAGGCATGGGCGCGCAATGTGTCCTACGACGGCTGGGATCGCGCGACGTTCGTGCGCAGTACGCTGGCGTTGAAGCTGCTGCTGTACTCGCCCTCGGGTGCCATCGCAGCGGCGGCCACCACGTCGCTGCCCGAGCGTATCGGCGGTGACAAGAATTTCGATTACCGCTATGCCTGGGTCCGCGACGCTGGGTACACCATCCAGGCCTTCCTGGCCGCCGGTCTGGAAGCGGAATCCAAAGCGGCGTTCACCTGGCTGCTGCGACAGCTGCGGCGCCATGGGCCGAAGGTGGTCTTCACCCTGGATGGCGAAAAGGTGGAGCCGGTGCAGGAACTGCCCATGCGCGGCTACCGCGATACGCAGCCGGTGGTGAAGGGCAACCTGGCCGGTGACCAGCACCAGCACGGCATCTATGGCGACATCTTCGAGACCGCGTTCTGTTTTGTGGCGGCTGGCAACATCCTGGATGGCGCCAGCGCGGAGCTGCTTTCCCGCATTGCCGACCTCTGTGCGGACCACTGGCGCGCAAAGGACTCGGGGATCTGGGAGCTGCCGGAGCTGGAGCATTACACGATGTCCAAGATCAGCTGCTGGCAGGCGCTGGCGCGGGCGGTCGAGCTGGCCGACCAGGGCCAGCTGCCGACGACCTGCCGCGACCGCTGGCAGCGCGAACGCGACCGCATCAGTGACTGGATCGAGACACATTGCTGGTCCGACGCCCTGCAAGCCTTCGAGATGTACCCCGGCAGCGGCAAGCTGGACGCCTCCGTGGCGCTGGCGGTGCGCTTCCGCTTTGACGGCAGGGACCGCCTGCTGGCCACCCTGCGCGCCCTCGACCGTGAACTGGGCCAATCCGGCTTCCACTACCGCTATTCGGGCATGCCCGAAGAAGAGGGCTGCTTCATTGCCTGCTCTTACTGGATGGCAGAAGCGTATGCGCGGCTGGGCTTCGTTGAGGACGCCCGGGCGCGAGTGGATGCATTGAACGGCGCCCTCGGCCGCTGCCAGGGCGTGCTGAGCGAAATGGTGGACCCGGCCACGGGCCACTACCTCGGCAACACCCCGCAAGGCTTGAGTCACCTGGCCCAGGTAATGGCCATGGCCACGATTGCAGATACCCAGGGCTGCCCTTGAGCCGCCCACTCTCCCCCCGCCCCACGATAGGGAACGACCATGAATGACCGTCTGAAAATGCAGGACCCGCGCAGCCAGTATCCGCAGCCGCCTTTCCCCGCCCAGCCGCAGCCCGTGCCGGGCAAGGCGGCAGCCATGGATCCGGTGCCGGACCACGGTGAAACCAGCTACCAGGGCTCGGGCAAGCTGAGCGGACGCCGTGCGCTGATCACCGGCGCCGACAGTGGTATCGGCCGCGCTGCGGCAATTGCGTATGCGCGCGAGGGTGCCGATGTCGCCCTGTCCTACCTGCCCTCCGAAGCGTCGGATGCGGAAGAAGTGTTCGCGTTGATCGAGGCCGAAGGCCGCAAGGCACTGGCGCTGCCGGGTGACATCACCGACCCGGAATGGTGCAAGACCATGGTGGAGCGCACCGTGGAAGCCTTCGGCGGCCTGGACATCCTGGTGGTCAATGCGGCCCGCCAGCAATACCGCGAGAGCATTGCCGAGCTGAGCGCGGAAGACTTCGACAAGACGATGAAGACCAACCTGTATGCGATGCACTGGATCTGCCAGGCGGCGGTTCCGCATCTGCCGGCAGGCGCGTCCGTCATCACCACTGCCTCGGTGCAGGCGTACGACCCTTCGGCGATCCTGCTGGATTACGCCACCACCAAGGCAGGCATCGTCGCCTACACCAAGGCGTTGTCGGCACAGCTGGTCGAAAAGGGAATCCGCGCCAACGTGGTGGCGCCAGGCCCGTTCTGGACGGCGCTGCAGTCCTCCGGTGGCCAGCCGACCGAGGCGGTGACCAAGTTTGGTACGCAGGTGCCGATGAAGCGCCCGGGCCAGCCGGTGGAGATCGCGCCGATCTACGTGCTGCTGGCCAGCCAGGAAGGCAGCTATTTGACCGGTGAAGTGTTCGGCGTAACCGGCGGCGCAGGCATCGCCTGAGGGACAGCGTTGGCGCGGGCATGAGCCTGCGCCAACGTCCAACGCACTAGCATTCTGTAACTCGCCTGTGAAGCGCCAGACGCTTTTTCTGAATTGTTAATGATGAACGCGGTCACAAAATGCTGTTTGTGGCATCGTGTGCGCCTTCAAACGCTCCAGCGATTGGACGGAGCAGTTCCCCCGCTGCCAAAGGAAGTGCGTGTCGAACGATCAATTCAAGGGATTCCCCTCACCCGCTGTCAGAAGCCACCAGCAAGCCGGCGTGGGTGACAAACGGTCGGATATCTTCTTCAGCGCGGTGGAAACCACGCGGATGCCGATGATCATCACCGACCCGCACCAGCCCGATAACCCCATCATCTTCGCCAACCGGGCCTTCGTGGAAATGACCGGCTACGAGCGCGAGGAGTTGGTTGGCCGCAACTGCCGCTTCCTGCAGGGTCCGGACACCGACCCTGATGCGATTGCCGAGATCCGTGAGGCCATTGCCGAGACCCGCGAGGCGGCCACCGAGGTGCTGAACTACCGCAAGGACGGTTCGACCTTCTGGAACGCCCTTTTCGTGTCGCCGGTCTTCGACGATGACGGCACGTTGGTGTACTTCTTCGGTTCCCAGCTGGACGTGTCGCGGCGACGCGATGCGGAGGATTCGCTGCGCCAGGCGCAGAAGATGGAAGCGCTTGGCCAGCTGACCGGCGGCATCGCGCACGATTTCAACAACCTCCTGCAGGTGATGTCCGGCTACCTGGAAATGATCACCGGCACCTCCGAGCAGGAGCTTGGGCCGGACAGCTTTGTCAGGCGCGCGGCGACGCAGGCGCAGTCGGCGGCCAACAAGGCGGCGGTGCTGACCCAGCAGTTGCTGGCGTTCTCGCGGCGGCAGAAGCTGGAAGGCCGCACGGTCAACCTGAACTCCCTGGTGTCCTCCACGGTGGAACTGGCCGCCCAACGCGTGGGCGCCGAGGTGGAACTGGAGATGGATCTGGCGCCGGGCCTGTGGAACTGCAGGATAGACACCACCCAGGCCGAAGTCGCCATCCTCAACCTGGTCATCAATGCGCGTGACGCGTTGAAGGGACGTCCCGATCAGCGGGTGCTGCTGGCCACGCGCAACGTGGAGGTTTCCAAGGGTGCCGCCTCCGGTGACCTCGACCATCTGCCTTCCGGGCGCCTGGTCTGCATTTCAGTGCAGGACAACGGCAGTGGCATGTCGCCGGATATCGTGCGCCGGGTGATGGATCCGTTCTTCACCACCAAGGACGAAGGTGAAGGTACCGGGCTGGGACTGTCCATGGTGTATGGCTTCGTCAAGCAGTCCGGCGGCACCGTGCGCATCGCCTCCGAGCCAGGCGTGGGCACGACCGTCAGCCTGTATTTCCCTGCGACGACCGATGCGCTGACCAAGGATGTTGCGCCCTCCAACATGGCCATGGACCGCGGTGGCAGCGAGCGGATCCTGATTGTCGAGGACCGCGATGACGTCGCTGAACTGGCGCAGATGCTGCTGGAGGCCGGCGGCTACCAGACCCGCGTTGCCAACGATGGGGCATCGGCGCTGTCGCTGCTGGAACAGGGCGAGGTGTTCGATCTGCTGTTCACCGATCTGATCATGCCGGGCGGCATGAATGGCGTGCTTCTGGCGCGCGAAGCGAAGCGCCGGTTGCCGAGAATGAAGGTGCTGCTGACCACGGGCTACGCCGAAGCCGGACTCGAGCGCACCGATGCGGGCGGCTCGGAATACGAGGTGCTGAACAAGCCGTTCAACCGGCAGCAGCTGCTGCGCAAGGTGCGGCTGGTGCTGGAGGGGCCCACGGGCGTTGGCTGAGCCTTGCACTGCCCTGCGGCGGGCAACCTGGGCTGAATCCCGTCATGGCATTGCATTGCACGCGCGGCGCGCAGCTCCCACCTGATCTCTGCGCCCACGCATGGGCGCTCTCAGGAGAAATACATGCCGCACCATGAAAAAATCGCCTTGTCCGGCGTCGTTGAACACGTGTTTGCCCACCGCTTCACGCTGCTGGCAGATGGCCAGCCCTATTTGGCCGATCTGGGGCCCAAAGGTGCCGACGCCTTTTCCATCGAGCCGGGTCTTGCAGTCACCCTGGAGGGTGAACGGCGGCCGTCGGAGATCAAGGTGCTCAACATTGCCCGTACGGGCGGCAAGCGGGTGGAGATCGAGCACAAGAAGCCGCACCACGGGCCGGCGCATCATGCGGGGAAGCACGCAGACGCAGATCCCGCCGCAGCACTGGACGCCGTGAAGCAGGCGGGGTGGACACCTGCCGGTGAGCCGCAGCGTCACCCCAAGCACTTCGAAGTACTGGCCCGGCAGAAGGGCGGCGACTGGATGGAACTGCACGTTGATTTCGGCGGGACCATTTACAAGCAGAAGCCAGCAGCCGCGCACAAGTGGGATATTGCGTAAGTAGTTGAAGCCCCGCGTGAGCGGGGCTTCTTTGTAATGCTCAGCCTGCAGCCGCCGTGCCGCACCGGAAAACGGTCAGGCTGCGTGGCGGGGCCAGGAAGTGGCCAGCGCCCTGCACGGCCTGTTCGCCGGTGAGACCCGCATCGGTGGTCAGCAGCATCGACCAGTCCAGCGCCGCACCTTCGTCGTCCGGCAGCGCAAACTCGACGCCCTCATGATAGGCGTTGATGACGATCAGCAGGCTGGCATCGCTCGCATGTTCACGCACACCGGATGCCTGTGCCCTGCCCTCCAACAGCAGCCCGACCGAACGCGCGCCGGCGTCATTCCAATCGTCATCGGCCATTTCCCGGCCGGCCGGGTTGAGCCAGGTCAGATCGCGCACGTCGGCCTGCTCGTTGTACTGGCCGTTGAGGAAGCGGCCGCGGGTCAGGATCGGATGGCTCTGGCGCAGCGTCAGAAGGTCACGCACGAACTGCGCCAGCCTGTCTCCGGTGGTATCGCGTCCCCAGTCGATCCAGGCCGTTTCGTTGTCCTGGCAATAGGTGTTGTTGTTGCCGCCCTGCGTCTGCGCCCGCTCGTCACCGGCCAGCATCATCGGCGTGCCCTGCGAAAGCAGCAGGGTAGCCAGCAGATTGCGCATCTGCTGCTCGCGCAGCGCGTTGATGCCCGCGTCGTCGGTCGGACCCTCGGCACCATGGTTGCAGGACGAATCGTTGTTGGAGCCGTCCTGGTTCCCTTCGCCATTGGCGTCGTTGTGCTTCTCGTTGTAGCTGACCAGGTCGTTGAGGGTGAAGCCGTCGTGCGCGGTGATGAAGTTGACCGATGCCCACGGGCGGCGGCCGCGTCGGTCGAACAGGTCCGCAGAGCCGGTCAATCGGGTGGCAAACTCAGCCAGCTTGCCTTCATCGCCTTTCCAGAAGCTGCGCGCGGTATCGCGGAACTTATCGTTCCACTCTGCCCAGCCCGGCGGGAAATGCCCGACCTGATAGCCGCCGGGGCCACAGTCCCAGGGCTCTGCAATCAGCTTGACCTGGCTGAGCACCGGATCCTGGCCGACCGCATCGAGGAACCCGCCCCGCTGGTCGAAACCGGTCGGTTCCCGGCCCAGGATGGTGGCCAGGTCGAAGCGGAAGCCATCCACGTGCATGTCATGCGCCCAGTACCGCAGGGAATCGCAGACGAAGCGGATGGCCTGCAGGTTGCTCAGATTGAAGGTGTTGCCGGTGCCGGTATCGTTGATGTAGTACCGCTTGTCTTCGGCCAGGCGGTAGTAGCTGGCGTTGTCGATGCCCTTGAACGACAGCGTCGGCCCCAGTTCGTTGCCTTCGGCGGTGTGGTTGTAGACCACGTCCATGAAGACCTCGAGCCCTTTCGCGTGCATGGCCTTGACCATGTCGCGGAACTCGTCGCGGTGCCCGCTGGCCAGGTAGCGGCGCTTGGGCGCAAAGAACGCCAGCGTGTTGTAGCCCCAATAATTGCGCAGGCCCTTGTCCAGCAGATAGTTGTCATCCAGATAGGCATGGACCGGGAGCAGCTCTACTGCGGTGACGCCGAGGCCGCGGATATAGTCCAGCACGGCAGGCTGGGCAAGGCCGGCACAGGTTCCGCGCACGTCGTCGCTGACCTCGGGGTGGCGCTGGGTAAAGCCGCGCACGTGGGTTTCGTATACGACGGTGCGGTTCCAGGGCGTGAGCAGGCGCTCATCGCCTTCCCAGTCATAGGTGTCTTCCACCACCACGGCTTTGGGCATGAACGGTGCGCTGTCGCGTTCATCAAAACTGAGATCGCCATCGGGGTGGCCGATGGTGTAGCCGTAAAGTTCATCGGCCCAGGTCAAGTCACCATCGATTTCACGTGCGTAAGGGTCGAGCAGCAGCTTGTTGTGGTTGAAGCGGTGCCCTTCCGCTGGCGCATAGGGGCCATGCACCCGGTAGCCGTAGCGCTGACCGGGCTTCACATCGGGCAGGTAGCCATGCCAGATCTCGTTGGTGTACTCGGGCAACTCGATGCGCTGCTCGTTGCCGTCCTCGTCGAACAGGCAGAGTTCAACCTTGGTGGCGTGTGTACTGAAGAGCGCGAAGTTCGTACCTTGCCCATCGAATGAGGCGCCCTGCGGGAACGGGCGGCCTTCGCGGATGCGGGACGGGGTGGCGTAGCGGGAGGATTTGACCTGGTCGCGCATGGGGGAGGCTCTGCATGCCGGCTGCGGGCTTGCAACCGGGGAGCGCAGAGCATCCCTTTCGTGCTGTAGAGGCCGCGTGGCGGCGGCATCACACAGAATTGCGGCGGCCGGAGCTTGGCAGGCTGTCAAAGACTCCTTGGCCGATCGCCTGGCGATTGCTGCAATGGGTGCAGCTCAATACGGCGCCCCCGGAAATCGCTGTCAGTCCGACCGGCTCGCGCGCGACGAAGTCGCTGTCGCAGGTGTGGCAGTGCGCGTGCACCTTGACGATGCTTGGCCCGTCCGGTCGAGCGACGTCCAGGCATTCAACCTGGTCCAGTCGAAAGCGGCCGGTTTCGCCGGCGGCACCGCAGCTGTGGTGTTCCTCTCGCTCGCACATGTGATTTCCAGCCGTGGTGTTTGGTGCAGCATCCTGCTTTGCCGGGGAACATGGCGTGCTGCGCCCCTGATCCCTGCGTGAAGACGGGTGAAAGGCGGGAAATCCACTGGGCGGAAATGGTCAAGCGGATCACGGCTGGAAGGAGTACCTTGTCTGCAACCCATGACCGGACCCCTCCATGCTGCGTGCTGTCGCCTACCGAAGTGTTGCCGTGCAGGGAATTGATGCGCTACGCCTCGAGCGCATCGTGGAGGGCGCCCAGCGCTTCAACCGGATGGCGGGCGTGACCGGTGCCATGCTGTTCGATGGGGCACGCTTCCTGCAGTACATCGAGGGGCCAGCGGACGGCATCGAGGGGGCGATCGGGCGCATCCGCGCCAGTGCCGACCATGATCGGTTGCACATGCTGGGCGACGCCGTGATCGATGCGCGTCGATTTCCCGCGTGGGACATGAGCTGCCTCATGCAGCCCAATACCGTGCTGGACCGGTTGTTCGTCGCTCGCTGGGGACGCGTGGATCACGCGCTTGATGATGCCGGCACGCCTGCCGGTGGGGTGGTTCTCCTTCGCCGATTGTTGGAGCGACCAGACGCGTAGCCGGTAAAAGGCGCACAAAGCGCTCGGTGCATCGGACTGATGAGCCGAATAGCTGGTCTATTCGGCTCACTCAATGAGCCGAATAGCCGCCTTTCGTGGCTCGGTGCAGAAAAGGGCATAGGTCTGCACCTCATTGGATCTGGCACCGCCCCGGCTGGCCTGCCTTCACATGGGACGCAACAGCAGTTGCGGGACGGCTGCGCGAACGCCAGCAGGTCCAGGACCAGCTGCTCGGCATGGCTGGGGCTGCTACGGGCGAGCAGGTCAAGGTGCTCAACCGCATGCTCGACGGCGGCGAGCGAGGCTTCGAGCACGGCATCAGTGCGGCTCAATACCAATCAGCGGCCAAAGTTTCCAAGGCCACAGCTACCCGCCACTTGGTGGACCTGCTGGAAAAGGGCTGCATGCGTCGCCTGCCAGGTGGCGGCCGTAGCACCCGGTATGTGGTTGACATACCTGCGTCGGACATCGCGTTGCCTGAGCGCCTGGCCCGAGGCAGCGCCACCTGAGAAGCGGGGCCAAGGCCTCAGTCCAGGACCACGGTGAACCGGATGGCCAGCGCTGACGGTATTACGGCCACCCCTCGCCGCTTCAATTCCACCAGGCCGTAGCGTTCCATCATCTTCAGGGTGCGCGAGAGACTTGGCACCTTCCGTCCGGTCAACCCGGCAAGTTCGGTCAGGGATTGCGGCTCGCGCTGGTGCAGCGTGCGCAGGAGGCGACGGTTCTCATCGCTCAACACCGCAGCCAACGAAGACAACGATGCGAAGGTGATCGTATCTGGCTGCTGATGATGCTGCGGCGGCGCGGAGCGCCCTTCCCGTTCGCCGCCGATGATGCAGCGGCGGCAGGCGGTCGTTGGGTGGATGGGAGTGCGGTCTGGCTCGTTCATCAGAGCAATCGGTTTGAGCAGCACTGTAGTTTCGCGTTCCGCCCCGGGGTGGGATTGAACAAACCGCGCAATCGCGTGCTTCTGGCCGAACGTGTGTTGATGGTTTGCCGGCCAGCGGCCGGCACTACCGAGCATCGGCCGGAAAGAATGCCGACGCAGATCCGGCAGCGGGGCTTCACTTCACAAGCAGCTGCTCGGCCAGGCCGCGATAGATCGGCACCGGGCAGACCAGCCCGGACACCGCGCGGGCGATCAATACCGTCGCCAGGATGGGCAGCAGCAGGTCGCCGCTGTCGGTCAGCTCAAGCGAGATGACTGCCGATGTCAGCGGTGCCTGGGTCACGCCGGTGAGGTAGGCGCACATGCCCAGCAGCACGAAGGCGCGCGGGTCGACGGCGGGCATCAATGCGGCAAGGTTGTGGCCGATGCCAGCGCCCACGGCCAGTGCCGGCGAGAACAGGCCGCCGGGAATGCCCGCAATGTACGAGGCCAGGTTGGCGAGCAGTTTCATCAAGCCGAACTCGTGCCCCACCTCGGCGTGGCCCTGCACCAGGCTGCGTGCCTGCTCATAACCGGTGCCGTACGCCCCATCCCCGAATGCGGCGGCCAGGCCGACCACCACCAGGCCGCACCCTGCGGCGAGCAGCACCGGGTGCCGTTGCCGCAGCGTACCCAACCAGCGCGGCCGGCCGGCAACACTGGCCAGCACCATGCGTGCGAATACCCCGCCCAGCAGGCCGGCGACCACCCCGCACATCAGGATGGCCAACCAGGCCTGGCCGAGCGGCATGCGCGCGGTCACGTGGCCGAAGTAGGTGTAGTTGCCGAGCAGGCCCAGCGAGACCACGCCGCCCACGATGACCGCGGTCAACAGCGTGCCCGAGAACCGATGCTCGAAGCGCCCGCTCAACTCCTCAATGGCGAACACGATGCCGGCCAGGGGCGTGTTGAACGCCGCCGCGATACCGGCAGCACCGCCTGCCAGCAGGAAGTGCGACAGCTCTTTGGGATCCTTGAAGCCGAACCAGCGCCCGAACAGATACATCAGGCTGGCGCCGACGTGGACGGTGGGGCCCTCGCGGCCGACTGATGCGCCACCGAGCAGCGAGAGCGAGGTCAACAGGAGTTTGCCGGCAGAAACCCCGGGCGAGAGATTGA
Source organism: Stenotrophomonas sp. PFBMAA-4 (assembly GCF_030053215.1). Taxonomy (NCBI): domain Bacteria; kingdom Pseudomonadati; phylum Pseudomonadota; class Gammaproteobacteria; order Lysobacterales; family Lysobacteraceae; genus Stenotrophomonas; species Stenotrophomonas sp. PFBMAA-4. Next base: position 133,944 of record NZ_JASGBW010000001.1, on the reverse strand, counting down.
CCTGGCGGAAGGTTTCATCGGGCTTTTCCAGCGCGGCGATGACCTGGGGAATGCCGCTGCCCCGGGTCGGGCGCAGGGCGCCGCTGGTCAGCCAGGCGAGCAAGGCGAAGATACCCGGCGTGAGCAGCAGCGCCCACCACGGCGAGTGGTTGATGGCGCGCTGGAACAGGCCGAACGCTGCGTCGCTGGCCTTGGCGAACAGGATGGCGACCAGCGCGACGGCCACCGCGCCGATCCACAGCGCGGCGCGGCGACGCCAGGCCTCGCCGCGCAGGTGGCCGGCCAGAGAGGCCTGGATGCAGCGGAACGGGTTCATGGGCAGCAGTATGGTCAGTCTGGCGGGCGTGCGAAAGCAGCCACCGTGGCGGCCCACCTTGCGGCATGCGGCGGCTGGGCCCGGAAAAGCGGGTGCCGAAGTCGGCCAGCGCCCAGGTGTAGCGCCGAGCCAATGCTCGGCTGCTCTCCGCCAAGTGCAACCGAGCACGGGCTCGGCTCTACCCGCTGATCAGTCGAGCAAGCTCGACTCTACAGATGATCAGTCGAGCAAGCTGGACTGTACCCGCGCGGCGAGCCAGTGCTCAAGGGCGTCTTTCGGCATCGGCGGGGCGAACAGATAGCCCTGGAAGTGATCGCAGCCCAGGCCCACCAGCAGCTCCCACTGCGCGGTTGTTTCCACGCCCTCGGCCAGGGCGCTCATGCCCATCACCTGCGAAATTTCGAGGATCTTGCCGAGCAGGTGCTGCGCGTTCTCCTGGCTCACGGCTTCGACGACAAACTGCCGGTCGATCTTCAGCTTGCGCACCGGCAGCGTGCGCAGGGTTGCCAGCGAAGAGTAGCCGGTGCCGAAATCATCCAGCGCCCAGGTCAGCCCCAGGGACTCGAGCGCTTTCATCTTCTCGATCACGATGCCAGCATCGTGCGACAGCGCGGATTCGGTCAGTTCCAATTCGATCAGCGCCGGATCGACCTCGGCCTGGGCGATGACTGCAGCCACCGAGGGCACGAACGCCTCGTCGAGCACCTGCACCGGGCTGATGTTGACCGCCACGCGCAGGTGGCGAGCATGCGCTGTGCTGGACCATTGCTTGAGTGTTTCGCAGGCCTGCCGCAGGACTTCCAGGCCGATGTCCCGGATGGCGCCACTCTCCTCCGCCTGCGCGATGAACGCGCCCGGCGGCAGCAGATCGCCGGAGGGTCGCCGCCAGCGCGCCAGCGCTTCCACCCCGGTGACCACGCCATTGCCGTGTACCTGCGGCTGGTAGTGCACTTCGATCTCACCATTGCGCACCGCACGGCCGAGCTCGCGCTCCAGCCGCAGGCGGTTGCCGATGTCCTTGCGGTAGATCGCAAAGATCGCGGCCAGCAGGATCATCGAGATGACCGTATTGGAACGCGCGCCCCACACGCGTACTTCGATGGGCGGCGACGTGCCGGGCGCGAGGAAATCCAGCGCGCCGATGGCAAACGCGGCGAACGTGGCCAGGCAGACCAGCGGGAAGACCAGGGATCCGTAGCGTTCGCGCGCATCGAAGGTAAAGGCGGCACCGGCGGCCAGCGGCAGCAGGAACAGGTGCCCCGAACGCGGTACCCAGGCGATGGGAGCGTCGATGATGGCCACGCCCACGACCGACAGGAAAACGCCATGGGCAACGATCAGCAGGGACGTGCCATCGGCGTGGCGGCTGCGGACAACGGCCAGCACGCCCACCGCCACTACCCCGAGGAAAGGCGCGGCCAGCTCGGCACGGTCGACGTACAGGTAGCACGCTGTCCAGCCCAGGCCCAGCAGGATCGAGGAAATGCCTGCCAGTGACAGGATGGTGCCGATCTTCCTGCGGCGCGGTGCCTCCTGGAATTTCGGCAGGCCCTGCCATTTCCGTGCTGCTCTGTTGGGCATCTGCCGAAGCGTCCTCTTGGCGTCCGGGACGCGCGTGGTCGCGCCCCGGACGAAGGGTAGCAAAGCCCGCGCGCGGGCCAAATAGTGCCGTTTTTCTGGCGCGTGCCGGGTCTACGGCGCCTGCCCTTCGTCACGCCTTGTCAACGTCGTTGAACCATTCAAAAGACGGTTGCAATCGGCCGCATCCAAGCGCCCTGCATCACTCGTAGAGATAGGCACAACGCGCTGGCAAGGCTCCCATGGGCGCGTTATCCGCAGGCATTCCTGCATTCATGAAGAGGCCGAAGGGCCTCGTCCAGCGAGGACACGAACATGCGTAGCCAGATCCAGCGTCTTGCCATTGCCGCGGGCATCGCGGTTGCTTGTGCCGCACCCGCAGCGTTTGCCGCCGATAACCCGATGGTGGGCGGCGTGCCGATGTATGCCAACAAGACCATCGTGGAAAATGCCTCGACGGCCAAGGACCTCAGCACCCTGGTGGCTGCGGTAAAGGCCGCCGGCCTGGTGGACACGTTGAGCGGCAAGGGCCCGTTCACGGTATTCGCGCCCACCAACCAGGCCTTCGAGAAACTGCCCGCCGGTACGGTGGACACCCTGCTGAAGCCTGAAAACAAGGCCAAACTGAGCAAGCTGCTGACGTACCACGTGGTATCAGGCACCTACACCTCCACCCAGCTGACGGCGGCCGCCCGCAGCCATGGTGGCACCAGTACCCTGAAGACCGTGCAGGGTGAGCCGCTGACGGTGAAGCTGCAGGACGGCAAGGTCTGGGTGATCGATGCCAAGGGCGGCAAGGCGTCGGTGACGACTGCCGATGTGATGCAGTCCAACGGCGTGGTGCATGTGGTGGACAGTGTGCTGATGCCGAAGTAACGGCTGCGGGCGGAACCCGTGGTCAGCCATGGGTTCCGCGCTGCTGCGCGCGCTCAGTGCACCTGCGGCTGGCGGCGCGCATCCAGCGCTTCCTTGATGCGTGCAATATCGCGGCCGCCCGCGTCGGCCAGCCGCCGCACCTGCTGTCGCTCGAGGGGCGGCAGCGGCGGCGGCGGTGGCGCTGCCTGGGGAGGCGGTGTTGCATTGACCAGCCGGGCCACGGCATCGCGCAGCCGCAGTTCCGGGTAGAGACGTGCTGCGCACCAGCGCTCGGCAAAGCGTTTGCCCTGGCGGATGCTGGCAGCACGCACATCCTTGGTCTGCCACATCTTCTGCCCCTTCATCCAGAGACGAACGCCCGGCCGCCCGTCCGGGGCGACCGCGGCGATTTCGCGTGCGTTCCACCACAGCGCCCAGCGCTCACCGGTCTGCACCCAGCCGGAGACGATGCGTGCGCGATTGACGTCTTGATGTGCGGAGGGCGTAAGCATGGCCCAGAGGATACGGAGGGCGGTCTCACGGCCTGCGACGCCAGCGGGAGCAACGCAAAGGCCCCGGCACATGCCGGGGCCCCGTCACTCACTTTTCCTGCAGGAAGGTCAGCAGGTCCTGGTTGACCTTGTCCTTGTGGGTGTCGGTCAGGCCGTGCGGTGCACCCGGGTACACGATCAGCTTTGCGCCCTTGATGAGCTTGGCCGACTGGCGGCCGGAGATGTCGATCGGCACGATCTGGTCGTCATCACCGTGGATGACCAGGGTCGGCACGTCGAACTTCTTCAGGTCCGCGCGGAAATCGGTGGCCGAGAACGCAGCGATCGAATCGTAGGTGTTCTTGTGGCCACCCTGCATGCCCTGCGCCCACCAGGCGTCGATCAGGCCCTGCGAGACTTTCGCGCCCGGGCGGTTGAAGCCGTAGAACGGGCCGGACGGAATGTCCTTGTACAGCTGGGCGCGGTTGTCCATCTGCGCCTTGCGGATGCCATCGAACACTTCGATCGGCAGGCCGTTGGGGTTGTCGGCGGTCTTCAGCATGAAGGGCGGCACCGAGCTGATCAGCACGGCCTTCTTGACCCGGCCGGTGCCATGGCGGCCGATGTAGCGCGCCACTTCACCGCCACCGGTGGAGAAGCCCACCAGGGTCACGTCGTGCAGGTCCAGGGTGTTGATCACCGTGGCCAGGTCATCGGCATAGTGGTCCATGTCGTTGCCTTCCCAGGGCTGGCTGGAACGGCCGTGGCCACGACGGTCATGTGCGATCACCCGGTAGCCGTTATTGGCCAGGAAGATCATCTGCGATTCCCAGCTGTCCGAGTTCAGCGGCCAGCCGTGGCTGAAGGTAACGACCGGGCCGTCCTTCGGGCCCCAGTCCTTGTAGTACAGCTGCACGCCATCGGCGGTGGTGATGTAGCTGGCGGTGCGCGCGATGCTGGTGACGGCAGCCGGCTTGGCCGGTTCGGCGGCCTGTGCGGACAGGCCAGCCTGTACAGAGAGGGCCAGCGCGGCGGCGGCCAGGGTACGGGTGAAGGTGTTCATGGATGAACTCGCTTGGGTGGGTGGTGTGGGACGTACTGTGCGCCCGATTTCAGGCGCATCGGTGATGTATGGTCCGGAATACTTGATGGATCGTCTTGGACCGTTGTGCGGATCACGGCCGCACGCAGGCGACGGCGTCGCAGCCGCCGGCAGCGATGCGGCCCTTCTCCAGCACCAGGATCCGGTTGGCGGCCCACAGCGCGCAGGACATGGCGATGCAGTCACAGCGCGCAGGTTGCTTCTGCTTTTCCCAGAGCAGCTCGAAGTAGCCCTCGCCGACCCGGCCGCGGATGGTGCCGGCCGCCTCGTGGTGTACCGATCCACTGCAGGTCAGTCCCCGGTGCAGTCCCCAGCGATGCAGCTCGGGCAGTGATTTCGAGCGCAGCGCCTCGTCGACCAGGCCCATGAGGCCTGCGGATGTCTGTGTTGCCAGGTACTGCATTGGGGTTTCCGGAAAGGCCTGATGTGCGCAGGGCGCCTTGTGGGGCGCCCTGCGGTGTAGCCACGTGCGGCAGACAACGGCGTTGTCAGATGTCCTGGTGGTGGTGTGCAGGCGGAGCCAGCGGCGCATCGCCGCCGCCCACGAAGTGGCGGACCACCGGGGCGCGCTCACCCCTGTGCAGCGCCCGCAGCGCTTCCTGGATCTGCTTGTCGTCGGCGGTGATGCGTTCGTGCTGGCGCAGGTGTTCCAGCCAGGACGCGGCGACGAAGTACTCCAGGTGGATGCCCGGGCTGGCCACATCCTCGACGACACCCCAGACCACGGCACCGTCGCGGCGGCGGATGATGCCCAGCTGATGCATGTGTGCGTGGAATGCCGCGCGATCCGCTTCGTCGATGCGGTACTCGAGGGTGACCAGCACCGGGCCGCGGTCATGCGAGACGGCCACCGACAGTTCCGGTGCAGGCCAATGCCCGGCCGGGCGCAGGTTCAGTTCTTCGGTACCGGCAATACGCACGCGCCAGACCAGCAGGCCACCGACCACCGCGCCGATGGCGGCCACCAGCAGGGCCAGCTCCGGCGACGTCCGCTGCGCGAGCGCGCCCCAACTCAGGCCACCGGCGGCCATGCCGGCCGAGAAGATCATGATGTACAGCGCCAGGGCACGCGCACGCACCCAGGCCGGCACCGCGGTCTGCGCTGCGATCTGCAACGAGGACAGCACGGTGATCCAGGCAAAACCATTGATCATCATCACCGGCGGCAGCAGGTACCAGCTACGTAGCAGTGCCAGGCCCACCAGGCTGGCGGCCAGCGAGAGCGTGGCCAGCAGTACCAGCAGGTCGCGGTCGAGCTTCGCGCGCAGCTTGGGCAGCAGCAGTGCGCCACCGACGGCACCGATGCCGATGCAACCCAGCAACATTCCGTATTGCCCTGCCCCGCCGTGCATCTGGCGGCGGACGACGACCGGCAGCAGCGCGTTGGCGGCGGCAGCAAAGAAGAAGAAACCGACCGACTTGATCAGCACCGCCTGCAGCTTGCCTGCCTTCGTGGCGTAGCGGATACCGGCCTTGAGGCCGGCGCCGAAGCCTTCCGGCGGCAGGCTCGAAGCGGTTGCATCGCGCTTCCACGCCCACACCACCACCAGCATGGCGGCAAAGGTGATGGCGTTGAAGGCAAACGCGTACATCGCGCCGAGCTGGGACACGATGACGCCACCGATGGCCGGACCAATCGAGCGCGCGATGTTGATGCCGATCGAGTTGAGTGCAACCGCCGAAGCCAGCATCGGCTGCGGCACCAGTTCGGACACGATTGCGGCCTGTGCCGGCATCGCCATGGCCGCGCCACAGCCCATGCAGAACGTCAGCAGCACCAGCAGCTCCGGGGTGAGCATCTGCAGGTGGGTCAGCACGGCCATCACCAGCGCCACCAGCAGCATCCAGCCCTGGGTGAACACCAGGTACCTGCGGCGGTCGACGATGTCGGCCAGCGTGCCTGCGGCCAGTGCCAGCAGCACGATCGGCACCGTCGTGGCCGACTGCACCAGGGCCACCATCAGCGGCGAGCCGGTGCGCTCGGCCATGACCCAGGCCGCGGCCACGTCATTGACCCAGGTGCCGATGTTGCTGGCCAGGATGGCCAGCCACAGCGATCGGAACATGCCGATCTTCAACGGGGACCAGGCACCGGCCTGGGAAGTGTTCTGTGATGCGGCTGCATTCACCAATGCCATGCTCCAACGATCGAGGCGAACAGCGTGTCCTGGCCGCCGGCCTGCTTCAGTGCAGGACCCGCATCCATCCAGGCGAGCTGCAGCTGCCATTGCCAGTGTTCGCTGGCCTGCCAGCGTGTTTCGGATTTGTATTGATTGCCGATGCGGCGGGGGCCGCCTGCCGTACCTGGCAGGGCCACCAGCGGTGCCGGCGTGGTGTAGACCGCATCGGCGCGGCGGTGCTTCCAGGCCAGCTGCACGCCCAGTTCGGTGGTTACCTTTTCATGCAGGCGCAGGGCCAGCGTGGGCTGGATGTCCATCAGGTTGGCCGGCGCCAGCAGGCTGGCTTCACTGAAGTAGGCCGACTTCGGGTACAGCGCATTGAACGTGCCCAGGCGACCATCGTGCAGGTTGCCATCGCCACTGGCGATGTCCGCCTTGACGCCCAGCCGCGGCTGCAGGGGCATGCTCTGCCACTGCCAGCCGGTATCGGTGGCGACCGTCCAGGCACGGATGTCCAGGTCGGTCGCTGCGGTGCGCAGTTCGCCGCCCTGGGCGACCAGCTCCGTGTTCCAGTCCAGGCCACCTGCACGGCCGAACCAGCGTGCGCCTACTGTCTGCCGGCGCTCGATGCCGCTGCCGGCGGCGAAGCGGCCCGCCTCCCTTCGGTAGTCGAGCAGGTACAGGTCCCACTGGCCCGGGCCGTGGCCGCGGGCGGTGGTGGCATAGGCACCCCACAGGTGCGCGCCCCGTTCGCCACGGTCATCAAACGCACCCGGTCGGTTCTCGACCGCGCGCAGTGCCATCAGGTCCAGCGTGCCGAGGCGACCGTTCCAGCCGACGCGTGCACCGTCGAACGCCAAGCGGATGTTCGGCCCGTCACGCACGGACAGCAGCCGCGAGCTGCCGTAGCCGGCTTCCTGCCGCCCCAGCTGCACGTGCATGCCGTTGTTTTCCCAGCGCCAGTACGCCTGCTGGATGTCGAGCGCGCCACGATCGGTCTTGCCCGGGCCGCCGGCCTTGCCTTCCTCGGCATGGGCGCCCAGCTGCAGCATGGCCTGCCAGTTGTCCTGGCGGTACCGCGCCGATGCCAGGGCGCGCAGCAGCCCATAGCCATCCTCGCTTTCGCCGATGCCGAACCGGGTCGGGTCGTAGTACATGCCGCGCAGGCGCAGCGAGGCATCCAGCTGCAGCTGGCCATCGCCTACCTCGGTACAGGCGCCACCGCCGCAGGCCAGGGCCAGCGACGGCGTGGCCAGCAGGGCCAAGGTCAGAAGTGCCGCACGCTGGCGGGCAGCCTTCGCTGGCCGCGCGGCATCGGGGGGAAGGGTGTGGGCCATCGACCGAAGGCATGGGTGGGGCGGCACAGCTTGCCGGTGTCCCTCCCAACGGCGTAGCCCTATTGGTTGGCCGCGTTGATTACTCTTTCGGGTTACGACCCACGCCCTCCAGATCGATCACGCGGTCGTCAACCATCAAAGGTGAAGGCTGCGATCCCGTATAGTTCCCTCCCTCAGACGGAACTGCTGGCGCACCATGCCCTACCTTGGAATCGGACTCCACTTCATTGCCGCGATCTATTTCGCGGTGCACGCCATCCGCTCAGGCCAGAGCCTGTACTGGCTCCTGCTGCTGTTCTCGTTCCCGCTGCTGGGCAGCGTGGTCTACGGCCTGGCGATCTACCTGCCGGAAATCCGCCATTCGCGCGGCGCGCGCCAGGTGGTCAGTTCAGCGAGGCAGTTCATCGACCCAGGCAAGGACCTGCGCACTGCGCGGGCCGAACTTTCCCGCACGCCGACCGTGCAGAATCGTGTCCGCCTGGGCATGCACCTGCTGGACGCGGGCCAGGCCGAGGAAGCCCGGGAACTGCTTGAACTGGCCGCCAGCTCGCCGCTGGGGGATGACCCGTACATCCTGACGGGCCTTGCCCGCGCGCGTTTTGAATCCGGACAGGCCGCGCTTGCGGTGGAGACGCTGGAAGGTCTGTTTGCCCGCCATCCGGACGTTCGCCGCAAGCCCGAGCAGACCCTGCTGTATGCGCAGGCGCTGGCTGGTGCCCGTTCGCCTGGCGCCCAGGCCGCCTTCGAGCGCGCCGTGGAGTGCGGCAACGATGCCGAAGCACGGTGCATGTACGCGGAGTGGCTGCTGACCCAGCCTGACGCTGCGGAGCGCGAGCGGAGCCGCCGCCTGTTTGCCAGCATCCTGGACGATGCCCGGCACTGGTCACGCCACGCCCGCAGCCACAACGCGCTGTGGCTGGACCGCAGCAAGGCGAGGATGAAGGAACTGGAGCGGGCGCGCTGAGCGGGCCCTATCTGCGACCCCGATAGGACTCGCACCCTACCCCATCGTTGTCGCGGTCCAGGTGTGGGCCGTAGCCCGGTTCGCCCCGGCGCACGGGGGCTGCGCCTGCGGCGCGCGCTTCGGCACAGTTGGCAAACGGGCGGTTTGTGCCTGCAGGCCCGGGGGCCAGATTGTTGCGGGGTGGCTCGATGCTGCGCGGCGCGATGGGTGCGCCGCGATGGCAGTGGTAGTCACCGGTCTTGCGATTGGTGTGGCAGCCGTTCTTGTCCAGCCCGCCGCTGTGGGCGCTGGAGGTCATCGGTGCTGCAAGACAACTGAGTACGAGTGCGATCAACACGCCAAGTGCGTGGGTGCGGAAATCCATGCCCTCCCCCTGCCAGGCGTGTGCGTCCTGTTGGGGAGGCTAGCATGGGCTGGACCACCAGCAAATCCATGCGGCAGAGGACCCGTCGGGCATGGCTCGACTCTGCGCGTTGGTGGGCGCCCGCCATGAATCCTGCTCATGGCTGCTGCAACAACATTCCGCTGCTGCGCCCGGGTCGGGGTCGATAGAGTTGCTCGGACAGGACGCCCCTCGACCCCTGAAGGAATGGAAGCGTGCAAACCCACCCCGCCGCCCCGACACGGCGAACCCTGGCAGCGAGCCTGGCGCTGGGCATCAGCCTGTTGGCCGACACCGGACACGCCCAGCCTGCTGAACCGCCTGCACGGGATCCCCGCGCGACCGACCTGCAGGCGGTCAAGGTCACCGGCCCCTCGGCGGCGGACCTGCGCCGCGACGACCCCACCCTGCGCATCAGCATCGGCCGCGAGGACATCCTGCGCCACCACGATGACCGGCTCGGCAGCGTGCTGCGCCGCCTTCCCGGCGTCACGGTCACTGCAGATGGCATCCGCATGCGGGGCCTCGGTGGCGACTACGTGCAGATCCTGATCGATGGTGACCCGGCGCCCGCGGGGTTCTCGATCGATTCGATCTCGCCGGAGCTGGTCGAGCGCATCGAGATCCTGCCGACGGCGGTCGCCGAGTACAGCACGCGGTCGATTGCCGGCACCATCAACATCGTACTGCGCCGCACGGGGGAGGCGCGCCAGCGCACGCTCAAGCTCGGTGCGGCGCAACTGGGCGGCGGCATCGCGCCCGCGGCCACCGTGCTTCTGTCAGGCAAGCAACAGGGCCTGGCGTGGTCGGTGAGCGGTGCGGCGTCGGCTCCGAAGGAGCGCCGCGCTGCGACGATCGATGACCAGGCCAGCGACGCCCTGGGGGCGGTGCTGTACCAGCGCCGTACGCGCGAGCGCTATGACGGCCAGACCAGCACCTTCAATGTTGCGCCGAAGCTGACGTGGACGCTTGGCGAGCGCGACGAGGTCAGCTGGCAGAGCCTGCTGCAGTACAGGAAGGAAGCCTGGACCCGCGATCGCAACGAAGCCGTGCGTGAGGGTGGCCCCAGCGAGTACCCGCGCAACCGCTGGATCAACGACGCGCGCACGTGGACGGCCAAGTCCGATGGCCAATGGAAGCGCCGGATCGGTGATGACGATACGTTGGAGATGAAACTTGGGGTGATGCACTTCAGCCGTGACATTGACTTTGCCTTTCTCGGCTTTGCGCCCGCAGGCGACTTCGCACTGGACCGCAGCGTGCGCACGCGCGCAACCCACACGGCCTACTCCAGCACCGGCAAGTACATCAGCGGCGTCAGTGAACGGCATGATCTGGCCTTCGGCTGGGACGGCGGCTACACCGGGCGCAACGAGCATCGCGTGCAGCGCGACCAGTCCGCCGATGGGCGTCCGCTGGGTCTGATCGATGACGACTACCAGGCCGACATCCGCCGCCTCGCGCTGTTCGCCCAGGACCAGTGGCGGACCTCGCCACGCCTGCAGACCTACCTCGGCCTGCGCTGGGAGGGTCTGGAAACCGCGGTAGGAAGCCGCATCACGGGTACCCTGCACAACCGTTCGAGCGTGCTCAGCCCCATCGCACAGTGGGTGTTCAAGCCCTCGCTTTCCAGCAAGGACCAGTTCCGCCTGGGCCTGGCGCGCACGTTCAGCGCGCCGCAACCGTGGCAACTGCTGCCGCGCCGGTATTCGGTCAACAACAGCAATGGCCCGACCAACCCTGACCAGCAGGGCAACCCCGCGCTGCGCCCGGAAATCGCCTGGGGCCTGGATGCCAGCTACGAGCATTACATCGGCAAGGATGGGTTGGTCAGCCTGGGAGCGTATGCGCGGCGCATCGATGATGTGATGCTGCGCTCGCTGTACGTGCAGGACGGGCTGTGGACCACCACGCCCTACAACGCTGGCAGGGCACATACCCATGGGCTGACCCTCGATGCGCGCTTCGCACTGGCCGATCTGCTGCCGACCGAGGCCGATGTCCAGTTCACGGCGAACCTGACCCGCAACGTGTCACGCGTGGCGTCCGTGCCGGGGCCGGACAACCGGCTGGCCGACCAGACGCCGCTGAGCGGGAACGTGGGGCTGCACTGGCAGGCATCGAAGCGGTTCTCCAGCAGCGTGGACTACAGCTACAGTGGCGGCGGCACGAACCGTCTCAGTGCCGAGTGGACGCGGGCATCGACGCCCGAGCGCACGCTGGATGTTGCTGCCGACTGGAGGCTGGACGACGCCAGCCGGTTGAACCTGTCGCTGTCCAATGTACTGCAGCAGCGGCAGGGCTCGCGCACGTTGTATCGGGATGCAGATGGCGCGGTGTCGCGCTACACCGGCAGCGACAGCAGGATGGGAATCAAAGTCCAGTATGAGAGGACGTTGTAGATCCACACCGTGCGTGGATGGTCTCCGGCGGCTCATCCACGCGTGGCGTGGATCTACCAAGGTGCCATGCCCAGTAGATCCACGCCGTGCGTGGATGGTCTCCGGCGGTTCATCCACGCGTGGCGTGGATCTACCAAGGCGGGTGCCATGCCCAGTAGATCCACGCCGTGCGTGGATGGCTTCCGACCCCTGCTCGGCTTACAGGAAGTCGTAGCTGAGGGTGAAGCGCACGTTGCGGCCCGGCTGCGACCAGCGGCCGATGCCATCAGGGCTGGTTGCCCCCTGGAAGATGGCCGTGCCGGCGCCGGCGGTACGCACGCGGTTCCACAGGTAGTACTCCTTGTTGAAGACGTTGTAGACACCGGCGGTCAGGTTGATCTTCGGGGTGATCGCGTAGCTGCCGAACACATCCAGCAGCGTGTACTCGCGGGCCTTGTAGGCGTAGACCGGCACCACTTCCACGCCGTAACTGCCGTTGGTGATGCTTCTGCCGTAATCCGAGGGATCCTTGCGCTGCTGGTGGGTGACGTTGGCGGTGACGCTCCAGCGTCGCGACGGTGCGTTGTAGGTCAGGCCACCCACCGCCTTGGCCGGGATGATGCTGGCCAGCGGTTCGCCGTCGTTGTCGGTGCCTTCGTTGTACGAATAGGCCACGCGGGCCAGCCAGTCATCGGCCAGCAGCCACATGCCCTCCGCTTCCACGCCCTTCACTTCCACGTTGCCGCGGTTGATCGGCATGGTGTAGGTGTAGCCGTTGGTGACCGTGGTGACGCCACGGGTGGTGGTGCTGTACTGGGTGCCCGCATCGGCGACGAACTGCGCGGTGTCGATGAAGTTGCTGTACTTGTCACGGAACACCGAGACGCCCAGGCGCAGCCGGTCGCTCTGGTAGCGCCAGCCCAGTTCCAGGTTCAGGCTGCGCTCGGCATCCAGGTCCGGGTTGCTCTTGCCATCGGGCACGGTGACGGTCGCACCGTCGGACACGCGGGTCACTTCGGTGGTGGACGAGGTACCGTACATGTCATTCACGCCCGGCGCGCGGAAGCCACGGCCGCCCTGCACCCACAACGACTGGGTGTCGGTGAACTTGAACTCGGCGCCCAGGTTCCAGGTGGGCGAGGAGAACTTCGAGACGCCGACACTGCCACCGCCATCTTCGTAGCCAGACTGGCCGTTGCCGCCTGCCGAGGTTTCCGGGGTGTACTTGTAACTGTCGTAGCGCAGACCGCCGGTCAGGCTGAGGCGGTCGTCGAGCAGGCGCACGCGGTCACGCACATAGGCGGTCAGGTCGGTCTCGCGGGTGTCCGGCCACAGCGACGGATCAGTGTCACGGGTGAACAGGCTGCCATCGTTGCCCCAGCGCGAATCCACCGAGTTCCAGTGGATCTTCGCCTGCTGCCAGGCTGCGCCGTACACGATGTCATGGCGCAGGCCGCCAGCCTCCACGCTCTTGTCGAAATCCAGGGCGACGCGGTTGCGCTTCTGGGTATCCCAGCGGTCTTCCTGGCGCGAGCACGGGTCGGTGATCGAGCAGCGGGTGCCATAGGTCGCGGCGGTGCCGTTGGCGACCAGCACGTTGGTCTGGCCCTGGATGTAGTTCTTCTGGTGGTCGGCGGTGGCTTCCATGCTGTCGAACAGCGCATTGCCCGCCCGCCAGGTGTACTTCAGGCCATAGCGGTCACGGTCGCTGCGGTCTTCGGCGCTGCGGAAGAAGTACGAGCCGGTGCCGTCGCTGCGGGTCCAGTTGTCGACATCATTGGTGGCGCGGGCCCGCTCATACACCACGCCCAGGGTCTGGGTATCGGTGGCGAGGAAGTTGACCTTGAACAGCAGGTTGTCGCTCTCGCGGTCCACCGGATCCGGCGTGCGGCGCCCCGGGCCCAGCCGGTCGAGGGTGGTGTCGTACCAGGATTCGGTTTCGTGGCCATCACGCTTGGTGTAGACCAGCAGCGATTCGAACCTGCCGGTGCGGTTGGCCAGCGTCAGCGAGCCCATGTTCTCGTCGCTGGACCCAGTGTAGCCGTACTTCACCGAGCCGAAGCTGTCGTTGCCATTGGCCTTGAGGAAGTCGGCCGGATCCTTGGTGGTGAACATCACCGCGCCGCTGAGTGCGCCGCTGCCGGCGGTGATGGCGTCGGCCCCCTTGATGATCTCTACCGTCTTGACGGCCTCCAGATCGACGCTGCCGCGACCGGAACGGAAGAATTCGTACGGCTGGTAGCTGCCCGGATCCATGCTCTGCGGGAAGCTGAGGCCATCCAGCGTGATCGACACGCGGTCGGCTTCCAGGCCCCGGATGTTGAAGCCGTTGAACCCGGCGCGCCCCAGGTCGACCATTTCCACGCCGGGCACGTAGCGGATGGCATCTTCCATGCTTTGCGCGCCCTGCTGCCGCAGGTTTTTCGCCGAAAGCGTGGTGACGTTCTGGTTGTCGGACTTCTTGCGCGTCTCGGTCACCTGGATGGTGTCGAGGGTGCTGTCGGCTTCAAGCGCGGCCGCGCGGGTGAGCGTGGGCATGGCAAGGCTGGTGGCGACGGCCAGGGCCAGCAGCGAGGGTTTCATGTTCATCGGAGACTCCGCAGTTGTGGAAGGTGGTGGTGCCGCGGGCGGGTGGCGCCCAGGCGTTCCTGGCTGCGGAGCGCCGGAGTGCGGCGCGGTCTGCGTTGCTGGGAGTAATCGGGAAAGAACGGTGGCTAGGGCCTTGAGACCTGCACGGTGCCGATCTCGCTGCTGCCGTGCGCCTGCGTGGGCAGGTCTCTGCCCTGGCCGGTATCGATGGGCACGGAGAGGAATTCGTGGCCACCGCCTTGGCGCGCCGCCTCGACCTGCAGGCGGTACGCGCCCGGCGGCATGGCCTGGCCGCGGTCATCGCGCCCATCCCACGCCACCGAGTAGTGGCCCGGCAGGCGCGTGGGCCGCGCGATGCCCTGGATCGCCGGTAGATCGTCGCGGCCATAGCGGCGCCACCATTGCGGCAGGTCCTGCAGGTAACGCGAGCGCTCGCCGAGGACCAGCAACTGGCGCACCGGGCTGCCGTCCTCGCGGGCGATCCACAGTGCCAGGTACGGTGCGTGGTAGCGCTCGCTGGCCAGCGAGGGCACCTGGTAATCAATGACCAGCCGTTCGGGAGCGACGGTCGCGCCGCTTGCCGGCAACAGCAGGCCGGGCCAGCGCTGCGAGGCGAAGGCCGTGCCGGTATCACTGAGGATCAGCGCGGCGACATCCGGCAGCACATCGGCCAGCTCCAGGCCGGAGCGGATCGGCATCACCGACAGTGCGGTGGCCAGCGCATCGGCACTGCTGGCATCGGGCGCCACGACGGTCGCAGACGGTGCGAACTGCATCGGCCAGCCCGACCAGGGATCAAGGATGTGGCTGTAGTGCCGGCGGCCCACCGTGTAGCCGCGGGTGGCGTGGCCGCTGGCGGCGATGGCCTGCGAGCGCAGGCCCACGGTGGCCAATGCCGCGCGATTGTCACGTGGTGCACGCGCATCGGCCACGCCCACCGGCCAGGCCTGCCCTGCCCCATCGGCCTGCCAGTAGCGGGCATCACCACCGATATCCAGCCCGATGGCGGTGGCCGCCGGTGCGGCAGCGCGGGCCGCGGCCAGGGCGCGATCAATGATGTAGCCCTTGGCCAGCGCGTCCACGTCGAAGATCACCGCGGGTGGGCGCGTTACCGGCTGGCGTTCGTCCAGGCGGACCTCAGCGGCGTTCGCGTCCGAAGCCAGTGCCCGCAGTGCTTCGCGCGTCGGCAGGACGCCGCTTTCCTGGGCCTGCTGCCAACGCTGGGCAAGCCCGCCCAGGCGGCAACTGAAGAGTCCTTCGGTGCGCGCCCGCCATTCCTCGCACAGGCGCAGCACGGCGCGCAGGTCGTGGGACAGATCCTGCGGCGCGGTCGTGGCATTGAAGCGACTCAGCTCGCTGTGCGCACGCCAGCGGCTGAGCAGCGCGTCCAGCCGCTCGATCTCGGCCAGCGCCGCACGGCCGGCGGCCGCCGCCTGGGCTGCAGGCGCGTCGATGCGCAGGTCGAGCGAGGTGCCGAGCACATCATCGCGATGCAGCTCGGCCGCACCCGCGGCGACGGAAGGCAGGCCGCCCAGCGCCATGCAGATCGCCAGCAGAAAGAGGGAACATCGCTTCATCGAAGGCTCGATCAGGCACAGCGTTGCCCAGCCGGTCCAGGGCGGACCGGTGGATGAACGCAACGAAGGGGAAGTCAGCGGGCCACCCCGTTCGGGTGGCCCGGAGCATCAGCGGCGCGGTTCGGGCGCGGGCAGCCGGGCGTCGACAGCGTCGACCACGCCGTCCTTGTTGCGATCCGCGGTTTCGAACAGGCGCTTGCCCGACACCTGGTACTCGGCGAAGGTCATATGGCCATCCTTGTCTGCGTCGAGCACGCCAAAACGCACGTGGACCTGGCGATCGCCGCCCTGGTCCAGCGCATCGATGCGGCGATCCACTCGCGTCTCGAACTCGGCCAGGTACTCCTCCAGGGCCAGCAGGCCATCGCTGTTGCTGTCGGTACGGGCGAACTGTGCATCGCGTACGCGCTCGTACTCGGCACGCTCAACCTTGCCGTCGCCGTTCTCGTCGTACAGCTCCAGAAAGCCGGCCGCGGTATGGCTGGTGGGCATGCCGATGCGGCTGCGGCGCTGGTTGTCGAAGCGCTGGGCACCGGCGGCGGTCTTTGCTTCCCGCTCCGGTGCGGTCTTGTTTTTACTCGTTCTGCTGACCAGCGCCTTCTGGCCGCCCTGCCAGGTCTTTTCGCCGGCAGCATCGAACTCGGCGCGCGATACCTGCCCACTCTTGTCGGTGTCCAGCGCGGCAAAGCGGGCCTTGGTCTGTTCAACCTGGGCGGCACGCTCGCGCTCGATCTCGGCCGCCACGCGGGCGTCGAACTCGGCCACGTACTCGGCCTCCTCCACGGTGCCGTTGCGGTCGGTATCGGTGGCGTCGAAGCGGGTGCGGCGGAACGTCTCGAACTCCTGCCAGGTCACGCGGCCATCGGCGTTGTCGTCATGCTCGGCGATGAAGGCCAGCACGTTGTTGCCGTGGCCGCCCACCAGCGGGCGCGGGCCGGGCGCGGTCTGTGCGGATACAGCAGAAGAAAGCAGCAGCGCGGCAATGCACGCACTGGCAAGCACGGTGGTTTTCATGTCGACCTCGAAGGCGGTGTTACGGGGAAATCAGGGATTGAGCACGCGGAACGTGAGCGTCACGCTGTTGCTGTATTCGGCCACCGGCGCACCGGCCGGTGCGGCCGTGCGGTGGCGGGTCAGTGCGACCCAGGTGCCGGCGGCGGACAGCGGGAAGCGCACGTGCCCGGCAGCATCGCTTTTCAGGTTGACCACCTGCGGCGTGCGATCCGAACTCCACACCGCCTCGGTGATCTCTACGGCCTGGTTGGCCAGGGGCGTGCCGTCGTACTGCACGACGAACTCGAAGGCTTCGCCCACGTACAGATCGCTGGGATGGGTGACCGGCACCAGCTCCACGCCCTTGTTGCGCGGCGCCAGCGCGGCGCGGCCCGGGTTGCCCACGGTGATGTAGCTGTCGGCCTGGGTAAGCGACTGGAAATCGGAGATCACCTTCGCCCCGGCCGGAATCTTCACCGCCGGGTCGCGCGAGCTCTCGCGCTTGCCGTTGTGTTCCCAGGTACGGAACAGCGCACCCAGGCGCGGGCCGGTGCTGAGGCGGTAGGTGCCCGTGCCTGCTGGCAGCGTGTACTCGGCCACGGTGCGGGTTTTCATCACCTGCGAGGCCAGCGGCGCCTGCGTGCCGTCCGGGCCGGTCACCGTGAACTGGCTGTCATCGAACGCAGTTTCCGGAACGAAGAAGGTCTCGGCAAACGAGGCGTCCATGGCAATCGTCTGCCCCGCCCGTGGCGCGAAACTGCTGGGCACCAGATAAGGCGTGTGGGCGTATGCCGGCAGGGATGCAGCCATCGCCAGCGCGGCGGCGGCGAGCAGGGAAAGAGTCTTCATGGGGCCTTCGTGTCGGTGAGCGTGGGCGCTGGCGAGACGAAGGTCCGGGGCTGGCGGACGGAATGCTATTCCAAATGCGATTGGTTATCAATTGGTGAAATCTGGCGAAATGTATCGTTGTCGCCGGCAACGTATCCGTGCCTTCCGCAAGGTGCCTGGGGCCTCAACTCCTCCCGCGATCCTGCAGATCCGCCGCATACAGCAGCAGTGCGCCGCAGCCCATCAACACCGCCGTCGCCAGCAGTGCGCCCTGGTAGCTGCCCGTTGCCCTGGCCATGTACCCGGCGATGATCGGCCCGATGATCTGTGCCACGCCATACCCAAGCGTGATGCGCGCCATCGCCCTGGAGGGGTTGGATGGCACATGGCGGCCAACCAGGGCCAGGGTGAGGCTGACGATGCCCACGAACGTAGCGCCAAACAGGGCCGCCGACAGCAGGTTGACCGGCGCGCTGGAGGATACGGCAGGCAGCAGCATGCCCGCGCCCTGCAGCACATAGGCCAGAAGCAGCGCCCGGGTTGCGCCGAAGCGGCGGGCGACGCGGTCCCAGATGAAGGTGGACGGCAATGCAGCCACGCCGACGATGACCCAGACCCAGCCGCCCCTGCCCTGCAGCAGGGGCAATCGTTCGAGGATGGCAACGATGAAGGTGGCGCCGATGACGAACCCGAAGCCCGCACACACATAGGCTGCATTGAGCAGGCGCATCCAGTTGCGCGACGTCGAGGGCGGTGGCGCGGCCTCTGCAGCGGCGGTGGGCGATGCAGGTACCGGAGCGGGCATCCACAACCAGGCGGGCACGAAGAACAGCAGACCGAGCACGCCGAGCGCGATCCACTGCCCGGACCAGGACAGTGCCGGCAAGGTCAGGACCACCGCCGCACCGGACACCACGATGCCCAGCCCCATGCCGGTGAAGTGCAGGCCCAGGTCCGGGCGGCGCCCGTGCTGCAGCAGCCAGTTCAGCACCAGACCCGAGGCCAGCAACAGCCCGGCCACGCTGGACAGGCCCGACAGGAAGCGCAGCACGCCCCAGGCCACGGGGTTGCTGGTCAGGCCCATGGCCGCGGTACTGGCCACCGCCACCACCAAGCCGATGCGATAGAGCACGTAGCGCCGGCGCAGATCGCCGGCCATCGCGGCCAGCACGGTGCCGGACATGTAGCCGGCGTAGTTGATGGCGGCAAGCCAACCTGCGGCGACATACCCCAGCCCCGCCTGCGCCTTCATGATCGGCAGCATGGGCGTGTAGGCGAAACGGGCGAGGCCCACGGTGAGGACGAGTGCGCAGATGCCAGCGAAGATCACCCGGTGCGGCGTGTCATGGGGCGCACTTCCAGCGAAGGTCATCGTGTTCCGTAGCGGCTGCCTGCGTTGCTGGAACCTAGCACCGGCATTGGTACCCGGGCCATGCCGCGAAAGTAGGGTCTGGCGATGCTGAACGGAAAATGCGCGTACCGCACAACTCACTAGACGACCGGTCTAATCGCGCGTATCGTCGCTCCCATGAACTCCGCCACCGACACCGCAGGCACCGACGTCCGCCGGAAGATCCTGGCCAGCGGCCGCCGCACCATGGGCGGCAAGGGCTTCTCGGCGGTCGGCCTGAACGAGGTGCTGACCGCCGCCGGCGTGCCCAAGGGCTCGTTCTACCACTACTTCGGCTCCAAGGAAGCCTTCGGCGAAGCCCTGCTGCAGGACTACTTCGACGAGTACCTGGCCGAAATGGACCAGATCTTCCGCGACGGCGGCGAGACCAGGGCCCAGCAGCTGGACAGCTACTTCGCTGCGTGGATGGCCAGCCAGTCCTTCGAGGACTGCCAGGGCAAGTGCCTTGCGGTGAAGCTGGGTGCGGAAGTTGCGGACCTGTCGCCGGCGATGCGTGCGGCGCTGCGCAGCGGCACCGCCGGCATCATCGAGCGGCTGGCACGGGCGATCGAGGACGGCCAGGCCGATGGCTCGCTGGCCTGCAGCGGCGATGCGTTCGCGCTGGCGCAGAGCCTCTACCAGCTGTGGCTGGGTGCCAGCATCATGGTCAAGATCGTGCGCGGGCCGCAGCCCTTCGACAACGCGCAGCGTGCCACCCGACAGATCCTGCATCCCTCACGCTGAGCGAGGGGTGCGTGCGCCACACTTCCCCCGAAGTGTTTTTTTGCGGCCGGGCGCTAGACGACCGGTCTACTTCACCACTCTCCCAACAGGAGCACCACCATGAAAGTCCTCATCGTTCTGACCTCGCACGACCAGCTGGGTGATACCGGGCACAAGACCGGGTTCTGGCTGGAAGAACTGGCCGCGCCCTACTACGCCTTCAAGGATGCGGGTGCGGAGATCGTGCTGGCCTCGCCCAAGGGTGGCCAGCCGCCGCTGGACCCGAAGAGCAACGAGCCGGCGTTCCAGACCGAGCTGACCCATCGCTTTGAAGCCGACGCCGCCACCAAGGCGCAGCTGGCCGCCACCGTCCGCCTGGACAGCGTCAATGCCGCCGACTTCGACACGGTGTTCTACCCGGGCGGCCACGGTCCGCTGTGGGATCTGGCCAACGACACCCATTCCATCGCGCTGATCGAAGCGTTCGTTGCCAGTGGCAAGCCGGTCGGCCTGGTCTGCCATGCGCCGGGCGTGCTGCGCCAGGTCAAGGCACCCGATGGCACGCCGCTGGTCGCCGGCAAGCAGGTCACCGGCTTCGCCAACACCGAAGAGGACGCCGTCGGCCTGACCAACGTCGTGCCCTTCCTGGTGGAGGACATGCTGAAGGAGCTGGGCGGTGACTACAGCAAGGGCCCGGACTGGGGCTCGTATGTGCTGCGCGATGGCCTGCTGGTCACCGGCCAGAACCCGGGCTCGTCGGCCGAAGCGGCTGCAGTGCTGATCCAGGCTGTGGCCAAGGCCTGAACCCGATGAAGGGGCGATCCGGCAGGCCTGTCCGGATCGCATCCCTCCCCCATGCTACGGTGCGCGCAACGGCAACCTGCAGAGTCCCAGGCCGGGAGGTTCCCATGACGCGCACCCAGGCGACACCCACGGCGGCCACCGGCACGGTCCCGCCCGACCTCTTCGGCGCCCTGCGGCAGATGCTGCTGCGCCATGGCGACGGCCTGCTCGTCGTCCACGATACAGACCAGCATTTCTACGCCAATTGCCGCAGGCCGGGCGCCAACGGCAAGGCGCAGTTCTTCGCTGCAGTGAAGGTGTCCGGGCGCAGGCACGCCTTCCACCTGATGCCCGTCTACGACTTTCCCGAGCTGCTGGCAGGCATCAGCCCCGCACTGAAGCAACACATGCAGGGCAAATCCTGCTTCAACTTCGAGCGCTGGGACGACGCGTTGCTGCAGCAACTGCAGGCGCTGGTCGACCAGAGCGCCGCGCGTTACGTGGCCGAAGGCAGGCTCTGAAGCCTGCGCTCCCTCCCATCAGAAATCGACGGTGGCCGACAGCGTGAAGGTCCGCGGTGCACCCAGCGCCAGGCTGGACAGCAAGGGCTGGCCCCAGTAGGCCGTGTTGGTCAGGTTGTTGACCGTGCCGCGCAGGGTCAGCGGGCGGCCGGAGAGACGGGTCGCGTAGCGCGCCCCCAGGTCGTACACGGTGTGCCCGGCCACCCACTGCGTGTTGTCGGCACTGATGAACTGCCGGGACATGGAGGTGATGCCCACATTGAGGCTGAGGCCTTCCAGCATCGGCAGATCCCATTCGGCGGTGATCTTGCCCTGCACCTTCGGCAGCCCGGTGGCCAGCTTGCCTTCGTTGATGCCACTCTGGGTGCGCGTGAGCTTGGGCTGCACGTAGGCCACGCCGCCCATCAGGCGTACGCCGTCCAGCGGTGAACCGAAGAAGCTCCAGTCCGCGCCGCGGTTGCGCTGTTCGCCGCCGAACGAATAGATGTTCGAGACCGGATCGGTGTAGCCATTGGGCCGCTTGATCTCGAACAGGCTGAAGGAATGTGCGAAGCGGCCCGCATCGAGCTTCAGGCCAAGTTCTTTCTGCCGTGTCTTGAACGGCGGGAACACTTCGCCGGCATTGGCGGCCGTGGTCGGCGCAGTCGCACCCTGGCTGAGGCCCTCGATGCTGTTGGCATACAGCGATACCTTGCCGCCCAGCTTGAACAGCACCGCGGCGGCCGGGGTAGTGGCGCTCTGCTTGTAGCGCGAAGACAGTGCACCGGTGTTGATGTCGAACGCATCACTCTGCACCTGCTGGCGGCGCACGCCCAGCGTGACCTGCACGCGATCGTCGGCAAACCCCAGGGTATCGGCCACGCCCACGCTGCGCAGCTTCACCTCGGTATGCATGATGTGGGGAGTGATGAACGTCGGCGCTTCGTTCCAGGTGGGTGCGTAGAGGTTGGTCACCCAGCTGGCCTCGGGCACGCTGCGGCGGCCGTAGTCGTCCTGTTTGTGCTGGTAGGCGGTCGCATTGGCGGCCAGCTGGTGGCTGACTGGACCGGTCTGGAAGCTGCCACGCACGCCCACATCAGCCGACTGCTTGCGGGTGTGGAAGGCCAGCTGGGCCACGGTCGTGCGGAAATCACCGGCGTTGTTGAGCACCAACGCACTGATGGCACCGTTGTAACGGTAGTTCGTCTCGCTGGCACCGAAGGCCGCATAGCCCATCAGGTGATCGTTGAAGTCGACTTCACCGCGCAGGATCGCGCCCTTGTCACGGCTCTCCACCCTGCCCCATTCGGGGTTGATGAGCACATCGGCGCGCGGCGGCTTCGGTACCGCCACGCCGACATCCAGGCTGACGCCGCGGGTTGGGCCATGGATGAGATCCTCGGCACTGTAGAGGTCCAGCGATGCGCGGCTGCGCTCGCCGCGCCAGTCCAGGGCCAGCGAGCCCAGCTGGTAGGCCTTGTCCTGGTGGCGGATGGCGCCCTCGCCCTCGCGGTGCACGGCGTTGACGCGCACGCCCCACTGATTGCGGTTGCCGAAGCGGCGGCCGACATCCACATGGCCGCCGAACTGCGCGTCGGAGCCATGGTCCACGCTCAGCCGGGTCAGCGGCGCATCGGCCGCACGCTTGGGAACCAGGTTGATGGTGCCGCCTACCGAACCGCCCGGCGGCATGCCGTTGAGCAGCGCCGACGGTCCCTTCAGCACGTCGATCCGCTCGAACATTTCCGGCGACGTGCGATAGAACGGCGCCATGCCGAACAGGCCGTCCACGGTCATGTCGGTGGTGCTGGAAGCAAACCCGCGGATGGCGTAGTTCTCGCTCCACGCGCCGGAGGCATTGTTGGTGAACACCGTCGGATCTGCCGCCGCGATGACCGAGGTGATGTCACGTGCCTGCCGATCGGCGATGTAGGCCTCGGTATAGCTGATGGTGTTGAACGGCGTATCCATGAAATCACGGTTGCCGAGCAGGCCCACGCGCCCGCCCGACGCCACTTGCCCGCCGGCATAGGGGTCGGTGACGGTGCGGCGCTCGTGCACGTTCACCGAATCGAGGGTGGACACCTGCGGCGCGCGGTCGGTGGCGGCGGCGATGGCCTGGGCAAGCGCCGAAGGCGCGGGAAGGATGAGAACGCCGCCCAGCGCAAGCAGCAGCGGGGTGGCTCGGCCTGCGCGCAGGCAGGACAAGGGAGCATGGCAACGGACATCGGACGTCATGGGTGTACCTGGGTATGACGAGGCCTGCGCCCTGGTCATGGGTCCGGCAGATTCCGGATGGACGGGTGCAGGCGGGGTTGCTGGCTGGGCCGATGCCTGGCTGGGAGCGGTGAGGCGCAGTTGCTACGATCACGCCGCGCGCAGGTGGTGCGCTGCGTGGTGCAATTAATTATCATTACTATAAAATAAATGGTCAAGCCGCCGATGAAAGACAGCGAACAGGCACCGACGCGCGGACGCCCGAAGAAGCTCAGCCATGCACGCATCGTCGAGGCCGGCATGGCCATGGGGCTGCGCGACCTGACCTTCGTCGGGCTTGCAGGGGCACTCGGGGTGACCCACATGACGCTCTACAACCACATCGCCAGCCTGGAGGCGCTGAAAGTCGCGGTGGCCGAAGCCATCTTCGAGCGCTGGCAGATGCCACCTGTCGAGCGGGGCGATGGGCAGGCGCTGCCGGACTACCTGATCGACTTCATCGCTTCGCTGCGCGATCTGGTGATCGCACACCCCGGGCTGACCCCTTACCTGCTGCGGCGCTCGGTGGCGTCACCCACGATGAGTGCGCGCATCGCCGGGCACCAGAGCGAGGTTGCAGCGGCGTATGCCCTGCCGGTGGAGCAGGCACGCTGGTTGATGTCGACCGTGGCGTTCCATTGCATCGCCGTGGCCGACACGCTGTATGCCGGCGCGGGCAAGGACGCCGTGCCCGCAGGAACGCGCGCCCGCGACGCCAGTGAGGTCGACCGCGAGTTCGCCCAGGGCATGCATGCGTTGGCGCTGGGGGCGCTGCAGATCCTGCGCAGCGGCGTGGACCTGCAGTCGCTGTCGCTGCCGCCGCCCGCGGCAAAGAGCGGCTAGCGCTCGCGGCAGCGCAGCCAGCCGCCGGCAGGGGCTGCGATCTGTTCCCACCCGTTGGCCAGCCGGCGGAAGGCCTGCCCGCCAATGCAGGCCGTGCCGGTGCGCTTGGCCTCGGCCGAACCGAGCGCAGGCAGCACGCCCACCTCGGCGGACGGACCGGGACGACCGGCCTGGCGCGCTTCATTCTGCAGTGTGCCGGCTTCAACGCTGGCGCAGTACGACTTCATGCCGGGATGCGGGTGGTTCGGCCAGGCGTACTGGTCGCAGTTGAACGGCGTCGTGCTCTTGGCCATCGAGTTGTGCGCCGGCCGGGGGGCCGCGGGCAGCGGCCTGGGCGCAGGCCCGGTGGCCGAGCGGATCTGCTGTGCAGCCGCAGGCAACGCTGCAGCCAGCAGCCAACCCGACAGCAGCAAGGGGCGAACAACCATGGCGTGTCCTCGTTCCATGAGTGGGCAGTGCGAAGGCCCTGCGGCGTGACGCATCACGCTTCCGGCCGGTCCATGCCGGCGATTCTGCCCGAAACCCGGGCCGCTGCGGGGGTGGTTCATCCATTGGACGCCGGCCTGTTCTAGCATGGACCACGTCCTTTGACTGCCCAGGATCACCATGACGGATCATTCTTCTGCCGCATTCACTGAAACCGAACGCCAGCACGCGCTGGATGCGCTGCACGTGGTCGGCAGCCTGCCCGAGCCGGCCTACGATGACATCGTGAAGGTGGCCGCCGCCGTCTGCGGCACGCCGATGGCGCTGGTGACGCTGATCGATCGTGACCGCCAATGGTTCAAGGCGCGCATCGGCGTGGAGGGCAGCGAAACCGACCGCGACGTGGCGGTCTGCGACCACGCGATCCGCCAGCCCGATCAGTTGCTGGAAGTGGGCGACCTGAAGCAGGACAGCCGCTTCGTCGACAACCCGGTATTGAACGAGATGGGCGCGCGCTTCTATGCGGGCATGCCGCTGGTCACCCGCGAGGGCGCGGCGGTGGGCAGCGTCTGCGTGGTGGACCTGACGCCGCGTTCGCTCAGCGCCGAGCAGCGTGACGCCCTGCAGGCCCTGGCCCGGCTGACCATGACCCTGATGGAAGCGCGCAGCCGCGAGCGCGAGCAGGAAGTGGCGACCATCCTCGAGCAGAGCCCGCTGGTGGAAGTCGCGCACGCCACCACCGGCACCGCCTGCACCGTGGTGATCCTCGAGCTGCAGGACCTGGCGGCCCTGGCCGAGCAGATGGGCGAGCGCAGCCTGGAGCGCCAGCTGCAGCAGCTGGATGTGGCGCTGGAACAGTGCCTGGACGCCACGCGCGGCGACAGCATCAACCGGGTCACCGGCAGCGGCGAATTCATCGCGGTGCTGGGCAGCGACCAGGCCAGCGACACCCTGGCGGCGCTGCAGGCAGTGGCCGACGATGCCTCCTCGCGGCTGGCCCGGCCGCTGCTGCTGGGCGCCGCCGGCGGTACCGGCGAGGAAAGCACCAGCGCGGTGTTCCTGCGCGCCGACCGTGAACTGAGCGCGCGCAAGGACGAGCAGCGCTGAGGCTGCGCAGGTCTCAGTCGAACCAGAGCATCGTGGCCGGCCCGCTGCAGTCTGCAGGCAGGGGGTCGGCCAGGCTGCCCGGCAATGCGGACAGTGCGCCGCTGCCAAAAGTATGCGTCGTGCCGAAGGCCACACCCTTGCCGGTTCGGGTGTAGCGCACGCCCACGGCCACGCCGTCCTTTCTTTCCAGCTCGAAGCCGTCCGGCCACAGCGCCAGAAGGCGCTGACCCGATCCAGTAACGAAGTAGACGCACGAGCCGATGGGCTCGATGGTGCCGATGGAAGCAGCGGTCAACCAGACCGTCGACGCTTCAGGCGTCAGCGTTACCGCCCGCAGCTGCGGCGCAGGATGGCGATCACCGCCCCCCGTTGTGCTGCAGCCTGCCACTGCGGACAGCAGCATCAGCACAAGGCTGTTGCGGAGTGTCCGTGTCTGGGTCATCGGTCCCATCTGCCCTCCTGGCTGACTTCGTTGACTGGAGCTTACCCTGCCGCGAACGTGCAGTCTGCGCTGGCGACGAGGCTGACAAACGCCCCGCGCAGCGTGGCGTTGTGATGCTCGACGATGGTCTGCGCCTCAAGCACGGCCGAATCGGTGGTGGTGTGCGCGTCGGCCACCAGCACGGCCGCAACGCCGAGGTCGCGCGCGGCGCGGCAGGTGGTATCCACGCAGTAGTCGGTCTTCATGCCGACGATGACCAGTTCTTCGACGCCGGCCGCGGCCAGTCGCTCGACCAGGCCGGTCTCGAAGAAGCAGCTGGGCCGCGTCTTCTCGAACACGGTGTCGCGCGCCGGATCGATGGCGAGGCCAGCCAGCAGCTGCGACAGCGGGCTGTCGCTGGCAAGCGGCGAGCCTGCGGGGCCGACGTGGCGTGCGGCAAACACCGGGGCATCGGCGGCATGTGCGCGGTCGATCAGCGCATTGATGTTGACCAGGACTTCGTCAGCGCGGTAAGGGCGATGCGCGCCGTTGAACAGGCCGTGCTGCATGTCGATGACCAGCAGGCCGCGGCGGGGGATTCGGGATGGGCTCATGGTGTTTCTCCTGTGGGGTGGGCACGGACGGAGAAACAGAAGACCCCGTCCATGACTGGCGGGGTCCTGAGGGGCGGCGCTACATCACGTCACGTAACGACCTCACGACCTGCCAGGGGCAGTCGTGGTGGTAGTGACGGCGGCGGCGCGGAGGACCATGCGCCCGATGCTGCGTCAGCGCGTTGTCGTGGTCAAGCCCTCATGCCGGCGACAGCGCCTGCAGTGCATCGAACACCGGGGTTTCGCCCTCGGTGAGTTCGATGATGCAGCGGCGCAGCTGCGGGTGTTCGATCAATGCCAATAGCGTGGCAGCGACGTCGGCGCGGGCGATGTTGCCGTAGGGAATGGCGAGGCCGGCACGCACCCGGCCCGTGCCCGGTTCGTCGGTGAGCGTGCCCGGGCGCAGGATCACCCAGTCCAGCGGGCTTTCGGCCAGGTGCACGTCGGCACGCTTCTTCACCACCATGTAGTTCTCGAACGTATCCGACAGGTGCTTGCCACGACCAGCTTCCGGGAAGGCCGACACCAGCAGGAAGCGCGGCACGGCCGCGGCCTGTGCCGCGGCCACGGCCAGTTCCAGTCCGCGCCCATCGATGGCGTCGGTCATCGACGCGCCGCCCTTGCCACCGGCACCGGCCGAGAACACCACCACGTCGCAGCCTTTCATCAGCGCCGCCAGCGCGGCGACATCCAGCTGCAGCAGATCGCCCTGCACCGGGCCGGCGCCGAGGGCGGTGAGTTCGGCGGCCTGGTCCTGACCGCGATGCAGGGCCAGTACGCGATGGCCACGTGCGCTGGCCTGCTCGACAAGGGAACGGCCGACCTTGCCGGCTGCGCCGACGATGAATACCTGGCTCATGCTGGATCCTGTGAAGGGGGTGGTCCAGTGTGGCGCGCAGAAAACCAACACAGCGTGATCGCCCGCGATGGCTCCGGTAGATGCCAACCTTGGTTGGCCCCTGGCCCTACGGCCCACCAAGGTGGGCATCTACCAAGGCGGCTCCCGGTGGCTGGACGCGCTTCGGTAGGTGCCAACCTTGACTGGCGCCCTGGCCCTACGGCCCACCAAGGTGGGCATCTACCAGGGCGGTTCACGTCCGCCCGCCGACTGCGACCCGCATCCATCGGGTCATGCGACCTTCGCGCCGCGCACACGGCAGCCAGCCGCTGGCTTGATGCCCGGAAGCGGAACATAGGGGCAACATGACAATACGAGCACGACCTGCGTATGCAGAAGTATGGAAATGAACAGACGCAGGAGCACTGCCTGTTATTGGTAGAGGATCAGCTGGATCTGG
Organism: Stenotrophomonas sp. PFBMAA-4; assembly: GCF_030053215.1. Taxonomy (NCBI): domain Bacteria; kingdom Pseudomonadati; phylum Pseudomonadota; class Gammaproteobacteria; order Lysobacterales; family Lysobacteraceae; genus Stenotrophomonas; species Stenotrophomonas sp. PFBMAA-4. Next base: position 106,070 of record NZ_JASGBW010000001.1, on the reverse strand, counting down.
CTGAACTGGTTGAGGATGCGCTGTCCAACGAGGGGAACACCATCACGCACGCTGAAAGCGTATTCGAGGCACTCAGCCTGCTGCGCAACGAGCAGTTCGATGCCGCCATCCTTGATATCGAGCTCGGCGACGGCGTGGTGTTCCCGGTCGCTGACCGGCTGGCGGAGCTGGGCGTGCCCTTCCTGTTCGCCTCCGCCGTCTACGATCAGGTCGTGCCAGCCCGACACCAGAAAGCACGCTTCGTCGCCAAGCCGTTCCACATCCCGCAACTTCAGGAAGCAGTGAACCAGACGCTGGCCCAGAGCCGTGGCAGACAACCGTTACAGCGCTGAAACTGCCCCCACCGCAAGGAATTCCTCCGATGAGCAAGCTACCGTTCAACCCCACGGGCGACGCCAGCGACCAGGACAAGGCGCATACGCCGGACAAGGTCCGTACCGACCAGAGCTGGAAGAAAGGCAAGGACATGCCGGAACAGAACAAGACGGCACATCCCGACGACTACGAGCGACCTGAGGTCGATCCGACGGGAGGTCGTCGAGGGTCGAAAGACTGAGCTGCCTCCCTCCCCTTCAAAGACCGTCGAACCAGCTCGCGTACGGCGTATTCTTTACCAGGTAGCGGTTGTAGTCCTTGCCACCATCTGTCCACCACACCGGGCCACGCTCGCCGAGACCTCGTTTAGCCGCATCCACCGCACGGCGTGCATTCCGCAGCGCCGCCGCTTCTCCGCTCCTCATCGCGGCCTGCACCGCGCGCCGCGCGTCCATGAGCGCCGCCACCCACCGCGCACGTTCGATGGCGGTGAGATTCGGGTTGGTCGCGCGCCAGAGCCGCCCGCGCACCACGATGTAGCGCCTGTCAGGGGTCAGCGGCGTACCGCTCGCTGGGTCGCTTGTCACGGGGTCAGCACGATCTTCCGGCAGTCATCGTCCTTCGCATCGAACATGGCATAGCCCTGCGCGGCTTCGGCCAAGCTCATCCGGTGCGAAATGATGTTGCCGGGGTCCAGCTTGCCCTCCAGGATGGCGGTCAGCAGCTCGGGCATGAGGCCCTGCACATGGGTCTGCCCCATCTTGAAGGTCAGGCCCTTGTCGAATGCGTCCCCGAGCAGGAAGCCGTGTATGAAGCCGGCATACACACCAGGAATACTGACGATGCCGCCGCGGCGAGCGGCAGCAATGCACTGGCGGATCGCCACGCCGCTGCTGCCTTCAAGCTTCACTGCGGTCAATGCAGTCTCAACCGAACTGCCCTCCGCCTCGAACCCGACCGCCTCGATGCAGGCATCCACGCCCCGGCCGCTGGTCTGGCTGACGATGTAATCCGCCGGATCGTCCACCTTGCCGAAATCGATCGGCGTGACACCATAGGTGCGTTGCGCGAAGTCCAGCCGATACGGCAGATGGTCCACCATGAAGATGGTTTCCGCACCCAGGAGGCGGCAACAGGCGGCACTCATCAAGCCAACCGGGCCTGCACCGAAGATCGCTACCGTCGAGCCCGCCTTCACCCCTGCGTTGAGCGCGGCCTGATAGCCGGTCGGCAGGATATCGGACAGGAACAGCACCTGCTCATCGGCCACGCCATCCGGAATCCGCAGGGGGCCGACATTGGCCTTGGGCACCCGCACGAATTCCGCCTGGCCGCCAGCGACCCCGCCATACAGGTGGCTGTATCCAAACAACGCGGCAGGCGGCATCAATCCCTTCGCATTGAGCGCCGCGCCTTTGCCGGGGTTGGTGGTCTCGCACGCGGCATACTCCGCCAGCTGGCAGTGGAAGCATTCACCACAGGCAATCACGAACGGGATGACCACACGGTCACCAGGACGCACCTGGGTCACGCCTCTGCCAACCTCTTCCACGATGCCCATGAACTCATGGCCAAGTACATCGCCGGTGTGCAGATCGGGAATCCTGCCCCGGTACAGATGCAGGTCGGAGCCACAGATGGCAGTGGCGGTGACGCGCAGGATGAGGTCGTCCTCGGCCGCGAGTGCCGGATCGGGTACGGTCTCAACGCGGACGTCCTTGCGGCCGTGATAGGTCAGCGCCTGCATCGTCGTTCTCCTGCCGTTGGGGACTGCAGGGTTGCATGGGCACGGCTGTGCCGGCGGTGACCTTGCCGTGTGCGGGGCGTGGATTCCACTGTTGCAGCTTCAGCGGCCTTCGGCATCCACGGTGATCTCTCCCGAGGTTTCCAGCATGGCCAGTTCGATCTGGTGATGGCCATCGCAGCCTGCCTTGCGCATGGCCACGTCCAGGTCCTCCGGCGCCACATTGCAACGGCGCAACTGCTCCCAGAACACCTTGCCGTTACGCACCAGCACGACCGGCGCGCCCTCCACCCAACGGTGCAGCCGACGATTGCGCGCGGTCACGAAACCGACCAGCCAGTTCAGACCCAGCAACGTGGCGGCAAGGATGAGTCCGCCAAGCAGCGAGGTGTCCTCACCGATCAGCGAGTTCTGCACCGCCGTACCCAGCAGGACGATCACCAGCATATCGAACGGTGCGGACTGCCCGATCGATCGTTTGCCACTGAGCCGCGTCAACAGCAGCACCACCACGTAAACGGCGGTGGCCCGTAGTACGAACTCAAACCACGGCATGCCCAGCTCGAACAGATCGGTCACGGTCTTCTCCCTGCATGGCCTGCCCGGAGGGATACAGAACAGGTCGTCCACGCTGCGTGACTCTGTCTACGCGACCTGCTATAGCGGGTGCAGGGCCCATTGGCCCAACGACAGCCCCTTGCGAAGGATGCGGTACGCGTCGCGGTCGAACAGCGGATCAGTCCGACGCACGCGCCGGGCAGCGGCCAGGGTCTTCGCGCTGCCGTGATAGAACCACCCATCAACGACGTGGAACTGCCGCATCGCTTCGCCGCGCTCCTCGATGGCCACGGGGCCGGCGTAGGGCCATTCGGCAATCTCCAGCAGCATGAGCGCATCGGCCAGCCGCTGCTGATGCTCGGCAAGGGTCTCGCCGCCGCAGCAGGCACCGGCACACTGGCGCAGCATCGAGCGGAAGCACGGGCGTCCAGAGGGAAGCCGCTCCAGGCCCAGCAGCGAATAGCAGAGCCGATTCTCATCCGCCACGCGGCGCATTGACTCACGCGCGGCGCGGGCACTCGAATAGATGCCGTACAACATCGGCGTGGACGTCAGATCCACGTCTGACGAGTTCACCACGCTGATCTCGCCCCGGTACAGACGCAGGCTGAACTGACGCGGCAACCGCCGCAGCAGCCGGTTGTACAGCGGGCGCTGTTCTTTCACCATCGCCGCCTCCAGCAGCTGCGCGCCCAGATCGCCCGCCATCGGCAGATGACTGATGCGCTCTGACTGGCGCAGCATCGCAGCCTCCTCAGCCGTCCGCAGATGGTCCATCACCCGCGTGCGCAGGTTGATGCTTTTGCCGATGTAGAGCGGCAGGCCACCCTCGCGGCCATGGAACGTATAGACGCCGGGTTGTGCGGGGAGCGCCTGCGCCTGCTCGCGCAGATGCTCGGGAAACACATACCCGGCGGCGCGGGCGGAACGTCGCGCGGCCTGCGCATTGGAAGGCATGAAGGGCAGCAGTCAGGTGCAGTGGAACCAGCGATGCATGATAGGCAAGCGCCGCAGGACGGCCAACGCGTAACGGTGCACGCCACTGAACGCTTCATGTTGATGCCGTGGACACTTGACGTGCACGCCTTCGGCGCGGGCGCCTCGACCACTCTGGTGGCCCCTTACGGAGAGAAACCATGACGCAGGAAAACCCCGGCGCCCTCGGGCGCACGCGCTGGGCCATTGCCGAGGGCTACATTCCCGGTTGGAGCAACGGGCCTGAGCCCGAGCTGCAGAGTCACGACACGTGCTGCATCCTCAATGCCGGCAGCACCGATGCCCGTATCAGCCTGATGCTGTACTTCGAAGATCGAGCGCCGCAGGGGCCCTACACCTTCACCGTTCCTGCCCAGCGCACCTGCCACAAACGCTTCAACGACCTGCAGGAACCAGCCCCGGTGCCGCTGGGCGTTGGCTTCTCCTGCGTCATCGAGTCTGACGTGCCCGTGGTGGTGCAGCACACGCGCCTGGATTCGCGCCAGGCCGCGAACAGCATCATGACCACCATCGCGCACCCGCTATGACCCACGCCGTGCACGCCACGCCGACACTGCTGGGCCACGGCGTTTACTGCGGGGTGCCCAGACTGGGAGCTCCCTTCCCCCACAGAGGACGCACGCATGCCAGTGCCCAAGTACCCGAAGCCGCCGTTCAAGGCGCAGCAGCAGTCCTTCCCTGGCAAGACCAGCAAACTCGACCCGAAGCCGGACCACGGAGAAACGAGCTACAAGGGTCACCGCCAGCTTGAGGGCAAGAAGGCACTCATCACCGGTGGCGACAGCGGCATAGGCGCAGCCGTGGCCATCGCCTATGCACGCGAAGGTGCGGACGTGGCGATCGCCTTCCTGGAAAGCGAAAAGGACGATGCTGCCGCCATCGGCAAGCTCATCCAGGAGGCCGGCCAGAAGGCGGTTCTGGTCCCCTGCGATATCAGCGACGAGGCGCAGGCCGAGCAGCTGATCCAGCGCGTGGTGCACGAACTGGGCGGCTTGGACATCCTGGTCAACAACGCCGCATACCAACGCTACTACGAGTCGTTTGACGAAATCACCATGGACGACTGGCGCAAGACGTTCGATACCAATGTCCATGCGCTGTTCAACCTGACCCGACTCAGCGTTCCGCACCTGAAGGACGGCGGCTCGGTCATCAATACCGCGTCGGTGAATTCGAAAAAACCGACGCCTAACATCCTGCCGTACTCCACCACCAAGGGTGCGGTCGCCAATCTCACCATCGGCCTGGCGGGCCTGCTGGCCGAAAAAGGCATCCGGGTCAACGCGGTCCTGCCGGGCCCGATCTGGACGCCATTCATTCCCGCCGGCATGGCCGCGGACAAGGTCGAAAATTTCGGCAGCCAGACCCCGTTCGGTCGCCCCGGCCAGCCCGCCGAACTTGCGTCCGCCTACGTGATGCTGGCCGCGGACAGTGCCAGCTATACGTCGGGCGCGCTGCTCACCATCTCCGGTGGCGCCGTCACCCTGTAACCCGTTATCTACCTCCCCCAAGGAAACCCCATGACCCGCAACCAGTACGACATGCAGAACCCCCTCACCCAATTCCCGCAACCGACCTACCCGGCCCAGGTGCAGACGCCACCGGGTACGGTGCACGAATTGAATCCCAAGGCAGATCACGGCGAGAAGAGCTACGTCGGCCTGGGGCGGATGAAAGGGCGCAAAGCGCTGATCACCGGCGCTGACTCCGGGATCGGCCGCGCGCTGGCCATCGCCTTCGCGCGGGAAGGTGCGGATGTCGCGCTCAACTATCTGCCCGAGGAAGAGAAGGACGCGGCGGAAGTCGTCGCCCTGATCGAAGCGGAAGGCCGCAAGGCCATTGCCCTGCCCGGCGATCTGCAGGACGAGGCGTTCTGCCGGGACCTGGTGAAGCAGGCCGTGGACGGGCTGGGCGGACTGGATGTGCTGGCGAACATCGCTGGCAAGCAGCTGGCCGTGGAAAAAATCGAGGATCTGGACACCGAGCAGTTCGAGGCGACATTCCGCACCAACGTGCACGCGCTGTTCTGGGTGTGCAAGGCCGCCCTGCCCCATCTACCGGCCGGCGCGACGATCATCAACACCGCTTCCATCCAGGCCTACCAGCCCTCGCCGAACCTGCTCGACTACGCGCCCACCAAGGCCGCCATCGTCAACTTCACCAAATCGCTGGCGCAGCAGGTGGCCGAGCGCGGCATCCGCGTCAATGCGGTTGCGCCGGGCCCGATCTGGACGCCGCTGCAGCCCGCAGGTGGCCAGCCGCCGGAGGCGATCCCCGATTTCGGTTCGCAGACCCCGTTGAAGCGCGCGGGCCAGCCGGTGGAGATGGCATCCGCCTACGTTCTGCTGGCCACCCAGGAATCGAGTTACATCACCGGTGAGGTGATTGGCGCCACTGGCGGCATGCTGCTGCCGTGACCCAGGACGTAGTGGAAGGAGTGAGCATCGCGCGTGACCCTCAAGGTCACGCGCCGATCAACGCATACGGGGCCATCGGTGACGGGCGGTCTGCCGCACTGATCGCGCCCGATGGCAGCATCGACTGGTGGTGCGCACCCTGCCTGGATGCGCCGCCCCTGTTCGATCGCTTGCTGGATGCGGCTGACGGCGGGCGTTTCGTGCTGCAGGCGCGCAACATCGAGAACGTCTCCCGCCGCTACCGGCCGGACAGCAATGTACTGGAAACCGAGGTGCGCACCGTGTCGGGCCGTGCCCTGGTGACCGAATCGCTGAACAGCGGGCCGGCCGGACGCCTGCCGTGGTCAGAACTGGCGCGCCGCATCGAAGGACTCGACGGAGAGGTGACCTTCGATCTGCACTATCTTCCGGGTACCCGCGCCGGCAGCTGCACGCCCTGGATGAGCGACACGCCCAACGGCTGCGTGCACCATGTTGGCCCGGTGATGACCATGCTGCGCTATCCCGAGCAGACCCGCATCGAGCAGTGTGATGACCGCGAGGTGAGGGGCAGCATCCAGGTTGCACCGGGCGAGCGGGCGATCATTGCCCTGCTGGCCTCGCAGGACGAAGTGCTGCCGGTACCGCCCTTGCAGGACATCGATACCCGCATCGACCGTTCCGACCGTGAATGGCGGCAATGGGTTGCCGATCTGCATTGTGAGAGCCTCCAGCGCAGCGAGGTCATGTGTTCGGCGCTGGCGCTGAAGTTCCTCTGGTTTGCTCCCACCGGGGCGATCGCCGCAGCGGTGAGTGCCTCTCTGCCCGAACGCCTGGGGGGCGACAAGAACTGGGACTATCGATATGCCTGGGTGCGTGATGCCGCCTATGTGATCAAGGCGTTCCTGCGCGTAGGCGCCCTGCCCGACGCGAAGGCAGGTTTCAGCTGGCTGATGACCACCATCGGCCGCCACCGTCCAGGCATTCCACCGTGCTACACCCTGCGCGGAGAGCGTGTGGAGCAGGAGCGTTACATCGACATCCCGGGCTATCAGGGCAGCCAACCGGTGCGGGTCGGCAACACCGCCACCGACCAGCTGCAGACCTGTGTCTACGGCGATGTGCTGGAGATGGCCAGCCGGATGATCGAGGCCGGACACATACTGGATCCCGCTACCGCGCGCCTGCTGTTCGAGCTGGCAGACGAATGCGCCGACCAATGGATGCGCAAGGACTGCGGATTCTGGGAACTGGAGGAGCTGCAGCACTACACGATGTCCAAGGTGGAATGCTGGATGGCCCTTCGACGCGCCTGCGAGCTCGCTGAAAAGGGCCACATCACCCGCGCGCGTCTGCCACGCTGGCAGCGCGAGAAAGAGCGCATCCTGGACTGGATCGATACGCACTGCTGGGATGAGAGCAAGCAGGCATACGTGATGCACGCCGGCAGTGGCCGGCTGGATGCCAGCCTGATGCTGGCCTCGCGATTCGGCCTCGCCGAGGTACGGCGGGAGCGCTTCATCGCTACCCGTGACGCCATGCGACGCGAGCTGTGCGATGCCAGCGGCGATCTGTTGTGGCGCTACAGCGGCATGCAGGATTGCGAAGGCACCTTCATCAGCTGCGCGTTCTGGATGGTGGAGGCGTATGGCTTGCTGGACGAGCGGGACGAGGCCGAGCGCCTGTTCCATTCACTGCTGGGGCGGGTGCGCAACGATGTCGGGCTGATGCCTGAAATGTGGGACCCGCTCACTGGACAGGGTCTGGGCAACACACCGCAGGGCTTGAGTCATCTGGCGCTGATCCATGCCGCGTTTGCGGTGGACGGCCACTAGATCTGCGCTGAAGGACTGCTCAGCTGGCCAAGGCCAGCTGAGGAGTTGGCAACGCCTCAAAGGCAGCCAGGCTTGCCAGATGATCGGCAAAGCCACCGACGGCGCGGCCTGACAACCGGCTACTGGTGGTCACCACAGGCGCGCTGGCCCAACGGATCGACGCGCCAGCCGCCTCCAATCGGCGCACCAGGTCCACATCTTCGGAGCATCGCTTCGCCGCGAATCCGCCCGCCCGCCGGTAGGCAGAGGCCGAGACCCCGAGGTTGGCCCCGTGCACGCGACCATGCCCCTCACCCCAGCGCTCGCTGCGCTGGAAGCAGCTGCGCAACCACGCCTGCTGCGGCGCCAGTTCACCGAGATCGACGACGCCACAGAACACATCGGTCCCTGCAGCCCGTTGGGCGACCAGCCAATCGGCCGGGACTTCGCTGTCTGCATCGGTGCTGGCCAGCCATGTGGCGCCGCGCTCGATAAGCACACCCGCCGCGGCCGCGCGCGCCGCCCCCACGCAGCGTGCCTGCAGGCTGAGGATCTCCGCCGCCATCCCTGCACAGACCTCAGCGCTGCCATCAGTACAGGCATCCAGGGCAATGATGATCTGCACCGGCTCGCCAGCCAACCCGGGATGCGCTGCGGCAATGGCCAGCGAGCGCAGGCACGCCGGAAGGTGCTCGGCTTCGTTGTGTGCCGGCACCAGCACGCCGATCATCTCAGCCCCTCGTTGCTGGCCAGCGAAAGCGGTGCTCGGGTCCAGCCCTGCAGGATGAAATCGCTGTCGCGATAGCAGAACGCCTCCTGCAGGCCATGCCCCAATCGCTCATGCACCAGCGCGCTGCGGGTGGCCCGGCCCGGGAACGACGGCAGCCAATGGCAGGCTACCAGCAGGCCGTCGTCCTTCATCGCGGCGTGCAGCCCATCGCGCAGTTCCACCAGCGCATCTGGGCCGAGGTAGTAACCCATCTCGCCACATACGATCAGATCGAATCGACCGGCCGGCCACTGCTGCGGATGCTGCGCGCAATGCACCTGCACATGCGGTAGATGCGCCAGCCCGCGGCGCGCCTGGAAAGCGGCGCGCGGACTGATGTCGGTGGCCAGCAGGCGCTCGCAGCGGCCGGCCAGGCGCTCTGTGAGCACCCCGTTGGAGCAGCCCAGCTCCCAGCCGCGTTGGAAGGTGGGCTGGGTAAGACTGGCCATCAGCAGGTCGCGCTTACGCTCTTCGTACCAGCGGGTGCGGTAGCCGAAGGGATCGTCATTGGCGTGGATTTCGTCAAAGTAAGGCTGGGCGCTCATGCAAAGTAAACCTCGTGGGTACGGTAGAAGCGGGTGAGCACGTGGGCCGGAAGGATGGGCTCGGCCTGCAGCCGTGGCACGTCACCGGTCTGGGTGCGGAACTGGGCGATGGCCTCGCGCTTGCGCGCGGCGACAGCGGAAATATCGAGCAGGCGTGGCGATTCCCAGGCCATGTGGGCGCAACCGGGGTCCAGCCAGTGCCAGCCCCACACCGGATACTCCAGGCGCTGGCATCCGGCCGAACGCGCGGCACGCCAGGCAGCACGGCCCGCTGCTTCATGGTCGGGGTGGCCATCGAAGCGCCACGGTGCCAGCACCAGGTCGTCCTCGCGCAGCGTCTGCCACAACCAATCTTCCAGGCCCGTTTCGTGATTGCTGACCCCGCCGTCGGCAATGCCAAGGTGGACGATGGACGCAGCATCGATGGCCAGCTCGCCAAGGGCGTCGCGCAGTTCCTCGCGGCGTGCCTGGCGCAGGCGCTGCGGTGTCCACCAGGCTTCGCCCGGATAGCATGCCTCGCCATCGGTTACCGCCACCACCTGCACCGGCACGCCAATGGCTGCCGCCGCACACAGCAAACCGCCACAGGCCAGTACCTCGTCATCCGGATGCGGCGCGACCACCACGATGCGCCCTGCCCCGGCAACGAGTTCGGCCAAAGGCGTCTCGGGCTGCTGCCAGAGCCAGTCGCAGTTCTCCCACGCGCGCTCCTCCGAGCCCTGCCCGTGGATGGTGGCTACAGCGCCCATGGCATCACCTGCCGGGCGCACTGTTCGCCCAGCCATTCCCAATCCTTGTCGGCGTGGCTCTGCCGCATGAACACGGTCAGATCGGCCCAGCGGCGCGCATGGGCATCTTCCATGCACATCGGCGCCGGGCCAAGCGCGCGGCCGGCCAGGTCCAGTACCTGCGTGGCGGCGCGTTCGACCACGCTGCGCACGCGCACTACCTGCACCCGGTGGGTAAGCTGCGGCGCTGCATCGATGGCATGGGCCAGTTCGCGCAGCAGTGCCGCTGCCGGGGCCAGCGCGAGGTCAGCCTTGCCCAGCAGGCGTGCACGCAGGCCTTCACTGCAGGCGTGCTGCATGCGCTCGGCCAGCGCGGTCGCCGCACCGAACCAGACCGCGGCGATGCCAGCCCCCCCGTGCCAGAAGCCGGGACGTTCCAGGTAAGCGTTGACGGGCCCGACCGCTTCGGCCTCAGCGTCGTCGAAGCGCACCGTGGTGGAGGGTACGCCGGCCATGCCGGCGGCCGGCCACGGCTCGCTCTCCATGCAGTGCCACTGCGACGCGTCCACCTTGTACAACTGGACACCCGACTCATCGCGCACGGTCACCAACGCGGTGTCGGCCAGATTGCTTCCAGAACACCAGGGCTTGTCACCGCGCAGGCGTCCCGTGTGCTCGGCCCGCAGCGTACTGGCGGGGCCTTCAGCCGCCCACACCGCCAGCAGTTGCTCTGCTGGGACGGGCACGCGTAGTTCATGCAGGATCGCCACTGCATCGTGATGCGCCTCAAGCACCTTGGCCAGACACAGATCCTCATGGCCCAGAGCAGCCAGCGCCCGCCAGCGCTCCAGTGTGCGGCCGTGGCCCGGAAGTGGAAGATCAGGCACCTGCAGCAGGCGTTGCCGGGCAAGGTTGGACAATGGGGGAGGCAGCACCGGAGCAAGCATTTCGTGTCAATCGCAAGGGACAGAACTGCAACGTAGGCGCTGCCCGATCACATTGCTGTCTTGCCGGCGTGTCCGATGGATGAATGCTTTGGCAGTGCATCCTCACGACCAGCGCCTACAGCCACGATGAAGGATTCAGATGCTGACGGTGAGCCACGTCGGCGCGTGATCGCTGGCTTTCTCCTGCAGCCGCACCCAGCGGTCGACGCCTGCGTCCTGCAGGCGCGGCGCCAATGCGGGGTTGAGCAGCAGGTGATCGATGCGCAGGCCGCGGTCGCGCTCGGCGTGCTGGCGGAAGTAATCCCAGAAGGTGTAGATCACTGAATCCCCGTGCACGTCGCGCAGTGCATCGCGCCAGCCCTGCGCGAGCAGCTGCTCGAATGCCTCGCGGACGTCGGGCTGGAACAGCGCGTCACGCTTCCAGGCCTTGGGGTCATACACGTCCAGGTCGGTGGGGATGACATTGAAGTCGCCCATCAGCAACGCCGGGTGGGGCAGATCGACCAGCGAGCGGGCATGGCGCAGCAGCCGCTGCATCCAGCGCAGCTTGTAATCGTACTTCGGGCCAGGTTGCGGGTTGCCGTTGGGCAGGTACAGCGCGCCAACGACAACGCCGTGTACGGCCGCTTCCAGATATCGGCTCTGGCTGTCCTTGGGATCCCCCGGCAGCCGGCGACGGCTTTCGATCGGCATCGCATCCCGCGCCAGCAGCGCAACGCCGTTCCAGCGCGGCTCGCCGCACCAGATCGCGCCATAGCCCGCCTGCTCCAGCTCGGCTGCCGGGAAGGCAGCATCGGTGGCTTTCAACTCCTGCAGGGCCACCACATCGGGCGCTTCGCGGTCCAGCCATGCCAGCAGATGCGGCAGGCGCGGACCGATGCCGTTGACGTTGAAGGTGGCGATGCGCAGCGTCTTCCGGCGTGGCATGAAGGGTAACCCCGGCAACCCCGTGCGGGGATCGATGGCCCGCAGTATCCGGGCCTGCAGATGCAGGCGCAGTGCAGGGCCATTCATCCGTCGTCAGCGCCCCTCGCGGTAATCCATGTCCTGCAGATCCTGCAGCAGCGTCGGGCCGACCGGCTGCCAGCCAAGGCGCTGCCGGGTCAGTGCACTCGATGCCGGCAGGTCCATGCCGGCGAACAGGCCAAACCAGCCGAACATCGTGGCCGCGTCATCTGCAGCGATGCTGCGCACCGGCACGCCCAGCCCCGCACCCACCACCTCGGCGATGCGCCGGGCACTGACGCCCTCCTCGGCCACGGCGTGATAGCGCTCACCGGCGTGGCCGCGCTCCAGGGCCAGGACGTAGGCACGGGCCACATCATCCACATGGGCCGCGGACCAGCGATTGCCGCCCTCGCCCACGTAAGCGGCCACCGCCTGCTTGCGCGCGATGTCGATGAAGTAGCTGATCAGGCCCTGTCGGAAGGCATCGTGCACCTGCGGCAGGCGCATCACCCGCACGTCGATGCCCGCCTCGAGCAGCGCGTTGCCCGCGCGTTCGGAGGCGATGCGCGGGTTGCCATGGGCAGGATTGAACACGGTCTCCAGCGCCGGCTGGCCGGGCGCGGCCTCCCCCATGCCGACGCCGGAGGTGATCAGCAGCGGGCGCGGCGAGCCCTTCAGTACCTCGCCCAGTGCGCCGATCACGGCCGCGTCCTGCTCGCAGTTGGCGGCGAAGCGGCTGAAATCGTGGTCGAACGCGGTGTGGATCACCGCATCGGCTGCCGCCGCGCCTGCGCGCAGGCTGGCCAGGTCGCCCAGCTCGCCACGCTGCACGTGGGCGCCTGCGGCGCGCAGGGCCTCCGCGCCCGCGTCCGAGCGGGTCAGGCCGATGACCTCATGGCCTGCCGCCTGCAACTGCTCGCATACGCGGCGGCCAATGAAGCCGGTGGCGCCGGTCAGGAATACACGCATGGAATGCTGCTCCGCTGGAAAGTGGGACCAGTATCCGGCTCCGCGCATCCTGTTAAAGTAGTGACGTTATACAGGTATAGTCACTGACAGGCAGGGAACGGCATGAACCAGCACTCGCTCGGGGAATTTCTCAAGAGCCGCCGCGCACGGCTGGATCCGGCCAGTTTCGGTTTCGCCACCGGCCGCCGACGCACGCCAGGCCTGCGTCGCGAGGAGGTGGCGCAACGGGCCAGCATCAGCCCGACCTGGTACACCTGGCTGGAACAGGGCCGCGGCGGCGCGCCGTCGGCCGAGGTGCTGGACCGCATCGCCTCCGCCCTGCGCCTGACCGATGCAGAACGCGAGCACGTGTACATGCTGGGGCTGGGCCGCCCGCCCGAAGTGAAATACCGCAGCGGTGACAGCATCTCGCCGCGCCTGCAGCGGGTGTTGGACGCCCTGCCCCACAGCCCGGCGCTGATCCGCACCCCGACCTGGGATGTGGTCGCCTGGAACCACGCCGCCACGGTACTGCTGACCGACTACGCGCAGGTGCCGCCCAGCGAGCGCAACATCCTGCGCTTCATCTTCAGCAACAGCCGGGTACGCGCGGCGCAGGAAGACTGGAGCAGCGTTGCACGCTTCGTGGTGGCGTCGCTGCGGGCCGACGCGATCCGTGCAGGTGCCGAGGCGGAGGTGGCGCAGCTGGCGGCCGAGCTTTCGGCCAGCAGCCCCGAGTTTGCGGCGCTCTGGCGCAGCAACGATGTTGCCAGCGAAGGCGACGGCAGCAAGCGCCTCAAGCACCCGGAGCTGGGCCCGCTGGAGCTGGAATTCTCGACGTTCGCGGTGGAGGCACGCCCGGACCTGTCGATGATCGTCTACAACGCCGGCAACGCGGCCACGCTGCAGCGGATCGCGGCGTTCATCGAGGCGCGGCGCACCCCGCCGCCGCCTGTGGGAAAATGACGGGCAGCTTCCCCCCGTTGGTTGTTGCAAGGAGTTCCTGATGTCCCCCTTCCCCTTCGATGCCGTGCTGTTCGACTGCGATGGCGTCCTCGTCGATTCCGAGCCGCTGGTTGCCCGCGTGCTTTCGGAAATGCTGACCGAGCGCGGCTGGCCGCTGACCCAGCAGCAGGCCGGCGAGATCTTCCTCGGCAAATCCGTGGCGGGCCTGGCTGGCCTGATCGAGGAACGCACCGGCAAGCCCTTCACCGAGGCGTGGCTGGATGAATTCCGCCACCAGCGCAACGTGGCGCTGGAGCGCGACCTGGTTGAAATCCCCGGCGCGCCGTCCGCCGTGCGTGCCCTGCAGGCGGCCACCGGCGGCAGGATCGCCTGCGCCTCGGGCGCCGATCTGCTGAAGGTGCGCCTGCAGCTGGGCAAGATCGGCATCCTCGATGCCTTCGGCGGGCAGATCTTCAGTGGCCAGGACCAGCCGCGGACCAAGCCGCACCCCGATGTGTACCTGGCCGCCGCCGCCGCGCTGGGCGTCGATCCGACCCGCTGCGCGGTCATCGAAGACACCGTGACCGGCGCCACCGCGGGCGTTGCTGCCGGCGCCACGGTGTTCGGTTACAGCCCGGGCGGCCAGTACCACAGCACGCCCGAGGCCCTGCGTGCCGCCGGTGTCCACGTGATCTTCGAGTCGATGCACGAACTGCCGGCCGTGCTGGCCGCGTACGCCGCCAACGCAGCCGCGTGATCGGCGCTGCCGCCGCCCCTTTGGAGTGCGGCGGCAGCCTTGCATCATCAGGTGCTCAACACCAGGTGCGCATCACCAGGTAAACCGCGCCGTCGCCGTCACCGTGCGGCCGGTGCCGTAGTAGCAGGAGGACACGCCGGTGCAGGTCGACACGAAGCGCTTGTCGGCCAGGTTGCTCAGGTTCAACGACAGCAGCGTGCCCACTGCGCCATGCAGGCCGGCGTCATAGCGGATGGCCGCATCCCACAGCGTGTAGGACGGAATGCGGTACAGGTTGGCACTGTCACCATAGCTCGTGCCGTTGTAGCGCACACCCGCCGCCAGGCTCAGGCCTTCCAGGGCACCGGCCTGGAAGGTGTAATCCCCCCACAGCGAGGCGGTCCAGTCGGGCACCATCGCCAGTTCCTTGCCGCGGTAGCCGTTGTTGCTGCGGGTGACTTCCGATTCCATCCACGACGCAGCGCCGATCACGCTGAAGCCCTGCAGCGGGGTGACACGGCCCTCCAGTTCGACACCGCGCACGCGGCCTTCGCCATCCTGCACCTGGCACTGGCTGGTGCCCGTGGTGCCGCAGGTGTTGTGGCTGCTGTCCGGATCATCGGTCAGCACGTTCTGCTGGCGCAGGTCGTAGGCCGACACGGTGATCAGGCCGTCGAAGCTGGCGGGCTGGTACTTCAGGCCCACTTCCCACTGCTTGCCGGTGATGGGATCGAACGCCGTGCGCTCAAAGGACTGCGTGGCCGTGCTGCCGGCCGGCTGGAACGATTCGGCATAGCTCAGGTACGGGGTCAGGCCGTTGTCGGCCACGTACAGGATGCCGGCGTTGCCGCTGAAGGCATCGTTCTTGATGTGGCTTGGTGCGCGTGCGCCGAAGCGGTCGGTGGCCACGGTGTACGCCTGGGTCCAGGTGTCATCCTTGGTCCGGTCGTAGCGGCCGCCGACGGTGAAGCGCCACTTGTCCAGCGCGATCTGATCCTGCAGGTACGCACCGGTCTGGCGGTTGATGCCACCGGAGTAGCTGATCGACGTGGTGGCCGGGATGTAGCCGCTGTAGACCGGGTTGAAGATGTCGATGGCGGTGGGCGTATCGGTGGCGGTGCCCATCGCGCCGCGCGCGGCCGTCCAGTCGGCCTTCTGCCAGTCCACGCCCAGCAGCAGGGTGTGCTCGGCGCCGCCGGTGCTGAACGTGCCGGTCAGGCGGGTATCGGCGGTATCGCCACGCGAATCGCCCTCGCCCCAGGTGGAGCGGCGCTTCTGCGTGCGGCCATCGGCGTTCAGCGCGCCATTGGTCACCACGCTGCGGAAGGTCGATTCCACGTTCAACCGGCGCGCGCTCTGGCTCAGCGTCCAATGGTCGTTGAAGGCGTGTTCGAACAGCCAGCCGCCGGACCAGATGGTGCGGTCATAGGTGTTCCAGGTCGGCTCGCCGATGAAGGTGCTGTTCTTCATGTGGCCGTGGGGCGTGGCCACCAGGGTGCCTGCCATCGGCAGGAACTGGTAGGTCGAGCCGCCATCGTCGCGCTGGTACAGGCCCAGCACGGTCAGGCGGGTGCGCTCGGCCATCTGCCAGGTATAGCTGGGGGCGAGGAACCAGTGCTCCTGGTCGGTGTGCTTGATCTGCGTGTCACCGTCGCGGTACAGGCCAACCAGGCGGCCGAGATGGCGCCTGTCATCGCTGCCGGCGCCGACGTCGAAGGCGGTGCTGTACTGGCCGTTGCCATCCACGCCCAGCTGCAGCACCTGCTGCTGGTCCGGGGTGGGTGTCTTGCTGACCTGGTTGACCATGCCGCCCGGTGCCACCTGGCCGTACATCACGGCCGAAGGGCCCTTGAGGACTTCCACGCGGTCCAGGTTCCAGCTGTCGACCATGGTCCGGTTCCACTGCCCGCCCTGCGGGGCGCGCATGCCATCGACGGTGACGTTGTTGCTCCAGCTGCCGGCATCGAAACCACGGATGCGGAAATCATCCACGCGGTTGTCGATGCCGGTGCTTTCCAGCGAGACACCGGCCACGTAGCGCATCGCCTCATTGAGGTTCTGCACGCCGCGTGCGTCCAGTTCCTCACGGGCGATGACCGAGACGGACTTGGCCATCTCCGCCACCGGGGTATCGGTCTTGGTTGCACCCGAGGTGTGGGTGATCGTGCGGTAGGCGTTGACGTGCACTGCATCCAGATCGGTGGGCGTGGCGCCGTCCGGCATTGCCGACTGGGCCTGTGCGGCGATCGGCAGCGCCAGCAGCGTGGCAACGGACACGGATAGCAGCGAGCGCATCGGCTCGCGGGCAAGGGAACGGGTATGGGACATGGGGAACCTGCTGATAGGAGGCGCGCCTGGGGCGGCGGCAGCGGCGCTGGTTAAGGTCGCGTTAAATCATAGCAGATGCGAATGGTTCCCACTAGCATCGGCGCGACAATCGGTCGCAGTGCCGCTGCTTCGATGGCCGAGCACGGTGCCTTAACCGGTGTTGCCTATGCTGTCTGCGCGTCGCACGCCTGCGGCGCGCCCGCAATGGAACGCACGAGGAGATTGCATGACCCGTCTGCACAGCCTGATCGTCACCGCCAGCCTGCTGGCCCTCAGCCCGCTGGCCCTGGCCGAAACGGTGAACCTGACCAACAGCGCCGACGGCGCCAACCGCGATGCCGGCATCACCGCAGTGAAGAAGAAACTCAGCGACGCCTGCACCGACCGCAAGGGAACGCCAAAGTCGGACTCGTTCGAGGTGGTCTTCGAGAAGACCAGCGAGAACCCGAACGTGCCGAAGCCCTATTACGTGGACGGCAAGATGCAGTGTGAGCTGCCAGGCTGATGCCGTTGCGGGCCTGGCCCTGGGTCAGGCCTGCAGCCAGGCCCAGAGCAACCCCATCGGCAGCGCCGCCACCAGCGCCATGACCCCCAGGCACCCTGATCCGCCTTTCGTGGTCGACTCTGGCTTGCCCCGGTGTCGCGGTGGCTGCGCCTGCAGCCACTGCCGGTGACAGGCTTGGCAGAAGAACGTGGTTTTGCCACCGCGCCAAGCCTCCATTGTCCGTGCATCATGGTGCGCGGCAGATCCGCAGCCCCGGCATCGGTAGATGCGCGATGGCGGCCTGGCGTTCCGGTGCCGGCCGCCGAATACGAAGCCCACGACGATCACGGCGATGACCGCAACGATCAGAACCCCTGGTGTGATGACATCCATGCCCCCTCCTTGAAGAGGCGATGGTAGCCGATCACCTGGCCGGGTTGGCCCGAAGCACCGTCGCCCGGCCGCCCTACAGCGCCGCGCGCACGGCGGCCATCAGTTCCAGCAGGCTGAACGGCTTGGGCAGCAGGCTCATGCCGGTCCCGAGGAAGGTCTCGCGCACCGCGGCGCGCTCCGTATAGCCGGTGATGAACAGCACCGGCAGTACCGGATTGATCTCGCGCGCGGCATCGGCCAGTTCGCGCCCGTCCATGCCCGGCAGGCCGACGTCGGACAGCAGCAGGTCGAATGCGGGGTCATGCCTCAGCTGGCGCAGCGCCTGGCGGGCATCCGCCGCCAGCGTGACCTGGTAGCCGGCCTCGGACAGCATCTCGCCGACCATCATCCGGACCGAATCGGTGTCATCCACCAGCAGGATGCGCTCGGACTGGCCACGTGGGGGGGCTGCCTGGTCGATGCTGGCCTCGGTCTGGACCGGTTCACCGGCAGGCAGCAGCAATTCAATCTCGGTCCCCTCGCCCGGCTCGCTGGCGATGCGCGCCACCCCGCCTGACTGCCGCGCGAAACCATAGGTCATCGACAGGCCCAGCCCGGTGCCCTCGCCCTGCGGCTTGGTGGTGAAGAAGGGTTCAAAGACCTTGTCCAGCAGGTCCAGCGGGATGCCCGGCCCGTTGTCGATCACCTTCAGGCTGACATAGCGGCCCGGCGTCAACTTGTTCTCCCGCTGGACCTCGCAGGCTTCGGCGCGCAGGCGGATCAGGCCGCGGCCCGCGAGTGCGTCGCGTGCATTGATGACCAGGTTCAACACCACGTTCTCGAACTGGTTGACGTCGGCGATGGCCACCAGCGGTTCCTCGCCCAGCTCGAATTCCAGCTCGATGTTCTCGCCGATCGAGCGGCGCAGCAGGTCTTCCAGCGAGCGCGTGCGCGCGACCAGGTCGAAGGGACGCGAATCCAGCGGCTGCTTGCGCGCGAACGCCAGCATGCGCTGGGTCAGGGCGGCGGCGCGCTGGGCCGATGCGGCGGCGATGCTGCTGTACTGGGGCACCTTCTCCAGCCGGGAAGAGGCAACGGCCAGCTCGATCATGTCCAGGCCGGAGATGATGGTGGTCAGCAGGTTGTTGAAATCATGGGCGATGCCGCCGGTCAACTGGCCCAGCGAATCCATCTTCTGTGCCTGCAGCAGCTCGCCTTCGGTGCGGGTGCGCTCGGCGATCTGGTGGGCCAGCTCGGTGGTGGCCGTTTCCAGCTCGGCGCGCTGTGCGCGGGCGCGCACGTGGTGCTCGGTCACGTCTTCCACCACCACCAGCCCATGGCCGGTGCGGCGGTCCGGCGTCAGCCGCCACTGCGTATTGCGCAGGCCCTGCCGGCCCGCGATGGCCAGCACGCCCTGCCAGCGCTCCTGCCGGGCCAGTGCGTCCTGCAGGTCCAGCACGAACTCCTTGTTGCTGCCCATCATGGCAAACAGGGAGCCATTGGCATCGGCGTCGCTGAGCAGGCGCGCGAACGCGGGATTGCTCTCGTGGACCTGCAGCTGCTCATCGAGCACGGCAATGGGCGCGTTGACCTGGCTGAAGATCTCCTGGAACCGCGCGTCTGCGTCACGCAATGCTTCTTCGGCCCGGCGCGCGCGCAGCAGGCTGCGCAGGGTCGCCAGCAGGACATCCGGGTCCACCGGGTGGATCAGGTATCCATCGGCGCCGTTGTCCAGGCCGGTGATCATGTCGCCGGTGGCAATGGAGGCGGCCGAAACGTGCACTACCGGCAGCAGCTGGGTGCGCGGGTGCGAACGCAGCTGGCGCACCACGTCGAAGCCGCTCATGTCCGGCAGGTTGACGTCCAGCACCACCGCGCCGAACTCAGAGCCGGCCAGCCGGTCGAGCCCCTCCTGCCCGGTGGCCGCTTCACTTACGCTGTAGCCATGGTGTTCCAGCACGCGCCGCACGGAATACCGCGTGGCCGCGTTGTCGTCCACCACCAGCACACGATCAGAGTGGGGCATTGGCGGCCTCCGTCGCCTGGTCCAGTGCTACCGGCAGGATGACATGGAATGCCGAACCGCTGCCAGGCAGGCTCTCCACCGCGACACGGCCACCGAGGAGTTCAGCGAAGCGCTTGCACAGCGAGAGGCCCAGGCCGGTGCCGCGCAGGCGCTTCTGCAGCGGCGAATCCACCTGCACGAAGTCTTCGAACAGCGCCGGCAGCAGCTCCTGCGCGATGCCGATACCGGTATCGCGCACGGTGAAGCGGACCTCGACCTCGCTTTCCATCCTCGCCGACACCACCACCTGCCCCTCCGGGGTGAACTTGATGGCGTTGGAAATATAGTTGCGCAGGATCTGCGCCAGCTTCTTGTCGTCGGTGTAGAGCATCGGCAGCGGCGGCGGATCCTCGAACACCAGCTCGATGCGCTGGTTGCTCTCCACCAGCGGCCTGAACATGCCGCGCAGCGCGGCGAACAGGTCCATCAAGTCGAACCAGCCCGGCGAGATCGTGATGCGGCCCGCCTCGATCTTGGCCAGGTCCAGCAGGTCGTCCACCATCTCGCGCAGCTCCGAAGCCGAGGCGCTGACGAAGCGCACCTGGCGCAGCTGTTCATCGTTGAGCGGCCCGTCGAAGCCGTCCTCCAGCAACCGGGTCATGCTGAGGATGGAGCCCAGCGGCGTGCGGAACTCATGGCTCATGTAGGACAGGAACCGGCTCTTGAGATCGGACACCTCGCGCAGCTGCACCGCCTGCTGGTCCAGCTCGGCATACAGCGCCAGCACGCCCTGGTTGGTTTCTTCCAGCTCCGCCCGCAACGCGGCATTCTCGGCCGCCAGGCGCGCGTTCTCTTCCTGCATCTGCTCCTGCCCCATCACCACGCTCCCATGCGCAGGGCAACGATGCTGGCATCGTCACGCCCACGGTCGAAATCACGCTGCAGCACGGCCACCACCAGGGCCGGGTGGCGATGCACCAGGCCCGGATAGTCCTGCAACCGCCAGCGTCCCTGCAGCCCATCGCTGTGCATCAGCAGCAGGGTGCCGTGCGCGGCGTGAACGTTGAATGCCTGTGCCTTGCGGTACTGCACGCCGACGATGCCGGGCATCGAGGCCAGGCCGCGGTAGGTCGCGGCGTCGGCAATGCCGGCATTGATGTTGCCGATCCCGGAAAACTGCAGCTCCCCCCCGGCCAGCGGCAGGGTCGCCACGGCGACGGCGCCGCCGCGGGTGCCCGACATGGCCCGGTGCATCACCTCAATGAGCTGGCCGGGCGCGTCCACGCCCGCCTCCGCGGCCGCGCGCGTGCCTGCCTGCGCCGCATCGGTCGCAGGCAGGCCGTGTCCCAGGCCGTCGATCACGGTCAGCGTCGCCTGCCCTTCGCGCATCGACAGGTGCCAGGCATCGCCGCAGGCTTCTTCACCCCGCATGGCAAGGCGCAGGGCGCCATAGGCGAGGTCGACGCGTGGGCCGGCACGATCAGGATAGATGCGGGCGACAACGATCGTGCCACGCGCATCCGACCAGCTGTCGAGCAGCGCCGCCTGGCGCTTCACCGCGCCCAAGCCCAGGCCCTGGCTGCCGCCGGTGGAATAGCCTTCCACCAGCGCCTGCGAAAGCACGAAGCCGGGACCTGCGTCCACGGTGTACAGCTCGATACCGCGGGCGTCGCGCCCCTGCACGACCGAAAGATGGACCTTGCCGCCACCGCCATGGCGCAGCAGGTTGCTGGCAAGCTCGCTGGCCGAAAGTGCAACCCGGCCGCTGTCCGTTTCGTCGAAACCGATACGCGCCGCCAGAGCCAGCGCCTCACGGCGCACCTGCCCGACCTGGGTCGATTCCTCCACGGCCACGACGCGGGTGACGTGGCCGGAGAAACTCACGTCCATTTGGTGATGGTGATGCGCGTGCCCTGGCCCGGCGCACTGTCCAGTTCAAAGACATCCACCAGCCGCCGTGAGCCGGACAGGCCCAGGCCCATGCCCTTGCCCGATGACCAGCCATCGGTCAACGCCTGCTCGATGTTGGCAATGCCGGGGCCCTGGTCGGAAAACACCAAACGCACGCCACGGCGCAGCCCTTCATCCAGCAGCTCCCAGTCCATCTGCCCGCCACCGCCGTAGATGACGGTGTTGCGCGCCAGCTCACTGGCCGCGGTCACCAGCTTGGTCTGGTCGACCAGGCGCAGCCCGCAGGCCACCGCGGCCTGGCGCACGGCCTGGCGGGCCAGCACGACGTCCTGCTCCACCCGCACCGGTAACGTCCCCTGACGTGCGGTCATGGCGCTTCATCACTCTGGCGCAGCAGCTTCATGCCGCGCTCCACGTTCAGTGCCGTGCGCACACCGCTCAGGTCCAGGCCCAGCTCGACCAGGGTAATGGCTACGGCCGGCTGCATGCCCACCACGACGGTGGTCGCATCCATCACCCGCGACAGCGCGGAAATGGTGGCGATCATGCGGCCGATGAAGGAATCGACGATGTCCAGCGAGGAGATGTCGATCAGCACGCCACGCGCCGATGTGCGGCGGATGCGCTCGCTGAGGTCGTCCTGCAGGTTCAGCGCCAGCTGGTCGTGCATGTCCACCTGGATGGTGACCAGCAGCAGGTCGCCCATCTGCAGGATCGGGATGCGGTCCATCAGCGGTTGGCCTGGCTGATGGTCACGCCGTTCCGCTTCAGCGCCAGGGCCAGCGCGTCTGCCAGGTTGGCCTTGGTCACAATGCCCTGCAGGTCCAGGCCCAGGTGCACGATGGTCTGCGCGATCTGCGGACGCACGCCACTGATGATCGCGTCGGCGCCCATCAGGCGGATGGCGGTGACGGTCTTCAGCAGGTGCTGTGCCACCAGCGTATCCACGGTCGGCACGCCGGTGATGTCGATGATGGCGATTTCCGAGCCGGTGTCGACGATCCGCTGCAGCAGCGATTCCATCACCACCTGGGTCCGCTGCGAATCCAGCGTGCCGATCATCGGCAGCGCCAGCACGCCATCCCACAGCTTCACCACGGGCGTGGAAAGCTCCAGCATCTCTTCCTGCTGGCGCTGGATGACGTCCTCGCGGGTGCGCTGGAACGCCTTCACCGTGTGCAGGCCCAGCACGTCCAGCAGCTCGGAGATCGACCACAGCTGCTCGCCGAGCGACTGCGGGTCACCGCTGTGGTGCTCCTGCAGCAGCTGGAACAGCGGCCGCTTCAGCGAGAAGATGAAGGTGGCGGTCTCCGACGAGCTGAACCCCTTGAGCGCGCGGTCGCGCGAGAGATCCTCGAGGAAATGGCGGATGCCCTGCCATTCGCCGCCCTGCAGGTTGGCTGCATCGGCCGCCGACAGGGCGGGCAGCAGCAGTTGCCAGAATTCGTTGACCTGGATGTCCAGGTCGCGCGCGCCGATGCGGCTGTCGTCGTTCTGCCCGGCGGCGTTGATGTTGTCCCGCCACTGCGCGATCAGGGTCGACTGATGCTCGCGGATGAGATCGATGGTGCGCTGCTGCAATGCCGCCATGGGTACGGTCCAGGTAGTTGGAAACGCCGGGGACCGACCCTGAAGGACGAGCCCCCACTCGTCAGGAAGCGTATTAAGCACTGTGAAGACGTTTTCGGCATGTGAAATTCAGATCACACGCCCCGTCACGGGTCACCGAGCGCCAGCGCTTGCCTCCACAGGCATTCACATCGCCACGCAGTCATCTTCGCGATAGTGGCGCACACCCACCCGTCCCTGAGCCCGGATGCCCGCATTTCCAGTACGTTTCAAGCAATGGCCGCGCCCCTGGCGGGTGCTGGCATGGAGCATTGCCGGGGTCTACGCCGCCTACCTGCTGGCGGGCAACCTGTTCCTCAACACGCCCCTGTTCGACCGGGTCACCAACCACAAGCCGCAGAAGTTCGTGATGCGCACCGGCCCGGCAATCACCCTGCTGCCGGGCCATGTCATTGCCTGGAACGTGCACATGCGCGGGCACGTGAACCATACGGTGTATGTCCTGCATGCCGAGCGTGCCAGCGCCCGGCTGGCACTGTGGCCGCTGTTCCGCCGCGAAGTGCGCGTGCCGCGCCTGCAGGCCACGGGGGTGTCGGCCGAGGTCACCCGCGTCGAGGACGTGGTGCCACCGCCGCCCCGCGGGAACCAGGGGTGGACCCTGCGCTTCGACGCCATCCATAGCGATTCCATCCAGCACGCCCGTTTCGGCAAGCTGCTCATCATCGGCAAGGGCAGCGGCACCGTGGGGTTCCGCAAGCAGCTGCGCGGCGGCCCCTCGGAACTGTATGACTCGCAGGTGGCCTTCGCCGATGCCAGCGCCAGCTACGACGGCGTGCAGCTGCTGGACGCGATGAAGGTGGAGGCCCGCTTCGGCTACCCCTGGCACTACCGCGACCAAGCACCGGGCATCGCCAAGTTCGAGATCATCCACGGCGCGTTGAAGGTGGATGCGCGCAGCCATGGCATCCGCGTGGACACCGATGCACGGACGCTGGCGGTCTCCAGTTCACCCAGCACCGGGCAGCTGCAGGCAGACATCACGCTCAATGGCGGCACCCTGCAGCCAGGCAGCCGCGCCGTGTGGCGCGTGCCGCTGCAGGCCGGTGCGGGCGCGCCCGATCGCGGCACGCTGGCCCTGCAGATGGACGCCGCACAGGACATCCGCCTGCAGGCACGCCTGCCGGCACGCGAGGATACGGGTGCCTCGCTGGATGCTGACCTGCATGTCAGCGGACGGAAAATTCCTTTCCGCGAGCCCGCCCAGCTCATCGAACGCACCTCCGGCCGCGTCCAGGGCGAGTGGACGTTCACTTCGCTCAACTGGATACCCGCGCTGTTCCTGCGCAAGCCGTGGCTGCAGCTCGATGGCGGCGGCACCGTGCGTGCCGACCTGCAGCTGCAGCAGGGCGAGCTTGCCGCCGGCAGTACGGTGGACATTCCCGAGGCCGAGGCGTCGGCCGAGGTGGCGGGCGTACGAATGGCCGGCACGGCCAGCGCCCACGGCGAACTGAAGCCCGGCACGCCCACCCGTGCGGTGCTGGATGTCCGCGTGCCGCGCTTCAATGCCCGCGCCGGTGGTAACAAGGGAGACACCCTGTTCGACGGCCGCGACCTGGCCCTGCAGCTCAGTGGTGATGGCCGACTGCGCGAGTTCCGCAAGGACATGCGCGCGCGGCTGCGTTTCAACAACGCCACCATTCCCGACCTGACCGCCTACAACCGCTACCTGGGCGGCAACCAGGTCCGCCTGCTCGGCGGCACGGGCAGGCTTACCGGCGATGTGGAGCTGGATACCGATGGCCGCGTCGGCCACGGCACGGCCACGCTGCTGGGCAGCGGAGCACGGATGCGGGTGGCCGGGCTGGACCTGCTGGGCAATGCGCAGGTGGACGCCACCCTGCGGCGTGGCGACTTCAAGCAGCGCTACTTCGACCTGTCCGGTACCTCGGTGCAGCTGCGCGACGTGCAGGTTGGCCAGCAGGACCGCAAGGCTCCGTGGCAGGGCCGCGTGCGGTTCAAGCAGGGCCGCATCGATGCCCAGGCGCCGTTCCGGGTCGATGCCAATGCCGATCTGACCATGAGTGATGCCGGCCCCTTGCTGGCGGTGTTCGCCGAGCGCGGTGATTATCCGCGCTGGGTGCTGTCGCTGCTCGATGCCGGGCAGGTGAATGCCTCGACCCGCCTGCGCTGGCAGGCAGGACACATCGTGCTGGATGGCCTGCAGGCAGAGAACGAGCGCCTGTCACTGCGCGCACGCCTGGATCTGCTCGAGCAGAACAAGCGCGGTGATCTCTACCTGCGCTGGGGCCTGCTCGGCGCTGGCATCGAACTGGATGGCAAGCAGCGCCAGTGGCATCTGGCGGGCGCGCGCGAATGGTTTGACGGGCGCCCGGCCCTGCTCCCTGCTGACGGCGGTCCCCGCGCCGCGGACTGACCGTGGCGGCGCCTGCATCCAATACAGCGGCACATCCGTAGACACACCGCACTGCATATGGATCGAAAGGACCAACGATGAATCATAGACGACAGCTGTTCGGCCTGGTGGGCTGGCTGGCCGTGACCCTGGTGGCTGCGGCACTGGGTGCCCGCGCTTCGATCTCGGCCGCCGCCTTCTACGGCCAGTTGGCACAGCCCACATGGGCACCACCGGCGAGCGTGTTCGGGCCGGTCTGGACCTTTCTATATGTGCTGATGGCGATCAGTGCGTGGCTGGTCTGGCGCCACGGCGGCTGGCGCGCCAACCGGACCGCGCTTGGGCTCTATGTCGCGCAACTGGTCGCCAACGTGCTCTGGAGCTGGCTGTTCTTCGGCTGGAAGCTCGGTGCGGCGGCGTTTGCCGACATCCTGCTGTTGCTGGTGCTGATCTTCGCGACCATGCTGGCGTTTGCACGCCGTCGTGCGTTGGCAGCCTGGCTGCTGCTGCCCTACCTGGCCTGGGTCAGCTTTGCCACCGCACTCAACCATGCGGTCTGGCAGCTCAATCCAGCCCAGCTGTAATCGACGGTCAGCCCGCTGGCGCGGCAGCCGCACGCCACTGCCGCAGCGCGGCACCGCTGAAGGCCTGCTGGCCACAGCCAGCGGGGCACCGCACCACGCGGGCGGACGACGTGCTGACCAGGCCAGCGCCTTCTTCGGCCTTGAACACCGTTTCGCACGCCGTGCAGCGCGCCACCAGGGCGTAGAGGTGCACGATGCGGCCACTGCAGGGATCCTGAAGGGCGTTGACATCGAGCAGCTCGAAGTGGCCGCTGTCCGGCATCGGCCGACGGGGGAAGGAGAACGGAACGGAAGGCTGCAGGTCCACGCGGCGTCGCCAGGAGAGGGATGCAGTGCAATCTAGGCAAGCACGCGTGCAGCACGTGTGCAGCCCTGATGCAGGTTCCGCGAAAGCCCTCCCGTCGATGAAGCGCGTGAGCCTGAATTGTTCAGCGCATTGCGCGTTCGTCTTCACATGAAAGAGTTGTATGCGAATCACGGTTTTTGCTTCACCATGTAGCGATGGCTTTTTCTTCCGACTCAGACGTGCGTCGTGGCGTGCATTGCGGCGCTGCCAACCTGCCCCGAACCGCGAGCGTTGCTGATGGCCTCTACTGAGATCGCGCAGGACGTCGCGCTGGATCTCTGCGCGCAGGAGCCCATCCACACGCCCGGGGCGATCCAGCCTTACGGCGTGCTGCTGGTGATCGACCCGGCATCCCTGGAGGTGCTTGAGCGCGCAGTGAGCGAACCCGCGCTGCTCGAGCGCTTCGGCGATCCGCTGGGGCAGACGCTCGAGGCGGTGCTGGGCGGCGCATTGGCAGACTGCGTCGAACCGGTCCGCCAGTTGGCGACGGACAGTTCGCTGCATCTGGGTTCCATCGATCTAGCGGCACATGGCCGCCACCAGGTACTGGCCCACCGCTCGGCGCAGGCCGTGCTGCTGGAACTGGAATCGCCGGTTGCGGGCCAGCCGACCTCGCTTGAAGCGCTGTATCCGGCCATCCGGCAACTGATGGCGGCCATCGAGACAGCCAGCACGGTGGAGGCGCTGTGCCAGATCGCCGCCGAGCACATGCGCGCGATGACCGGCTTCGACCGCACCCTGGTGTACCAGTTCGACAGCGGCTGGAACGGCATCGTCATCGCCGAGGACAGCAACGGTGTGCTGCCCTCCTACCTCGACCTGCGCTTCCCGGAGTCGGACATCCCCGCACAGGCACGCGAGCTCTACCGCCGCAACCGCGTGCGCCTGATCGCCGATGCCAACTACAGCGCCGTGCCGCTGGTACGCGCCGCACGGCATGCCGATGCAGCGCCGACCGACCTGAGCCTGTCGGTGCTGCGCAGCGTTTCGCCGGTGCACCTGCAGTACATGCGCAACATGGGTACCGGCTCTTCCATGTCGGTGTCGCTCATCCACGAGGGCCAGCTCTGGGGCCTGGTGTCCTGCCACAGCGCGGACGCCCGCCGCCTGCCCTACCCGGTGCGCACCGCGTGCGAGTTCATGGGCCAGATCGTCTCGCTGCAGATTGCCTTGAAGGAACGGGCACGTGCGGTGGAAGAGCGCATCAACCGGCGCTCGGTGCTGGTGCGGCTGCTGGGGCGCATGGCCGGCGACGAGGAGTTCATGGCCGCGCTGCGCCAGGATCCGGCCAGCCTGATGTCGCTGACCAACGCGGCCGGCGCGGCGATCGTGCACAAGGGGGATTGCCTGCTGGTGGGCCAGTGCCCCAGCCGCCATGAAGTGCTGGACATCGCCCGCTGGCTGGCGACCGAGCACGCCGGCGACGAAGTCCATGCGACCGACCACCTCGCCAGCGTGTGGGCAGGGGGCGAGGCCCTCACCGACACGGCGAGTGGACTGCTGGCGGTGTCGATCTCGCAGCTGCACGACAGTTTCCTGATGTGGTTCCGCCCCGAAGTGGTGCGCACCGTGCGCTGGGGCGGCGACCCGCGCAAGACCGCGGCACCGGGGACGGTCCTGTCGCCACGACATTCCTTCGAGGCGTGGAAGGAGACCGTGCAGCAGCGCAGCCTGCCCTGGACCGATGCCGACCGCGATGCCGCGCATGAGATGCGCACCGCCATCGTCGACATCGTGCTGCGCAAGGCCGAAGAAATGGCCGAGCTCAACGAACAGCTCCTGCGCAGCAACAAGGAGCTGGAGGCCTTCTCGTATTCGGTCAGCCATGACCTGCGCGCACCGTTCCGCCATATCGTGGGCTATTCCGAGCTGCTCGGCAGTTCCGCCGCCGAGCGCCTGAACGCCACCGAGCGCCGCTTCCTGGACACCATCGTCGAATCGGCGAAGTCGGCCGGCACGCTGGTCGATGACCTGCTGAGCTTCTCGCAGATGGGCCGCTCGACGCTGGGGCGCATGCGCCTGGACATGGGCGCCCTGGTCAGTGATGTACGCCGCACCCTGGCCTTCGATCATGCCGGGCGCGAGGTCGAGTGGAAGGTCGGCGCGCTGCCGGTCATCGAGGCCGACCCGACGATGATGCGCCTGGTCTGGCAGAACCTGCTGTCCAATGCGGTCAAGTTCACCCGCGAACGCGAGCACGCCATCATCGAGGTCGGCTGCGAACGCACCGACGAGGAAGACATGTTCTTCGTCCGCGACAATGGCTGCGGTTTCGACATGCGCTACGTCGACAAGCTGTTCGGCGTGTTCCAGCGCCTGCACCACGTCGAGGAATTCGAAGGCACCGGCATCGGCCTGGCCAATGTGCGCCGCATCGTCGGCCGCCATGGCGGCCGCACCTGGGCCGAGGGCGTGCCTGGCAAGGGCGCCACGCTGTATTTCACCCTGCCCCATCAAGACGGAGAACACCCATGAGGGATCTGCGGCCCATCCTTCTGGTTGAAGACAGCCCCAAGGATGCCGAGCTGACGATGGCTGCGCTGGCGCGCTGCCAGCTGCTGAACGACGTCATCCACGTGCGCGACGGCGCCGAAGCGCTGGACTACCTGCGCTGCGAAGGCGCCTATGCCGGCACGCAGCATGGCGGCCCGGTGGTGGTGCTGCTCGACCTGAAACTGCCGAAGATCAATGGCCTGGAAGTGCTGGAGCAGGTGCGCAACGACGCGTCGCTCAGCAGTACGCCGGTGGTCATGCTCACCTCGTCCCGCGAGGAGCAGGACCTGGTGCGCAGCTACCAGCTGGGCGTGAATGCCTTCGTGGTCAAGCCGGTGGACTTCAAGGAGTTCTTCGACGCCATCCAGGGCCTGGGCATGTTCTGGGGCATCACCAACCAGCCGCCGCCGCACCCGTCCATCGGAACAGGTCCCCGCGATGCGTGATGCCACGCGCCGCGCGTCGCACCTGCGCATCCTCATGCTGGAGGACAGCGCGCTCGATGCGGAGCTGATCACGGCGCAACTGCAGCGGGCCGGGCTGGATTTCGAGATCGAGCGCCTGTGGACCCGCGATGCCTTCATCGAAGCGATCGAGAGTGATCGTTTCGACGTCATCCTCGCTGACCACGTGCTGCCGGGCTTCGACGGCGATGCGGCGCTCGACCTGGCGCGTGAGCGCGCGCCGCAGATTCCCTTCATCTTCGTCTCCGGCACCCTGACCGAAGAACTGGCCGTGCAGGCGCTCACCCGCGGCGCGCGCGACTACGTGGTCAAGCAGCGCCTGCAACGGCTGCCCGATGCGATCCGCCGCGCCCGCCAGGAGGCCAGCGAGCGCAGCCAGCTGGCCCATGCCCGGGCCGCGCTGGACGAGAGCCAGGCGCAGCTGCAACAGATCACCGATGCGGTGCCGGCGCTGATCGCCCACCTCGACACTGACCACCGCTACCGCTTTGCCAACAAGGCGTTCCTTGACTGGCACGGTGCCGACCTGCAGGGCATCCTCGGCCGCACCGCTGCCGAGATCGGCGGAGAAGAGGCCTTTGCCAACGCCCTGCCCAGCCTGCAGCGGGTACTGGCCGGCGAGCGGGCCAGCTTCCAGACCACCCTGGTCCATCGCAGCGGCGAGTCTCGTTTCGTGCAGATGGACTGCGTGCCCGAGCGCGCGGCCGATGGCAGCGTCACCGGCTATACCTGCCTGGGCAGCGACGTGTCCTCGCTGAAGCGTGCCGAGCTGGCGCTGCGTGAGGACAACGAGTCACTGGAGCGCCAGGTGCAGGCGCGTACGGCCGAACTGCAGGGCAGCAAGCGCCGCCTGCAGGCCATCTTCGAATCCAGCTTCCAGCACCAGGTCCTGCTCGACACGTCTGGCCGCATCGTCGATGCCAATGTTGCCTCGCTCGCTGCGGTACTGGCCGAGAAGGACGATGTCATCGGCCTGCCCTTCTGGGAGTCGCCGTGGTTTGCCGGCACCCCCGAGCTTGCGCGCATGGTCGAGCAGGCGGTGGGCGATGCCGCGCAGGGGCGCAGCGCCCTGCAGGCGATGGACCTTGAACTGCCGACCGGCCACCGCAGCTTTGATTTCTCCTTCCGCCCGCTGCAGGGTGCCGAGGGTGCGGTGAACGCAGTGGTTTCCGAGGCCGTGGAGACCACGGCGCGCATCCAGGCCGAGCATGCGCTGCGGCAGGCACAGAAGATCGAGGCGGTGGGCCAGCTCACCGGTGGCATCGCCCATGACTTCAACAACATCCTGACCGTGATCGCCGGCAACGTTGAACACGCGATGCTGCTGAACCAGCGTGACGGCCAGCCCGGCAACATGAGTGCGCGTGCGCTGGACAACGCGCTGAAGGGTGTGGGCCGTGCGGCCAGCCTCACCCAGCGCCTGCTGGCCTTCGCCCGCAAGCAGCCGCTGCGCAGCCAGGCCGTCAATCTCAACGATGCCCTGCTGGGCATGCATGACATGCTGCAGCGGGCACTGGGCGAGCTGGTCCAGCTCGACATCCGCACCGCCGAGGGCCTCTGGTGTGTCGAACTCGACCTCAGCCAGCTCGAAGCCTCGGTGCTCAACCTGGCGGTGAACGCGCGCGACGCGATGTCCCACGGTGGGCGCCTGGTGGTGGAAGTGGACAACAGCCACCTCGACCATGACTATGCCTCGCTGTTCCCCGATGCAACGCCCGGCGAATATGTGATGCTGCGCGTACGCGACAACGGCCACGGCATGTCGGCCGATACGCTTGCCAAGGTCTTCGAGCCCTTCTTCACCACCAAGCAGGTGGGCCGTGGCACCGGCCTGGGCCTGTCGATGGTGCATGGCTTCGTCAAGCAGTCCGGCGGTCACGTCCTCATCGATTCGGTGGAGGGCGGCGGCACCAGCATCACCATGATGTTCCCGCGCTCGTCGCTGGAGCTGCCCTGTGAAACCGCCGTGGCGGCCACCGGGCTGGCCGGCTACGAACCGCGCGAAGAAACCATCCTGGTCGCCGAAGACAACGACGACGTGCGTGCCTACACCGTCGAGGCGCTGCGCCAGCTGGGCTACCGGGTGCTGGAAGCGCACGACGGTCCGTCCGCGCTGCGCCTGCTGGAACGCCCGGACGCGAAGATCGATCTGCTGTTCTCCGACATCGTGATGCCGGGCATGTCAGGCTGGGAACTGGGCCGGCAGGTACGCGAACGCTGGCCCAGCGTGGCTGTTCTGTTCACGTCCGGCTACCCGCGTGATCACGATGCGGTCGGCAGCAAGGGCCGCTCGGCGCCCCTGCTGTCAAAGCCATTCACCCGCAGCGATCTGGCGGAGTCAGTGGTCAGCGTCCTGAAGGCCCACGCGCCAGCCGGTTGATCTGCGCGCATTCCACGACCGCCGGCGGTGCCGGCATCCCGGCCAGCGCGATCATTGCCTGGCCGATGGCCCGGTTGCTGGTGGTCAGCGCGGGCAGCAGCCCTTCGGCCACCGCCATCAGCGGGCGGGCCAGCAGATAGAACGGCTTGAGCAGTGCGTGCCGCGTGCCCGTGCCGGATACCGGCCGCACGCCCGCCGGTCGCAGCATCACCGTGTGCAACGGAAGTTGCGCCAGCGCCTGCTCGGTCTCGCCCTTCACCCGCAGCGGCATGATCCGGCTGGCCGGGTTGGCATGTGCACCGGATACGTACAGAAAGCATCCTTCAGGGTTCGCCGCCACCCACGCGTCAGCGACGGCGCGGGTCACCTGCAGCGTCACCTGGCGGTACTCAGCCTCGGGCGTACCCACGGGCGGAGCACCGGCGCAATAGAAGCAGGCATCGAATCCCGAAAGCGCATCGCCCAGGGTGGCGGCTCGCAGGAAGTCCGGCAGCACGATCTCATCGACGTTGCCCGCCACGCTGCCCGGCCGCCGCACCAGCGCGGCCACCCGGGCCACATTGGCCGATTGCAGGCACGCCTGCAGCACGCCCTGGCCCACCAGCCCGGTGGCGCCTACCACCAGCACCCGCAGCGCATTGCCGTTGTCCATGGGCCCTCCTCCCAGCGTGCTACAGCTTGACGAACCGCTGGATCTTGCGCGCCAGCCAGCCACTGAACACCAGCGGGGCATCCAGTGCCGACACACAGATGCATGGCACACCGGGTGCGGTCACGGGCTGGTGTTCCACATCCTCATCCAGGTCGGCCACATCGCCCGGCGCGAACAGGCCCAGCGCATCATTGTAGGAACCGCGCAGGATCTGGGTAAGCTCGCTGCGGCCGTGGCTGTGCATCGGCAGGCACTTGCCCGGTGCGATCTTCAGCATGATCAGCGACGGCATTTCTGCGGAGCGGATGCAATGCACGCCCGGGGCGATCCAGCGCCAGCGCAGGCCCCCCAGCGAGCGCCCGAAGTACGGATGCAACGAGGCCGGCAGGTGGTCCGCATTCACTTCAGGCCGCTCCACCGGTGGC
Source organism: Stenotrophomonas sp. PFBMAA-4 (assembly GCF_030053215.1). Lineage (NCBI taxonomy): Bacteria > Pseudomonadati > Pseudomonadota > Gammaproteobacteria > Lysobacterales > Lysobacteraceae > Stenotrophomonas > Stenotrophomonas sp. PFBMAA-4. The sequence goes on along the minus strand of NZ_JASGBW010000001.1, from coordinate 73,255 downwards.
TCGGCCGGCCGGGCGACGGCGACGGCAGCCACGGCAGGCTCACTACGCTCCAACTCGGCCAGCATGGCTGCACGCAGTGCCGGGCCGCGCCCGCTGACCACCATCGGCTGGGTCTGCTCAATCAGCGCCGCACCGATGGCCTCGGCCTCGCGCAGGCGCTGGCGGCAATGCGGGCACTGCTCCAGGTGGGTACCGGCCACCACGCTGAGCGGCGCGGGCAACGCGCCGGCGGCGTAGCTCAGCAGGGTCGATTCATGCAGGTGGTGGTGCGGGTTCATGGCATGCCCCCCACCTTCTGCTGCAGCTGCAGGAATGCCCGGCGCAGGTGCGATTTCACCGTGCCCAGCGGCATCCCCAGCGCCTCGGAAATTTCACCGTGGCTCTTGGCTTCGAAATAGGACATGCGCACCAGCCGTGCCTGCACTGCCGGCAGTTCGTTGATGCGCTGGCGCAGCCTGGCCTGGTCAGCATAGTGCTCGGCACTGCTGTGCGACTGTGCATCACTGCTGGAGGCCTCCTCCACCGCGGCCTGCACCTGCATCCAGCTGCGTTCATGGCGCACCCGGTCGATCTGCAGGTTGCGCGCGATGCGGTACAGCCAGGTGCTCAGCGCCCCCTGCGCCGCATCGTAATCGGCGGCGCGCAGCCACAGGCGCAGCAGGCACTCCTGGGCCAGTTCCTCGGCCACCGCCTCCGGCGCCCCCAGGCCACGCAGGTACACACACAGGCGCGGCATGAAGTGGTCATAGATGCGCATGAAACAGGCGCGGTCGCGCAGGCGCGCCACACCGTCCATGTCACCGGTCCAGTTCGTCGGCTCGTTGCTCGGCTGCTGGGAACTGGACACGATGCGCGCGGTGTCGAAGTCAAAGGAAGGGCTGGCGGCGTCAGGGTACATCCGGGCGGCGATCAGGCAGGTGAAGGGAGTCTGTGTGCTGTACGCAGCCGAGGCCGGTTTGGATGCAGCCCGCTGCCGTGCATCCAACCGGGGCCGCCATGCGTATCTCCTGCAGGCCAACCGCCAGGACCCCTCATGCACACCGCCGGGCTGCTGCTGTACCTGTCCACCGTGGCCAGCGCCACGCCCCTGCTGCGCACCGAAGGCATTGCCAGCCTGGCCGACGGCACCCCCGCCTACCGCGAAGTGCACTGGCGGCGGGGGGCGCCCGAAGGCGCGCAGCGCTGGGTGCAGTACCTGTGCCCGGATGGCCGCCCGTTCGCCCGCAAGGAATTGCCGGGCACCGCGCAGCCGCTGGCACGAGGCTACCTGCTGCAGGATGGGCGCAGCGGCCAGGCCGCACGCGTGGTGGTGGCCGGCACACAGGTCAGCATCGATTGGAAGGAAAGCGCGGCGGAGGCCGAGCGCCAGGCGCGTGTGCCCTTACCCGCCGACGCGGTGATCGACACCGGCTTCGACGCGGCGGTGCGCGCGCATTGGCCGGCGTTGATGAAGGGCGAGCAGGTTCAGCTGCCCTTCCTCGTCCCGGGCCGGCAACGCTTCTACCCGGTCAGCGTTCGCCGGACCGGCGCACTGCACTGGCAGGGCATCCCCGCGCAGGCCATCGAGGTGCGCCTGGCGGCGTGGTACGGCGTGGTCGCCCCCCGGCTGTCGCTGGTGTATGCCGATGATGACCGCCGCCTGCTCGAGTTCCGCGGCACCAGCAACCTCCGCGATGCGCGCGGCGCCTATCCGGCCGTCATTGTCCGCTTCGCCGCGCCGGCGTCGCCGCAGCCGCTGGCGCAATGGCAGCAGGCCTGGTCGCAGCCGCTGGTGGCGAGCTGCACCGTGAGCAGCAGGTGAAGCCGCACGCAATCCGCATTCACTGCATCCAATTGACGCCCTGCCGCGTAGAGGTAGACAGACACGCCCTCGAGACTTCGCCCATGTCCGCAGCCGCGCCCCTTCCACGCCGACGTGAGCGACTGCTGCGCACCCTGCGACGCTGGTTCGATACCGAGGCCGCTGCAGCGCAGGCCGAACCGGTGCAGCGCGGCCGCATCGACTGGCTGCGCGCAGTGCCCTTCGTGCTGCTGCACGTGGCGTGCCTGGGCGTGATCTGGGTGGGGGTGTCGTGGACCGCAGTCGCGGTCGCGCTGGCGCTGTATGCCGTGCGCATGTTTGCCATCACCGGGTTCTACCATCGCTACTTCTCGCATCGCACGTTCCACGCATCGCGCCCGGTGCAGTTCGTGTTCGCGGTGATCGGCGCGGCCAGCGTGCAGCGCGGCCCGCTGTGGTGGGCCGCCCACCATCGCCACCACCATCGCCACGCCGACCAGCCGCAGGATCCGCATTCGCCGCGCGAAGGTGGCTTCTGGCGCAGCCACATGGGCTGGTTCCTGACCCGCGAGGCCTTCGCCACCGACCTGTCCCGCGTGCCCGATCTGGCCCGCTATCCCGAACTGCGCTGGCTGGACCGCTTCGATATCGCGGTACCGGTGCTGCTGGCCGCGGCCCTCTACGCCATCGGTGCCTTGCTGGAACGCGTGGCCCCCGGCCTGCACACCACCGGCCCACAGCTGCTGGTGTGGGGCTTCTTCATCTCCACCGTGGTGCTGTTCCATGCCACGGTCACCATCAATTCGCTGGCCCACCGCTTCGGCAGCCGCCGCTTCGACACCCGCGATGACAGCCGCAACAACCTGTGGCTGGCCCTGCTGACCTTTGGCGAAGGCTGGCACAACAACCACCACTTCTTCCCGGGGACGGCCCGCCAGGGCTTCCGCTGGTGGGAAGTGGACCTGACCTGGTACGGGCTGCGGCTGCTGGCCGCGGTGGGCCTGGTCAGTGGTCTCAAGCCGATTCCCGAGTGGGTGCTGGCCAAGGCGAAGGACTGAGCATGCGCATCGCGGTCATCGGTTCGGGCATTGCAGGGCTGGCCAGCGCGTACTGGCTCGACGGCGAGCACGAAGTCACCCTGTACGAAGCCAACGACTACCTGGGCGGCCATACCCACACCCATCGGGTGGACGTGGACGGGCGCCCGCTGTCGGTGGATACCGGCTTCATCGTGTTCAACCCCCAGCACTATCCGCTGCTCACCGCCCTGTTCGACGAGCTGGGCGTGGCGTCACAGCCGACCACGATGAGTTTCTCGATGCACAGCGAGCGCAGCGGCGTGGAGTACAACGCCACCTCGCTGGATGGGCTGTTCTGCCAGCGCCGCAACCTGGTGTCGCCGCGGTTCTGGGGCATGCTGGCCGACCTGCGGCGCTTCTACCGCGATGCGCCGCTGCTGCTGGCCGACGCCGAGGGCCCGACGCTGGGCCAGTACCTGCGGCAGCAGCGTTACGGCGATGCGTTTGTGGAGGAACATCTGCTGCCGATGGCGTCGGCGCTGTGGTCTTCGCCAACGGCTACCGTGCTGGACTTCCCGGCACGCTACCTGGTCCAGTTCATGGCCAACCACCAGATGCTGCAGATGACCGGCCGCCCGCCGTGGCGCGTGGTCAAGGGTGGCTCGGCACGCTATGTGGATGCCCTGCGCAGCCGCTGGCGCGTGCATGAGCGGCTGGAAACCCCGGTCCGGGCGATCGAGCGCATGCCCTGGGGCGCGCGCGTGCACAGCTCCGCCGGCATCGAAGGCTTCGACGAGGTGATCCTTGCCTGCCACAGCGACCAGGCGCTGGCCCTGCTGGCCGATGCCGACCCGGTCGAGCACGCCGTGCTGGGCGCCATCCGTTACCAGGCCAACGAGGCGGTGCTGCACACCGACGCCTCCCTGCTGCCACGCAACCGCAAGGCCTGGGCCGCCTGGAACGCCCACGTGCCGGCCGACCCGGACGCGCCGTGCACGGTCAGCTACTGCATGAACCTGCTGCAGGGCCTGCCCGGCGATACGCCGCTGGTGGTGACCCTCAACCGCAGCGATGCCATCGACCCCTCCAAGGTGCTGCGCCGCCTGCATTACGCGCACCCGGTGCACGACCATGCCGCGGTACGCGCGCAGCAGCGCTGGGGCGAGATCCAGGGCCATCGCCATACCTGGTTCGCCGGCGCCTACTGGGGCTGGGGCTTCCATGAAGATGGCATCGCCAGTGCGCGGCGCACGGTCGACGCGCTGCGCTCCCGCAGCGGCATCGCATCGCCGCTGCGCCCGACCGAGACCACCGCATGACCGCCAGTGCGCTCTACTTCGGCCATGTGCAGCACCGGCGGCACCACCCGCATGCGCACGCGTTCCGCTATCCCGTCGCGCAGCTGCTGCTTGACCTGGACGAGCTGGACCAGGTCTTCGCCGGGCGCTGGCTGTGGTCGGTCAACCGCCGCAACCTGGCCGAATTCCGCCGCAGTGATTATCTGGGCGCCGCCGGGGTGCCGCTGGCCGATGCCGTGCGCGACCACGCCGCCACCGTGCTGGGCCGCCGTCCCGCCGGCCCGGTGCGCCTGCTGGCGCACCTGCGCTTCGGCGGCCACGTGTTCAATCCGGTCAGCTTCTACTACTGCTACCAGGCTGACGGCAGCACGCTGGACTGCATCGTGGCCGACATCACCAACACCCCGTGGAAGGAACGGCATGCCTACGTGCTGCCGGTCGAGCAGGCCCAGCACGAAGGCGGCAGCCTGCGCTGGCAGTTCGACAAGTGCTTCCACGTCTCGCCCTTCATGCCAATGGACTGTCGCTACGACTGGCGCTTCAGCGCACCGGGCGACGCGCTGCGCGTGCACATGCAGGTATGGCGCGACGGGGTCCGCCAGTTTGATGCCACCCAGTCGATGAAGCGCCGCCCTCTGGATGGCCGCGGCCTGGCCCGGGTGCTGCTGGCCTACCCGCTGATGACCATGCAGGTGGTCGCGGCCATCCACTGGCAGGCGCTGCGCCTGTGGATGAAGCGCAACCCTGTGCACGACCACCCTTCCCTTGCCGAGAAACCGCGATGAACAACCTGACGCCTTCGGTGGCCCTGCCCCGCGCCGGCACACTGGATGCTTTCCTGCGCCGCCGCCTGCTGGCGCAGCTTGCCCCGTTGCGGGACGGCCAGCTGCGCGTGCGCGATGCCTTCGGCGAGGTGCTGCTGGGCAATGGCCACGGTCCCCTGCAGGCCACGGTGACCATCGACGACCCGGCGTTCTACCGCAAGGTGGCCGCGCAGGGCAGCGTCGGTGCCGGCGAAAGCTACATCCATGGTGATTGGCGCTGCGACGACCTGGTGTCACTGGTGCGCCTGCTGGTGCGCAACCGCGATCTGCTCGATGGCATGGAGCGCGGCCCCGCACGCGCGGCCGGCTGGCTGCTGCGTGGCTGGAACCGCCTGCGCCGCAACAGCCGCGAGGGCAGCCGTCGCAACATCGCCGCGCACTATGACCTGGGCAATGATTTCTTCGCCCTGTTCCTGTCACCGGACCTGATGTATTCCTCGGCGTTGTACGCGCAGGCCGACGAGCCGCTGGAGGTGGCTTCGACCCGCAAGCTGGACCGCATCTGCCAGCAGCTGCGCCTGCAGCCGGGCGACCGCGTGGTGGAGATCGGCACGGGCTGGGGCGGTTTCGCCGTGCATGCCGCACGCAACTACGGCTGCCACGTCACCACCACCACCATTTCCGCCGAACAGCATGCGCTGGCCGTGCAGCGCGTACAGGACGCTGGCCTGCAGGACCGCGTCAGCGTGCTGATGCAGGACTACCGCGACCTGCAGGGACAGTTCGACAAGCTGGTCTCCATCGAGATGATCGAGGCCATCGGTGCCGAGTTCCTCGAGACCTATATGGGCACCCTGCAGCGCCTGCTGAAGCCCGAGGGCGTGGCCCTGCTGCAGGCGATCACCATCGAGGACCACCGCTACGAACAGGCCCGGCGCAGCGTCGACTACATCAAGCGCTTCGTCTTCCCCGGCAGTTTCATTCCCTCGATCAACGCGATCATGGCCGCCAAGACCCGGGCCAGTGACCTGCAGCTGGTCGCGCAACAGGATTTCGGCCACTCCTACGCCCTCACCCTGCGCGCCTGGCGGCAGCGCTTCCTGGCCCAGCGTGCCGCCGTACAGGCACAGGGCTTCGACGAGCGCTTCTGCCGACTGTGGGAGTTCTACCTGGCCTACTGCGAGGGCGGCTTCCTGGAGCGCTCCATCGGCGTATCGCACCTGCTGTTGGCGCGCCCGGGCTATTGCACGGACGTGCCCGCAGGCGGCGAGGCCTGAGATGGGCCGCACGTGGGCCAACCTGCTCGGCAACCAGCTGGTCTGGCTGTGCGCAGTGGCGGGCGCGGGCCGTGGCTGGCAATGGCCGGCCCTGGTGGCGGCGGCGCTGTACATCGCCAGCCAGCTGCTGACCAGCCCCGTGCCGCGGCTGGAACTGCGCCTGCTGCTGCTTGCCCTCGCCTGCGCCTGGCTGGTGGATGGGGTCGCTGCCGCCAGCGGCACCGTGCGCTATGCCGCCGCACCGCTGGGCTGGGCGCCACCACCCTGGATCATGGCGCTGTGGGCGGCCTTCGCCATGACGTTGACGTGTTCAATGGCCTTTCTGCAGCGCCATCGCCTGTTGCCGGTGGCGTTCGGCCTGCTGCTGGCGCCGCTGGCCTACCTCTCGGCCGCGCGCGGTTTCCAGGCGGTGCACTTTGCTGCGCCCGCCTGGCACGGCGTGCTGCTGCTGGGAGTGGGCTGGAGCATCGCGCTGCCACTGCTGTGCGCACTGGCACGGCGCGGCACCGGCAACACCGGCATGAATGCACACAGGAACGCTCACAAGGGAGCTCGCGCATGAACCTGCTTGGATGGGTGCTGCTCTACGCGGTGCTGGTGATGTGCTGGGGCTGGGCCTGGCAGCGCCGGCACCACAACATCGGCGTGGTCGACGTGCTGTGGGCCAAGGGCGTGGCGGCAGGCGCACTGCTGCTGGCCTGGCTGGGCGATGGCGCACTGCAGCCGCGCATCGCACTGGCCGTGCTGGGTGGCCTGTGGGGCAGCCGGCTCGCCCTGCACCTCTGGCACCGCGTGCGCAGTGAAGACGAGGATGGCCGCTACCGCTACCTGCGCGGGCACTGGAACGGCCACCAGGGAAAGATCTTCGGGTTCTTCATGGCCCAGGCCCTGCTGGTGGTGCTGTTCGCGCTGCCGTTCCTGGCGGTTGCGCGCAACCCGTCGACCGGTCACGCCGCGTGGATTGCGGCCGCCGTGGCGGTGTGGCTGCTCAGTGTCGGCGGCGAAGCACTGGCCGATCGCCAGCTCGCGCGCTTCCGCGCCAATCCGGCCAACAAGGGCCGCACCTGTCGGCAGGGGCTGTGGCGTTACTCGCGCCACCCGAACTACTTCTTCGAATGGCTGCATTGGTTTACCTACGTGCTGCTCGCGGTCGGCTCGCCGCTGTGGTGGCTGGCCTGGTCCGGCCCGGTGGTGATGTACCTGTTCCTGCGCTACCTCAGCGGCGTGCCCTTCACCGAGAAGCAGGCCCTGCGCAGCCGCGGCGAGGACTACCGCGACTACCAGCGCAGCACGTCGATGTTCTTCCCGTGGTTCCCCCGCACCTCCCCTTCCCAGGACCGCACGCCATGAACGCTGCCAGCACGCTGTACCCCCCCGTCCAGATCGAAGGCGGCCTGACCGGCTGGGCCGAGCGCGGCTGGATCCCGGATGTCGCCCTGCGGGCCGGCATCCGCCGCCAGTGCGCGCAGCGCCTGCAGGAGGAAACCGAGGGCGGCCTTGCCGCGCAGTCCGTGCGCTTCCAGCGCCGCATTGCCGACCTCGCCGGCAGTCCGCTGGCCCTGCACGTCGATGCGGCCAACCGCCAGCACTACGAGGTGCCTGCCGCGTTCTTCCAGGCCTGCCTCGGCAAGCGCCTGAAGTACAGCAGCTGCTATTACCGCACCGGTCACGAAACCCTGGACCAGGCCGAAGACGCAATGCTGGAGCTGTACGCGCAGCGCGCCGGCCTGCGCGACGGGCAGGACATCCTCGAGCTGGGGTGTGGCTGGGGCTCGCTGACCCTGTGGATGGCCGAACGCTATCCCAATGCGCGCATCACCGCCGTCTCCAATTCGCACAGCCAGCGCGAGCACATCCTCGGCCAGTGCCAGGCGCGCGGCCTGCGCAACGTCGAGGTGCTCACCCGCGACGTCAACCTGCTGGAACTGCCGGCAGCGCGATTCGACCGCTGCGTGTCGGTGGAGATGTTCGAGCACGTGCGCAACTACCAGCAGCTGCTGCAGCGCATCGCCGGCTGGCTGCGCCCGGACGGGGCGCTGTTCGTGCACATCTTCGCCCACCGCACGCTGATGTATCCGTTCGAGACGGAAGGCGATGACAACTGGATGGGGCGGCACTTCTTCACCGGCGGCCTGATGCCGGCCGCCGACACCCTGCTGCACTTCCAGCAGCACCTGCAGCTGGACCAGCGCTGGCTGCTGGATGGCACCCATTACGAGCGTACCGCCAACCACTGGCTGGACAACCAGGACGCGGCGCGCGGATCGCTGATGCCGATCCTGCAGGCCACCTACGGCGAGGCCGCGGCGCGCATCTGGTGGCAGCGCTGGCGCATGTTCTGGATGGCCTGCGCCGAACTGTTCGGCTATGACGATGGCCAGCAGTGGCTGGTCGCCCACTACCTGTTCCGCCCACGCTGAAGGAGCCACGCCATGCGCACCCTGCCCCTGCTTTCGTTGCTGGCCGTGGCCCTGTTCGGCGCCGGCTGCAGCAGCCAGGACACCCGGCCGCTGCCCCGTGCGGCATCGGTGGACGTGCCGCGCTTCATGGGTGACTGGTACGTGATCGCCCACATCCCGTCCTGGCCCGAGCGCAAAGCCTTTGATGCGGTGGAAAGCTACGCCCTGCAGCCCGATGGGCGCATCCGCACCACGTTCACCTACCGCAAGGGCAGCTTCGATGCGCCCTTCAAGAGCATGCATCCGGTTGGCCGGGTCGAGAAGGAAGGTGCCGGTGCGGTCTGGGGCATGCAGTTCGTCTGGCCCATCCAGGCCGAGTACATCATCGCCTGGCTGGACGAGGGCTATCAGCAGACCATCGTCGGCCGCAGCAAGCGCGACTACGTCTGGTACATGGCCCGCACCCCGCAGGTGTCGCCACAGGACTACCAGGCGGCGGTCGACCGTATCGCCGCAATGGGCTATGACACAAGCAAACTGCGACGGGTGCCGCAATCGGTGCGCTGATCGCCACAGCGCCCTGTGCGGCGACGATGGGGCTGCGGCATAATCCCGCCCCCATCAAGGAGAAATCGTTTTCATGGAGATCGCAGCACCCGCCGTTCCGCCCAAGGACTACCTGTTCCTGGCCGTCCTGAGCATCTTCTGTGGCTTCTGGCCGTTCGGCATCGTCGCCACCGTCTACGCCAACAAGACCTCGTCACTCAATGCAATCGGCCAGACCGGCCCGGCGTCCATCGCCTCGCGCAAGGCACTGCGCTGGATGATCGCGTCGTTCGTGACGCTGCCGGCCCTGCTGGTCATGCTCATCGGCTACGGGCTGATCACTCGCGCCATGGCGTAAGTACTCCGGGCGGGCGCGTGTCCCGCCCTTTCCTGCCGGTTCTGTCTGGCCTGCCGTGCATGAATGCGCGCCTGCGGCACCGGTGGCGAGGCACCGCCCCGCTCCTCTATAGTCAGCCGAGCACGACAGGCACGGTGCCTGTCCGGTAACCACAGGGAGCAGGTCATGGGTCTGGTACAGGCGGTCAAAGGTGCAGTGGGCGGTGTTCTGGCCGACCAGTGGAAGGACTTCTACACCGTGCCGACGGGCCTGCCATCGACGGCGGCGCTGTTCGCGGCCGTGCCGAACGGCACCAACGCCGGGCGCGGCTCCAACACCAGCGGCTCGTCCAACATCATCAGCAACGGCTCGAAGATCATCGTGCCTGAAGGCTACGGCCTGCTGCTGTTCCAGGACGGCGCCATCACCGCCTTCGTGGCCGAAGCCGGTGGTTACGAATGGCGTTCGGACGATCTCAATTCGCAGTCGATCTTCGCCGGCGATGGCCTGGTCAGCACCTTCATCAAGCAGAGCTGGGAACGCTTCAAGTTCGGTGGCCAGCCGGGCTCGCAGCAGGCCGCCTTCTTCGTCTCGCTGAAGGAACTGCCCGACAACCGGTTCGGCACCCAGTCTGAAATCTACTGGGACGATGGCTTCCTCAACACCCAGGTCGGCGCGGTCACCCGTGGCTCGTACACGCTGAAGATCGTCGACCCGATCCTGTTCGTGAAGAACTTCGTGCCGGCCAGCTACCTGCGTCCGGGCCAGGTGTTCGACTTCACCGACATGGACAATGCCGCCGCCACCCAGCTGTTCAATGAGGTGGTGGGTTCGCTGGCACCGGCGTTCAGCCTGTATACGAACGACCCGGCCAAGGGCAACCGCATCACCAAGCTGCAGCAGGATTCGATCGGCTTCGCCCACAGCCTGTCGGCCGCGGTCGAGCAGGCTTACCAGTGGCAGTCCGACCGTGGCCTGGCCATCGTCAAGACCGCCATCGTTTCGATCGAGTACGACGCCAACACCCGTGAACTGCTGAAGACCGTGCAGCGCGCCGATGCGCTGTCCGGTTCGCGCGGCAATTCCAACCTGCAGGCCAGTGTCGCCCAGGGCATCCAGTCGGCCGGGGAGAACGGCGGCGCGGCAGGCCTGGTCGGTGTCGGCATGGCGTCGGGCATGTTCGGCGCAGGCAACCTGCAGCAGCCCGCTGCACCGGCGGCCGATGATCCGGTGGCCAAGCTGAAGAAGGCCAAGGAAATGCTGGACCTGGGCCTGATCACGCAGGACGACTACGACGCGCTGAAGGCCAAGGCGCTGGGCCTGTAAGACGCAGGGCGCGCAGACACCATGTCCGACCCCAGAAACGGCCCTCCGCCGCTGCCCCAGGCCGATCCCGCTTCGCCCCCGCCCCTGCCGGCGGCGAAGCTGGACGGCCCGGGTTCGCCGCAGGACGTCCCGCCCCTGCCCGGCAGCTTCCCGCTGGATACCAGCACGCTGCCGCAGGCCATCCGTGATGACGTCGAGGCCCCCGATCCGCTGGCCATCGACACCTCCGCCAGCGAGCTGAAGGACGGCCTGAACCGCTGCCCGAAGTGCGGCGCCACCGACATCCGCCCCAAGCTTGGCACCGACATCCTGGTCTGCCTCTACTGCCGCCACGAGTGGCACGGTGCGCGGGTGGAGGAGGAATTCGGGCTGGGTGAAGCGCTGGACCAGCTGCAGGGCACCGTCATCGCCTCCGGCGCGCGTAACATCGACGCCGACACCTCTGCGTTGATGACCTTCAAGTGCAGCGGCTGCGGCGCCGAGGTCACCGTCAACACCGAGAGCACGATGACCGCACGCTGCCACTGGTGCCGCCACGTGTTCGGCGTGAACGAGCAGATCAGCAACGGTGCCGTGCCCGATGCGGTGTTGCCCTTCCACATCAAGAAGGACGACGCCGTCGCGCGGATCCGCCAGTTCGTCGACAAGCGGCGGATGTTCGCGCTGAAGGCGTTCAAGGACCAGTTCACCCCGGAAAACGTGGTGGGCGTGTACCTGCCTTACATGATCGTGGACAGCAACGTCAGCGCGGCCGTGGCCGGCAAGGGCGAGATCAAGACCCGCGAATACACCCGCGGTACCGAGAAGAACAAGCAGACCTACTACGACGCGGACATCTACCAGGTCGAGCGCCAGGTCGATTTCACCGTCGACGACCTGCCGCTGGAATCCTCTGCCGAGCGCGGCAATCTCGACACGCAGACCAATACCAACAACATCATCAACACCATCCTGCCGTTCGACACCAAGAACGCGGTCAAATGGAACGCGTCCTACCTGGCCGGCTTCACCTCGGAGAAGCGCAACCTGGATGTGGAGAAGCTGCGCCCGCGGCTGGAGGACCAGCTGCTGTCGATCGCCCGTGCCCAGGTCCAGGCCAGCGTGCGCCGCTACGACCGTGGCGTGCGCTGGGAACAGGAACAGCTGGACGTGCATGGCACCCGCTGGGTGTCGATGTACCTGCCGGTATGGCTGTACTCCTACCACCAGCCCGGCGCCAAAGGCGGCATGCTGCACTACATCGCGGTGAACGGCCGTACCGGCGAAACCATGGGCAGCGTGCCGGTGCAGCAGTGGAAGATGCTGCTGGCCGCCCTGGCCACCGGCACCGTCATCGAAGCCCTCGCAATTGCCTTCCTGGTGGCGACAACATGAGTGACGACAGTGGTCTCTGGTTGCTGGCGGCCGGCCCGGCCGGTGCTACGGCGCTGTACTGGGCGCTGTACCGCTATTACCGCAATACCGACAAATCGCATTCGTTCGAACGCGAAACCGCGATCGACGCCAAGCCGGTCACCGGCTCGGACAGACGCGTGGATTCGATCACCGGCACGCAGGAACGGCGCGTGCGCGGTGACAACGTCTACGAGTACCGCAAACGCGTGATGCGGGTGAAACCCGGCGGCAGTTGAGCCGGCACCACGCTACCGTGACAAGCGACTGATCTAGACTGGCGGCCCTTGATCTGCCTGCCGCTGACCGCGGCAGGCAGTGTCCCGTCGCTCGAGATCGTGCGTGAACCAGCCTCCCGCTTCCCTGCCCCAAGCCGCCCATGCCACCGAGAGCGTGAACATGGCGCTGGCTGCAGGCGCCATCGTCGGCACATGGTTCTGGGATGTTCCGCGCGACCAGCTGACCGTGGACGAAGCGCTGGCGCGTGCGTTTGGCCTCGACCCGGCGCTGGCCCAGCGCAAGCTGCAGCTGCACGACGTGCTGGGCACGGTCCATCCTGATGACCTGCCCGGCCTCGTGGCCGCCATCGAGCACGCGGTGCGCCACGGTGGCCGCTTCGCCCACCAGTACCGCACGCAGGGCCCCGATGGCCGATACCACTGGCTGGAAAGCATCGGCCGCGTCGATCTGGATGAGCATGGGCGGGCGAAAAGCTTTCCCGGCGTCCTGATCGATATCGATGAGCGCCTGCGGGTGCAGGCCGAGCGCGACCAGGCCCAGGCCCTGCTGCGTTCCTTCGTGGAGGCCGCGCCAGGCGTGATGTACGCCAAGGACCGCCAGGGCCGCCTGCTGATCGGCAACAGCGGCACCACCGAACTGATCGGGCGTACGCCCGCGGAGTATGTCGGGCGCACCGATGCCGAGCTGCTGGCCGACCCGGCGCAGGCCGCGGCGGTCATGGCGACCGATGAGCGGATCATGGCCAGCGGACAAGGCGAGCAGCTCGAAGAAGAGATCAACTTCTCCGATGGACGCCGCGCATGGTGGCTGTCGACCAAGGCGCCACTGCGCAACGGCAATGGCGAGGTCATCGGCCTGGTCGGCACCTCGCTGGACATCACCGACCGCAAGTCCGCCGAGGCCGACCGCCTCGACCTCGAGGAACGCTACCGCCTGGCGGCACAGGCCACCAACGATGCGGTGTGGGACTGGCGCATGGTCGACGGCCACGTGGTCTGGAACGAAGCACTGTCCAGCCTGTTCGGGCACCCGATGATGGAGACCAGCGCGCAGTGGTGGCTGGACCACATCCATCCCGAAGACCGCGACCGCATCGACCGCAACATCCATGCCGTCATCGACGGCGATGGCACGACCTGGAACGGCGAGTACCGCTTCCGCCGCGCCGACGGCAGCTATGCCGCCGTGCTCGACCGTGGCGCGGTGCTGCGCGATGCCGATGGGCGCCCGCTGCGGATGATCGGTGCCATGCTCGACCTGTCCGGGCGCAAGGCCGCCGAAGCCGCGCTGGCCGAAGGCGAGGAACGCCTGCGCCTGGCCACCGAAGCAGGCGAGCTTGGGCTGTGGGATCTCGACCTGGTGCAGAACATCCTGCTCTGGCCTGCGCGCACGAAGGCAATGTTCGGCATTTCCTCCGATGCGGAGGTGACCTTCGATGACTTCCGTACCGGCCTGCACCCCGATGACCGTGCCGCAACGCTGGCGGCGCTCGAGGCCTCCGCCGATCCACAGCGGCGCGCCAGCTACGACGTGGAGTACCGCACGGTCGGCAAGGAAGATGGCATCGTGCGCTGGGTCGCGGCCAAGGGCCGAGGCATCTTCGAGGCCGGGCGCTGCGTGCGCATGCTGGGCGTGGCCATCGACATCACCGCGCGCAAGGCCGCCGACGCGCGCCTGCGCGAGCTCAACGAGCAGCTCGAAGCGCGGGTGCGTGCCGAAGTGGCCGAGCGCATGCGGGTGGAGGACGCGCTGCGGCAGAGCCGCAAGATGGAAGCCGTCGGCCAGCTCAGCGGCGGCATCGCGCATGATTTCAACAACATGCTGGCCACGGTGATCGGCCCGCTGGACCTGCTGGCCCTGCGCATCGGCGACAGCGATGCCCGCGCGGTGCGCTACATCGAAATGGCCCTGGATGGCGCCCAGCGCGCTGCCCAGCTGACCCAGCGGCTACTGGCCTTCTCGCGGCAGCAGCCGCTGCAGCCGGTTGCCCTGGACGTGAACCACCTGGTGGCCGGCATGACCGACCTGCTGGTGCACTCGCTCGGCAGCAGCGTCATCCTGGAAACCGTGCTGGGCGGCGGCCAGTGGTGGACGCACGCCGATGCCAACCAGCTGGAGAACGTCATCCTCAACCTGGCCGTGAACGCGCGTGATGCCATGCCGGGCGGTGGCCGCCTGCAGCTGCAGACCAGCAACTGCCAGATCGACCTGGCAGACGTGGCCGAGCACGGTGGCATTCCCACCGGCGATTATGTGCGCATCGCGGTGACCGACACCGGCAGCGGCATGCCGGCGGACGTGATGGCGCGCGCGTTCGATCCGTTCTTCACCACCAAGCCCGTCGGCCAGGGCACGGGCCTGGGTCTGTCGCAGGTCTACGGCTTCGTACAGCAGTCCAACGGCCACGTCCGCCTGCAGTCCACGCCGGGCGCGGGCACCACCGTGGTGATCTACCTGCCGCGCCTGCTGGCCGAGGTGGACGCACTGCCGGCGGCCGCAACCGTTGCAGCCCCGCTGTCGGGTGGTGGCGCGGAGCAGATCCTGGTCGTGGACGACGACGCGGCGGTGCGCGCGTTCTCGGTCGATGCGCTGTCCGAACTGGGCTACCAGGTGCTGTCGGCCGATGGTGCCGCCAGCGCCCTGCACCTGCTGCAGGCGCATCCCAACATCGCCCTGCTGTTCACCGACGTGGTGATGCCCGGGGTCAACGGGCGGCAGCTGGCCGACCAGGCACTGGCGCGGCATCCGCACCTGAAGGTGCTGTTCGCCACCGGCAACAGCCGCAATGCGCTGGTCGACGATGGCGTGCTCGACGCGAACGTGCAGTTGATCGGCAAGCCCTTCACCATCGGCGAACTGGCCACGCGGGTGCGCGCGGTGCTGTCATCATCTGGCCATCCACCCTCACAGCAAGCAAGCTGAACGGGTAGCAGGGCGGAGCTTCACCACCCGCCCACCGCCGCGCGGCCATGCTGACACGCAATCCCGTCAGCCGACTGCAGCCAGCGGAGTCACGATGAATCCCCCTTCCAAGCTTCCGCTCACGCGCCGCGACATGCTCAAGCTCAGTGCGGGCTCGGCCACGACCATGGCCATGCCGGCCGCTGTCGCCGCCGCCGCCGAGCCCGATCGTTCCGCGGCACGTGCCCCGGTCACCTCGCAGGTAACCTTCAAGGTGAACGGTGCGAACCGCTCACTGCTGCTTGATACCCGCGTCACCTTGCTGGATGCGCTGCGTGAGCACCTGCAGCTGACCGGCACGAAGAAAGGCTGCGACCACGGGCAGTGCGGTGCCTGCACCGTGCTGGTGGACGGCCGCCGCATCAATGCATGCCTGACCCTGGCCGTGATGCATGAGGGCGCCAGCATCACCACCATCGAGGGCATGGGATCACCCGGCAACCTCAGCGACATGCAGGCCGCCTTCGTCAAGCATGATGGGTTCCAGTGCGGGTACTGCACGCCGGGCCAGATCTGCTCGGCCGTTGCGGTGCTGGACGAAATCGAGCGCGGTGTCCCCAGCCACGTCACTGCACGCCTGGACGCGCCTGCGGCACTGACACCTGAAGAGATCCGCGAGCGGATGAGCGGCAATATCTGCCGCTGCGGCGCGTACTCCAACATCATCGACGCGATCCAGGATGCCGCGGGGAAGCGCTCATGAGGGCCTTCACCTATGAACGCCCCGGCAGCGCGGCCGAGGCCATTGCCGCCGCCACGCGCGCGCCGGGCGCACGCTTCATCGCCGGGGGCACCAACCTGCTGGACCTGATGAAGCTGGAAGTGGAAACACCGACGCATCTGATCGATGTGAACGGGCTGGGCATGGACGGCATCGAAGCGACGGCCGATGGCGGCCTCCGGATCGGTGCACTTGTGCGCAATACCGACCTGGCCGCAGACGCACGCGTGCGCCGCGATTACGCTCTGCTGACCCGGGCGCTGGTGTCTGGTGCCTCGGGGCAGCTGCGCAACAAGGCAACCACGGCAGGCAATCTTCTGCAACGCACGCGCTGCCCGTACTTCTACGATACGGCCCAGGCCTGCAACAAGCGCCTGCCGGGCAGCGGCTGTGCCGCAGTGGAAGGCGCCAGCCGGCAGCTGGCGATCATCGGTGGCAGCGCAGACTGCATCGCCACGCATCCCAGTGACATGGCCGTGGCGATGATGGCATTGGGCGCGTCGGTAGAAACACTGCGTGCCGACGGCACCCGTCGGCGCATTGCGCTGGATGCCCTGTACCGCCCACCCGGAACAACCCCACACCTGGAGACGACGCTGCTGCGAGGCGAGCTGATCCAGGCGGTGATCCTGCCACCCCCGGCAGGTGGCACCCATGTCTATCGGAAAGTGCGTGACCGCGCATCGTACGCGTTCGCGCTTGTTTCGGTTGCGGCCATCGTGCAGGCCGATGGCAGCGGACGCGTCGCGCTGGGCGGCGTGGCCTACAAGCCATGGCGCAGCGACGCCGCCGACGCCGCACTGCCGCAGGGAGCCTCGGCCGTCATGTCGTCGCTGTTGCTGGGTGCGGCACCGACCGGCCAGAACCACTTCAAGGCGGTACTGGCCGAACGCACGCTGGCATCCATCCTGCATGACCTGAGGGCGCGCGCATGAAGTTCAATACGCCTGCTGGTACCAATCCCATCGATGCAGAGAAGATCGTCGGGCAACCGCACCCGCGCATCGACGGTCCATTGAAGGTCTCCGGAAAGGCGACCTACGCTTACGAATGGCATGACGCACTGCCCGAGACACCGGCCTACGGCGTGGTGGTGGGTGCAGGGATCGCCGCCGGAGCCGTCGCTTCACTGGACCTCGAGCCCGCCCACCGCTCGCCGGGCGTGCTGGCCATCGTCACTGCCGACAATGCCGGGCCGCTGCAGCGCGTGAAGCGCAACGCCGCGCCGCTGCTCGGTGGCCCGACGATCAGCCACTACCACCAGGCGCTGGCGGTGGTGGTTGCCGAGACCTTCGAGCAGGCACGCGCGGCGGCCGCCAAGGTCCGCGTGCGCTACGCACCGCGGCACGGTTCATTCGACCTGGCTGCGGCCCGCAAGGATGAGTCGTCATTGAAGACTCCCGAGCCCGATGCCCGGGTGGGCGACTTCGAAAAGGCGTTCCAGCAGGCCGACATCACCCTGGATGCGACGTATCACACCCCTGACCAGTCACACGCCATGATGGAGCCGCATGCAACGCTGGCGGCGTGGGACGGTGACCACCTGACCGTGTGGACGTCCAACCAGATGATCGACTGGGGCCGTACGGACCTGGCCAGGACTCTGGGCATCCCCAAGGACAACGTCCGCCTGGTATCGCCTTACATTGGCGGAGGCTTTGGCGGAAAGCTGTTCCTGCGCTCCGATGCCCTGCTCGCAGCGCTCGCGGCACGCGCGGCGAAGCGCCCGGTCAAGGTGGCGCTGCAACGCCCGCTGGTCGCCAACAACACGACCCACCGCCCGGCCACCATCCAGCGCATCCGGCTGGGCGCGTCCCCGAACGGAACGTTGACCGCCATCGGACACGAATCGTGGTCAGGCAACCTGGCGGGGGGCTCGCCTGAGGAAGCCGTGCAGCAGACCCGCTTCCTGTACGCCGGCGCGCACCGGCTGGCCGCCATGCGATTGGCCGCACTGGATCTGCCCGAAGGCAACGCGATGCGCGCGCCCGGCGAGACGCCCGGACTGATGGCCCTGGAAATCGCCATGGATGAGATGGCAGAGAAGGTCGGGCTGGATCCGATCGAGTTCCGCATCCGCAACGACACCCAGGTCGACCCCAGCGACCCGTCACGCCCATTTTCGCAGCGCCAGCTGGTGCAGTGCCTGCAATCCGGTGCCTCGCGCTTCGGTTGGGAGCGTCGCAACGCTGCCCCTGCCAGCAGCCGCGATGGACGCTGGCTGGTCGGCATGGGTGTGGCCGCCGGCTTCCGCAACAACCTGGTGATGAAGTCCGGCGCGCGCGTGCGCCTGTCCACTGATGGCCGCGTGACCGTCGAGACCGACATGACCGATATCGGTACAGGCAGTTACACCATCATCGGCCAGACCGCCGCCGAAATGCTGGGCGTTCCCCTGGACCAGGTCACCGTGAAGCTGGGCGACTCGCGCTTTCCGGTTGCCGCCGGCTCTGGCGGCCAATGGGGTGCGAACAGTTCTACTGCCGGTGTCTACGCGGCCTGCATGGCATTGCGGACCAAGGTTGCCAGCGCGCTGGAAATGGATCCGTCCGTGGCACGGTTCGAGGATGGCCATGTCATCGATGGGCAACGGCGGGCTGCCTTGACGGAGGCGACCCGCAGCGGCGAACTGGTTGCCGAGGACAGCATCGAATTTGACACCCTGCAGGAAAAATTCCAGCAATCCACCTTCGCTGCGCATTTCGTCGAGGTCGGCGTTGATGTCGCGACGGGCGAAACGCGCATCCGGCGGATGCTGGCCGTCTGCGCTGCGGGACGCATCCTGAATCCCACGACGGCACGCAGCCAGGTCATCGGCGCGATGACGATGGGCATCGGCGCTGCGCTGTCGGAGGAACTGATCGTCGACCCGCGCCTGGGCTTCTTCGTCAACCATGACCTTGCAGGCTACGAGGTTCCCGTGCATGCCGATGTGCCGCACCAGGAGGTCGTGTTCCTCGACGAGGCAGATGCGGTGTCATCCCCGATGAAAGCCAAGGGCGTCGGTGAGCTGGGTCTGTGTGGTGTCAGTGCCGCCATCGCCAACGCCGTCTACAACGCAACCGGTGTACGGGTCAGGAACTACCCACTGACGCTGGACAAGCTGCTGGCAGGCCTGCCGGACCTCGCATGACAACGGCGTTTTTTCCCGCACCCCTGGACCTTGAAACGGGCAATGCACGGCCCGTGCTGCGTGCTGCTGCCGATGCCGCGCGCATGCGCTCTCCGGCGGTGCTGGCCATCGTGGTGCAGACCGAGGGCTCGACCTACAGCCGTGCGGGGACCTGCGTGCTGTTTGCCGGCGACGAACAGATCGGCTGGCTCAGTGGTGGCTGCCTCGAGCCGGAACTCGCACGTGCGGCCTGCAGGGTTGCAGCGGAAGGACGCGTCACCTGGGTAAAGATTGATACCCGCGATGATGCGGCGCTGTTCTCCGGCAACGCCGTGGGCTGTCGCGGCTGCCAGTGGATCGCACTGCTGCCGTTGCACCGGTTGCCGGGCCTGGCAGGCTGCCTGGATGTCTGGCTGCAGGGCCGTGACAGCCTGCACCTGTCCCTGGCAACCGAGGGTCGTATCGACGGTCGCTGTGCTGGATCTTCGTTCAGCATCCAACTGCCGGTGCTCGACAGCGACGAGGCCATCGACACCCGCGCTTGGCGCCTGCAGTGGCACCGGCCACCGCTGGTACAGCTGCATGGCGCCGGGCCTGAGGCCGCGACGCTGGTGCCAATGCTGGAAGACCAGGGCTGGCTGATACAGATCGTGGAGCCGCGCAGTGCGTGGCAGGCGCGCCTGCCGTCGCTGCAACAGAAGAACGAGGCACAAGCAGGCCACCAGGTGGATGCAGCGCTGGTCATGCACCACAACTTCGAGCTGGACCTGGATGCGTTGCGATTGCTTTCCCGATCAAGGATCCCTTTCATCGGATTGCTTGGCCCCCGACAGCGCAGGGAGGATCTGTTCAAGGTGCTGGACGCAGATACGCGCGCCGCACTGCACTCCCGGCTGCGCTCCCCCATCGGCCTCGCACTGGGCGGACGGGGGCCTGAAGCCATCGCCCTGAGCATCACCGCCCAGCTGCAGGCATGGCGTCACGGCAGCGCACTGGGCAATACGTGAGCGGCCACGCGGCCGTAGTGCTCGCCGCCGGGCTGAGCCGTCGCCTGGGCCGACCCAAGCAGTGGTTGCAGGTCGATGGCGAATCATTGTTGCGGCGTGCGGCGCGGCTCGCCTCTGAAACAGATCCGGATGTCCTGATCGTCGTGACGCCGCAGGGCCCCGCCTTCGGTTCGGAACTGAGCGGACTGCGCGCCGTCCAGGTGGAGAATCCCGCGCCCGCGCTGGGCATCGGCAGCAGTCTCCGGCTGGCAGCGCCGCACCTCGGCACCGCCCGCCACGTGCTGGTCCTGGTCTGTGACCAGCCCCGCCTCCATGCAGCACATCTTCGCGCCCTGCTCGCTGCTGCGGCCAGCACGCCGTGCCGCTGCGCTGCCACGCTGGAAGGCGGCGTGCCGGGCTCGCCGGCTGTTGTCCCCGCCGCATGGTTCAGCGGCCTGCCGGAGAGCGGTGGTGACCGCGGTTTCGGTCGCCGGTTGCGGCAGACCCCGGGCGTCGCCCTCTGCATCAGCGATACGTCCCTTCGTGATATCGACGACGCGGACGATCTGCGCGCCGCGCTCGCCGCAGGATGGATCGATGCGCCGCCGCAATGACGACCGGTAGCGCCGGGCCGCGCCCGGCGAGCGCAGCGGCACCTGATGGCATCCGCCAGGCATGGCCTGGCGCTACCACGGCTGCGTCGATCCCTTCGCTACCGACGCAACGACGACCGGTAGCGCTGGGCCACGCCCGGCGAACGCAGCGGCACCTGATGGCATCCGCCAGGCATGGCCTGGCGCTACCACGGCTGCGTGGATCCTTCCATTACCCTGCCTGCTGCGCGCTGCGCAGCTGCTCGAGCACCCGCGCCTTGCCATGAGCGGCAGGCATCGCCCTGACCAGGTCGCGCAGCAGCTGCAGATCCTGCTGCTGCCCCAGCGCATCACTGAGCCGGTGCAGGGCCTTCGCATCGCCACCCGACGCTTGCCGTTTCCCAGCGTGCAGATGCAGTGCGTGTGCCACGTCCAGCTGCATGCGCAGGCGGCGGACCTTGCGCCGCCAGCGATGAATCGCCTCGGCCCCGCCATCGTCGCTCGCACGCTGGGTGGCCTTTTCGGCCCGCCGTTGGCTGCCCTCCAGGTTGCTGCGCAGCGCTGAACGCCGCAGCTTCCCCCAAGGCTGCTTCGCAAGCTGCTCCTGCACGATCCTCACGCGGCGCAACCGCCGCTCGAACCCGGGATCGCGCTGCAGGCTCTGCTGCAGCAGCCGGTCGCGGCGCTGGGTGAGCCGGGCGATGATGGCCGGCCACGCGTCTGCGGCATGGCTGTCCTGCAGGTAGACCGCAGCCTGCACCACCACCTGGGCATCGCGCAGGTCCGACAGGCTGTCGCCGAGGCGCTGCAGGCGCCGGTCCGCGTCCTCCAGGTCCAGCGCCGGATGCTGCACCAGGCCAAGCAGCGCCCGCAGGCGGCGGATCGCCTTGCGCGCCGCGTGGATCGAGGCGTGCGGATCATCCATGGACGACAGGGTCGCGGTGATGGCCCGGCACTCCTGCAGTGCCCGTTGCCGCATGGCCTGGCCTGGTTCTGCTGCGGACATCGGGGCCTGCCCCGCTGGGGTGGGCATGCAGTGTATCCCCCGCCACGGGCAGCCCTGTTCACGATGCGCTGGCCGCGGCCCCGCCAGGCCTGCACACGGCCCTCACGCCGCCCCCGTCGGGCCGGCGCTATGCTCCGCCGTCGCGGCAGGCTGCCGCCCCACACGCAGATCAGCGGTTCCAGCGTTCTCCAACGAGGATTCGACGATGGCCAAGCTCTTCCCGCACTACGGGCTGCTGGCGCTGTGCAGCCTTGCCCTCCCCGCCACCGCCATGGCCCAGGACGCATCGTTCGGCTTTGGCCAGGACACGACCAGTACGCAAGCCACCAGCAGCTCGCAGACCACTACGACCACCCAGTCGAACAACGGCACAGGCCAGGACGACAGCGGCGACCCGACCCAGTCCAATACGGACTTCGGCAACATGGGCTCGATGACCACCGAGACCACGACCAGCGGCAACTCGCACTCGGAGTCGCGCAGCCGCAGTTCCGGCGCCGAGGTGGACATCGGCTACCACGACGACAACCGCGACGACTGGGGCAGCGACCGCCACCATGGCGGCTGGTCGGTGCGCGACAGCGATCTGTTTGGTGACTGGACCCTGGGCCAGGAAAACGGCTCCAGCTGCACCATCACGCTGAAGGACAGCCAATGGTTCGGCGGCTATGGCGCGTGGGTGCCGGCCGGCTGCCCCGATGGCTTCTTCTCGGTCAACCGCTGGCTGCTGTCCGGCAACCAGCTGCTGCTGACCGACACCAACAACCAGGTCATCGCCCGCTTCCGTCCCAGCGGTGGCGGGCGCTGGTCGGGCCGGCGCGAATCGGACGGAACCCGCATCTATCTCAACCCGAGGCAGCGCTGAGCGAGCCGTATACGCCGCACGGACACCCCCCATCGCACCATGGGGTGTCCGTTCCATCTGCCCCCTCACATGGCCGCTCCCACGGGCTCACGCCTGGTCGTCTACGCCGCGCTGTTCGGCAACCTCGCCATCGCCATTGCCAAGTTCATCGCTGCCGGCATCTCCGGCAGCTCGGCCATGCTGAGCGAAGGCGTCCATTCGCTGGTCGACACCCTGAACGAAATCCTGCTGCTGTACGGCCTGCACCGTGCGGAGAAGTCGCCCGACACGCTGCACCCCTTCGGTTACGGGCGTGAGCTGTATTTCTGGAGCTTCATCGTCGCCCTGCTGGTGTTTGCCGCCGGTGCGGGCGTATCGGCGTACGAAGGCATCCAGCACATCCGCCACCCGCAGCCGGCCACGAACCATGGCCTCAGCTACACGGTACTGGGCGTGTCGCTGCTGTTCGAGGGCACGTCGTGGTACATCGCCCTGCGCGAGTTCCGCCGCAGCAAGGGGCGCATGGGCTACTTCGAAGCCTTCCGGCGCAGCAAGGATCCCTCCACGTTCACCGTATTGCTGGAAGACAGCGCCGCGCTGCTGGGCCTGGGCTTCGCCCTGGCCGGCCTGCTGGCCGCGCAGCTGCTGGAAATGCCCATGCTCGATGGCGTGGCCTCCCTGTGCATCGCGGCCGTGCTCGCGGTGACCGCCTTCCTGCTGGCGCGGGAAACCAAGGGCCTGCTGGTGGGCGAGCCGGCCCACCCGGCGGTGGCGAAGCGGATCATGGCCGTGGCGGTCACCGATCCTGACCTGCTGCGTGCCAACGGCGTGACGACCATGCAGATGGGGCCCGAGCAGGTGGTGGCCATGCTCAGCGCGGAGTTCGAGGACGACCGGCGTACGCCGCAGATCGAAGCCTGCATCACCCGTATCGAGACAGCGGTCAAGGGCGAATTTCCCGAACTGGTGGCACTGTTCGTCAAGCCGCAGACCCCGGAAGTCTTTGCTGCACGCCAGGCCGCGCTGAAGCAGAACAACTGAGGCAGCTGCAACCAGCATCACGCGGACATCACCCGGGAACGCACGATGCTAACCCTTGCCCCACTAGCGTGGGGCCTGCCCCGCCCTTCCCGACAGAAGCCAGCGCGCCAGTTATGGATGAAGCTTTCAGACTCTGTGAGATCGATCGCCTGGGCGTGCTCGACACGCCCTCAGAACCCGTCTTCGATGCCATCGTCGCCGCCGCCCAGGCGGCGACCGGCATGCCGATGGGGCTGATTTCCATCGTTGCCGAGCACCGGCAATGGTTCAAGGCCAACATCGGCCTGCCCAACACCAGCGAAACCCCGCGCGACATTTCGTTCTGCACGCATGCCATCGAGCGCGACGCGCTGATGGAGATTCCCGATGCGCGCCAGGACCCGCTGTTCGCGGCCAATCCGCTGGTCACCGGCGGCCCACGCATACGCCACTACGCGGGCATCCCGCTTGGCACCGCGCATGGCGCCCGCATCGGCACCCTGTGCCTGCTCGATACGATGCCCGGCGTGCTCTCGCCCTCGCAGCGCGAACTGATGGTGCACCTGGGCCGTGTGACCACCCAGGTCCTGGAACAGCGCGCCGCGCTGCTGCAGAAGGTCGACCAGGCCCAGCACCTGCACAGCGACCTCAAGCGCAGCGAGGATTTCCTGGAACGTACCAACACCGCCGCCAAGGTGGGCGGCTGGGAACTGGACCTGACCAGCAACGAGGTGCGCTGGACCCGCGAGACCAAGCAGATCCACGGCGTGCGCTCCAGTTACCAGCCAACCCTGGACAGCGCCCTGTCCTTCTACCGCGATGACAGCCGCGCCATCATCGAGGCGTCGGTCAAGCGCTGCGTCGAGGCCGGCACGCCCTGGGAAGTGCAGTTGCCGATGACCACCGCCGATGGCCGTGCGATCTGGACCCGCGTGGTCGGCAGCCGCCAGCAGGTGGAGGGACGGCCACGCCTGGTCGGCGCCATCCAGGACATCACCGAGGAACGCGCGGTGCTGGATGCGCTGGAAGCCAGCGAAGTGCGCTACCGGCGCCTGTTCCACTACAGCCTGGGCCTGATCTGCACGCACACGCTGGACGGCACGCTCACCTCGGTGAATCCAGCGGCGGTGCAGTCGCTGGGCTTCTCCGAAAGCCAGATGGTCGGCCGCAGCCTGTGCGACCTGATGCCGCCGGAGAAGCGCGATGCCTTCAAGGCCTACCTTGCGCGGATCGAGAGCAACCATACCGATGCCGGTGTCATCGAGCTGATCGCGGCCGATGGCAGCCGCCGCTACTGGGCCTACAACAACGTGCTGGACAGCGAGGCGCATCCACCGTTCGTGCTCGGCCACGCCCAGGACGTCACCGCCCTGCGGCAGCAGGAAGAGCGCCTGCGCGAACTGTCCCAGCGCGACCCGCTGACCCTGTGCCACAACCGCCGCTATCTGCACCGGCTGGAACAGCTGGAAACCGAATCCTGGGCCTGCGTGGTGTTCGACCTGGATCATTTCAAGCAGGTCAACGATACCCAGGGCCATCGCCGCGGCGACGCCATCCTGGTGGAGTTCGCTGCGTTCCTGCGCTCGCCGCTGGGTGCAGGCGAAAGCGAGGTCCGGCTCGGCGGCGACGAGTTCATGGTGGTGTTGATCCAGCCGGGCCGCGAGCGCCTGCAGGCCCTGCTGGACTGGTATGAGGTCAATGCCGGGCTTGCCCCGATCGCGTTCTCGATGGGCGCAGCCACGCATGCCCGCGGCGAGGTGGTGGCCGATACCATCCACCGTGCCGACAACAGCCTGTACAGCACCCGCGAACGGGTGCGCCGGCGCAAGCGGGAGGATGGTCCCGTGATGGCTGCGGGATCCACGTCCACATCCGATTGAGCCTCCCATCATACCTTGCAGCCGGCGCTGCGGGCACCCTGAAGGCAGGTTCTACGGAGACAGTGCCATGCCCAATACCGGTCGATTTTTCGTATTGGCTGTTGACGCAGACAGGGACCCGGCAGGCGCCATCGTGCAGATCCGTTCGATGGCGCTGCGCTGCGAAGCCTGCGGTGAAGTCACCCGCACCGGGGGACGCAGATCGCACGCCTGAGCGGGGGCACCGTACTTGCCTGCGCCCACTGCGGCGCGACGCAGGCCGTGGCCAATGCACGGCTGGAAGAGTGCGATCACGTAATTGCGGTCGCATCACCTGCCACTGCCTCGGCCAGTGCTCTGCCTCTGCCTGGCCGAGGGCGCGGCTGACACCGGTGGCGCGGCTCAGGGCGCGCCGCTGGGCCCGAGCAGGAAGTCGCTCATGCGCTGCAGTTCGTCATCCAGCGCATTGCGGAACGCGGCCTCGCGCGGCGCCTTGCCGCTGGCGTAGCCGAACGCCGGCTGCAGGCGACCATCGCGCGTGCTGATGTTGGCCCAGCCGATCACCTGGTCACACCACAGCAACGGCAACGCGTAGTAGCCGAAGCGGCGCTTGGGCGCAGGCGTATAAGCCTCGAACTTGTACACCCACCCCCACAGCAGCTCGAAGCGCCGGCGATCCCAGGTGACCGGATCGAAGGGCGCGAGCAGGCGCACCTGCTCATCCACTTGGAACCGCCGCGAACGTGGGTTTTCTTCGGCCGGCCAGTACCAGGTGGTGCCATCGACAACGGCACTGGCCAGAGCCTGCCGGGCATCACGCAATGCCTGCTGCAGTGGCGCAGCCAGGTGTGGCGCGCCATAACCGAGCAGCCGCACGAGATAGGTCAGGCTGGCGGCTGGCAATGGCGCGTAGGTGCGTACCACCACGTCGATGAGGGCGGCTGCCCGCAGCGCCTGTGCGGCGGCCCCGGCATCCGCCAGCGGGTGCTCGGCGATGCTGTAGATGCGGGTACCACTGTCACGCCGCTGCACGCGCAACATGCCGCGGTAGTGCATGCCATCGAGCAGGTGGGTGCTTGCATTGCTGGTGCCGCCCCAGTAGTTGGTCACCCGCCCATGGGCAAAGGCCTGGTCCACCTCGCGCGGGTGGACACTGCCACGCGCCTGCACGAATTCCAGCACTTCGGCCGCCCGGCGCCGGGTGGCGGCGTCCCATACCCGCTTGGAGATCCGCGGGTGCATCAACGCCAGGTGCTCGCGCGGCAGGAACCCATAATTGACCAGGCAATCTTCTTCCACCGGCAGCCGCGCATAGCGCCGCTCCAGGTCACCGGCCCGGTAGCCCTTCACCCGGTGGCGCAGGATCAGATCCTGGGCGCGGGCCGGTGCCCGTATGGGATCCGCCTGCACGAAGCCGAGGCGACGGATCGCCGCCAGCAAGGTGGTCGGCGTGAACAGCGTGCGCGCCACTGCATGGCGGCGCAGGTCATCAAGGCTGGGCATGGCAGGCATAGCGCATTGTAGGGTCGCGCGCGCTCGACTGGCATTGAAAAAGCCAACTATGCTTGCCATTCCCGCAAGTGAGGCAACGCCATGCGCACGCTCTATCCCTCGATCACGCCCTACCGCGAGCACCGCCTCGCCGTGGATGCGCTGCACACGCTGCATCTGGAGGAGTGTGGCAACCCCGATGGCATCCCCGTCGTGTTCCTGCATGGCGGACCGGGGGCAGGCGTCTCGCCTACGCATCGACGCTTCTTCGACCCGGCGCGCTACCGCATCGTGTTGATCGACCAGCGCGGCTGCGGACGCTCCACTCCTTTCGGCGAGCTGCGCGACAACACCACCGCGCACCTGGTGCAGGACATCGAGCGTGTGCGCGCACACCTGGGCATCGAGCGCTGGCTGGTGTTCGGTGGCTCCTGGGGGTCCACCCTGGCGCTGGCCTATGCGCAGGCCCATCCCGAGCGTGCGAGCGGCGTGATCGTGCGCGGTGTGTATCTGGGCCGCGCGGAGGAGAACGCCTGGTTCAACCAGGCCGACGGCGGTGCGCGCTGGATCTTCCCCGAACGCTGGGCGCGCTACGAGGCGCATATTCCTGAAGAAGAGCGTGGCGACCTGATTGCTGCGTACTGGAAGCGGCTGGACAGCCCTGACCCACAGACGCAGATCGCCGCCGCCCTGGCCTGGCTGGGCTGGGAGGACAACGCCGCCACCCTGGTGCATGACGCTGATGCGGTCTCCGACGCCGATCCGCTCGACACGCTGGCCAAGGCACGCATCGAGGCCCATTACTTCCGCCACAACGCGTTTCTTGAACATGGGCAACTGCTGCGTGGGGTTGATCGCATCCGCCACCTGCCCGGGGTGATCGTGCAGGGGCGCTACGACATCATCTGCCCGGCACGCAGCGCCTGGGATCTCGCCTGCGCCTGGCCGGAAGCCCGGCTGGAGATGGTGTTGTCCGGGCACAGCGCCATCGAACCCGCCACGACCGATGCACTGGTGCGCGCGACGGACGCATTTGCGGATCGTTCCGCGCACTTGTAGATCCACGCCACGCGTGGATGCCATTCACCGCACACCGCACATCGCGCGTGCTGCCTATACCAACGTATAGCCGCGCTTACCCACGGGCATCTAGG
The DNA here is from genome assembly GCF_030053215.1 of Stenotrophomonas sp. PFBMAA-4. Lineage (NCBI taxonomy): Bacteria > Pseudomonadati > Pseudomonadota > Gammaproteobacteria > Lysobacterales > Lysobacteraceae > Stenotrophomonas > Stenotrophomonas sp. PFBMAA-4. The sequence continues at coordinate 45,130 of NZ_JASGBW010000001.1, read as the reverse complement.
CCCGGCGCAGCCCTGCGCGGACAATAGCGGCACAGGGCCACGACGGCCTTGCCCACGGAGACGCTGATGGACCCCGACCCTGCCGGGCGCGTTGCGCCCTGGATCAGTACCCCCCGTTCCCTGCTGGCGCCCATCGCCGGTCCCTGTCCGCGCGCGTGATGGGGGCCCCGGGCGTCGCCTGCCCGGAGTATCCCCATGTCCTGCAAGACCCTCTACATCACCCTGCGCCGCCTGATCGCTGAGCGCGACCGCGCAGGCCTGCGCAGCCACCTGCTGCAGCACGGCCCCGTCCTGTTCGCCCATGCGCTGGCGCTCGGTTCGCCGCGCGTCGTCGCCGATGCGTTGTCGCTGCTGCCGATCAGCGAGCGCATGACGGCGCTGCGCCACCTGCCCCTCCCCCTGCGCGATGCCATGAAGCCGCTGTGCATCGGTGGCAGCCAGCACCTGCACCTGCAGCCGTGGTCACCCCCGGTGCCCACCCTGCGCCGCGCCTGACCCACGCCACTCCACGACCCGGCGCACCCGGGTCGGCACCTCCGAGGATGACCCCATGAGCCTGCTCAACGCCTGGTTCAACGCCTTCCTGCGCAGCCGTCGCGCGGGCAGCCTGTTCCGCCGCCGCGCCCTGCCCGAGTCCGGCTTCGGCCGCGGCGCTGCCGAGGCCGCGCCCTCCACGCTCACCGAGGGCCTGCTCCGCCTGGCCCAGCTCGACGATGCCCGCCTGCTGGCCGCACTGGATTCGCACGGCGATGGCCTGAGCCCGCAGGAGGCCAGCGAGCGCTTTGCCCGGCTCGGCCCCAATGAAGTCGATCACGAAAAGCCGCTGCCGTGGTGGCGCCACCTGTGGCAGTGCTACCGCAATCCGTTCAACCTGCTGCTGAGCGTGCTGGCCGCTGTTTCGTGGCTGACCGAGGACGCCAAGGCCACGGTGGTGATCGGTGCGATGGTCCTGCTGTCCACCCTCATCCGCTTCGTGCAGGAAGGACGCTCCAACCGTGCCGCCGAGCGGCTGAAGGCGCTGGTCGGCAACACCTCGCGGGTATTGCGGCGCAGCGCGGGCACCGAGGCCGCGGAGCTGGCCGGCCAGTACTTCGGCGCGCACCTGCACAGCCGTCGTCCGGCGCGCCTGCTCGACCTGCCGATCCGCGAGCTGGTGCCGGGCGACCACATCGTGCTCTCCGCCGGCGACATGATCCCGGCCGACTGCCGCGTACTGGCCGCCAAGGATCTGTTCGTCGCCCAGGCGGCGATGACCGGCGAGTCGCTGCCGGTGGAGAAGTTCGCCAGCCCGGGTGCCGCTGACGCCGGCCTGATGGAACAGGCCAACCTGCTGTTCATGGGCACGAACGTGGTGTCCGGCACAGCGACGGCGGTAGTGCTGGCCACCGGCAACCGCACCTACTTCGGCACGCTGGCCCAGCGCAGCACCGCTACCGAGCGCGCGCCGACCGCGTTCCAGGCCGGCGTCAACAGTGTCAGCTGGCTGCTGATCCGCTTCGCCCTGGTCATGGTGCCGTTCGTGCTGCTCATCAACGGCTGGACCAAGGGCGATTGGACCGAAGCCTTCCTGTTTGCATTGTCGGTGGCGGTGGGCCTTACCCCGGAAATGCTGCCCATGATCGTCACCTCCACCCTCGCCAAGGGCGCCGTGCTGCTGTCGCGCAAGCGGGTGATCGTCAAGCGCCTGGATGCGATCCAGAACTTCGGCGCGATGGAGGTGCTGTGCACCGACAAGACCGGCACCCTCACCCAGGACCGCATCGCCCTGGAGCGCCACACCGATGTGTTCGGGCAGGACTCGGAGGACGTGCTGAAGTTCGCCTACCTCAACAGCCATTTCCAGACCGGGCTGATCAACCTGCTCGATCGCGCCGTGCTGGAGCACGTCGAGCTGCAGAGCTCGCTGCGCCTGTCGCAGGATTACCGCAAGGTCGACGAGATTCCGTTCGACTTCCAGCGCCGCCGCATGTCGGTGGTGGTGGCCGAGCGCGATGACCACCACGAGTTGATCTGCAAGGGCGCGGTGGAGGAAATGCTGGCGGTGTGCAGCACCGTGCGCGAGGGCGGGCGCGACCAGCCGCTGGACGCGGCGCGGCTGGCGCGGGTGCGGCAGACCACCGAGGAACTGAACGAGCAGGGGCTGCGCGTGGTGGCCGTGGCGATGAAGGAAACTGCGGCCAGCCAGTCGGTGTACTCGCAGGCCGACGAATGCGGGCTGACCCTGCTCGGCTACGTGGCCTTCCTCGACCCGCCCAAGGAGTCGGCCGCCCAGGCCCTGCAGGCACTGGCCGCGCATGGCGTGGAGGTCAAGGTCTTCACCGGCGACAACGAGCTGGTGACCGCGCGTGTCTGCGCCCAGGTCGGGCTGGAGGCCGACGCCATCCTCACCGGCCCACAGATCGAACGCATGGAGGATGCCGCGCTCTCGCAGGCGCTGCAGCAGCACCGCGTGTTCGCCCGCCTCACGCCACTGCACAAGGAACGCCTGGTGCGCTGCCTGCGCGCACAGGGCAAGGTGGTGGGCTTCCTGGGCGACGGCATCAACGACGCTCCGGCCCTGCGCGCGGCCGACATCGGCATCAGCGTGGACAGCGCGGTGGACATCGCCAAGGAGGCCGCCGACATCATCCTGCTGGAAAAGAGCCTGATGGTGCTGGAGGACGGCGTCGTGCAGGGCCGCCGCACGTTCTGCAACATGCTCAAGTACATCCGCATGACCGCAAGCTCCAATTTCGGCAACGTGTTCTCGGTACTGGTCGCTTCGGCCTTCCTGCCCTTCCTGCCGATGCTTCCGCTGCAGCTGCTGGTGCAGAACCTGCTGTATGACATCTCGCAGATCGCCATCCCGTTCGACAACGTCGACGAGGAACTGGTGCGGCAGCCGCTGAAGTGGAATCCGGCGGACATCGGCCGCTTCATGGTGTTCTTCGGGCCGATCAGTTCGATCTTCGACCTGTGCTGCTTCGCGCTGATGTGGCATGTGTTCGATGCGCGCACGGCCGCCGACCAGAGCCTGTTCCAGTCCGGCTGGTTCGTGGTCGGCCTGCTGACCCAGACCCTGATCGTGCACATGATCCGCACGCCCAAGGTGCCGTTCCTGCAGAGCATCGCCGCACCGGCGCTGCTGCTGATGACCGGCGCGATCATGGCCATCGGCGTGCTGCTGCCGATGAGCCCGCTGGCCGGTTACTTCAAGCTGCAGGCCCTCCCGCTGGGTTACTGGCCGTTCCTGGTGGCGATCCTGTTCGGCTATGCGGTGCTGACCACGGCAATGAAGCGGCTCTACATCCGCCGCTACGGGTGGCAGTGATGATCGCGCTGCAGGTGAACCTGCCGCCGTTCGACGCCGGGGCGACGCTCGGCTCGCTGCTCAGCCTGACCGTTGCGTTCGTGCTGGGCGCGGCCATCGGCCTGGAACGCCAACTGCGGCAACGCACGGCCGGGCTGCGCACCAACACGCTGGTGGCGGTAGGCGCCGCCGTCTTCGTCGATCTGGCGGTGCGGTTCCATGATCTGTACGGCGGCCCGCCCTCGCCACTGCACGTGGTGGCCTACGTCATCTCCGGCGTCGGCTTCCTCGGCGCCGGCGCGATCATGAAGGACGGTGCGCAGGTTTCGGGCCTGAACACCGCCGCGACCCTGTGGGGTTCGGCCGCGGTCGGGGCCTGTGCCGGCGTCAAGCTGCTGCCGGAAGCGGTGATGGCAGCCGTGTTCGTGCTGGCCGCCAACACCCTGCTGCGGCCAGTGGTGAACCGCATCCAGCGGCAACCGCTGGCGGAGGGCTTCAGCGAGGCAACCTATGCGGTCAACGTCGTCTGCCAGCGCGAGCAGCAGGCCGAAGTGCTGGATCGCCTGCTGTTGCTGCTGGAGCAGGCACAGTATCCGGTACGGGCGGTGGACCAGCGGCCGTTCGGCGAACGCGACGTGGAGATCGAGGCGGTGCTGTATGCCACCTCGGTCGATCCAGCCGAACTGGATGCGGTGCTGGAGAACCTGGCCGGTACACCCGGTGTGCTGCAGGGATTCTGGAACGCCAGCCTGGAAGAATGACACCCGCCCCGGTAGCGCCGGGCCATGCCCGGCGAGCGCGCAGCGCGGCCGACCGCCGGGCCTACCGTGCATGGCCCGGCGTCACCCAGCCGCTTATCATCCCCCCACCACCCGCCAGGGAGCCCCACCCGATGCCGTCGCTGTCGCCCCGCCGCCCGCTGGCGCTGTTCGCCCTGATCGTGGTGATGGGGGCGATCTTCCTGCTGGACACCCTCACCGATTACGCGGTCGCCGCTGCCTGCTTCTACGCGGCCGTCATCCTCGCCGCGTCGCGGCTGATGTCGGCGCGCGGCCTGCTCTTCCTGGCAGCCGCCTGCATCGCCCTGACCGGCCTCAGCTTCTTCCTGACCCGCTTCGGCACCTATCGCATCGGCCTGGTCAACTCGACCATCGGCATGCTGGTCATCGGCATCACTACCTGGCTGGTGCTGAAGATGGAAGCTGCCAAGGCCGCCGTGCAGGAAGCACAGGCGCGCCTGCTGCGGGTCGCGCGGGCCTCCACGGTGGGTGAGCTGACGACCTCGATTGCCCATGAAGTGAACCAGCCGCTGGCGGCCATTGCCAGCAGTGCCGAGGCCGGCCAGCGCTGGTTGGCGCAATCGCCCCCCAACGTCGACAAGGCGCTGCAGGCCATCGCCCGCATCCTGTCCGATGCACATCGCGCCAGCGACGTGATTGCCCGTATCCGTGGCCTGACCCAGGGCGCGGCACCGGAACGCCGCGCCTTCGATCTGAACCAGGCCGTGCAGGACATGCTCGCGCTGTCGCGCAGCGAACTCGACCAGCACCACGTAGACGTGTCGCTGCTGCTGGATACCGAGCTGCCGCCGGTCTTCGCCGACCCGGTGCAGGTACAGCAGGTGATCGGCAACCTGCTGCTGAACGCGGTCGATGCGATGGCCCAGCTGCCCCCGGGCGAGCGCCGCGTGGCCCTCGTGACCGCGCGCGATGGCCGCGGCCAGGCCAGCCTGAGCGTGCGTGACCGCGGCATCGGCCTGCCCACGGAGCAGCCGGACCGCGTCTTTGATGCCTTCTGGACCACCAAGGACCATGGCCTCGGCCTGGGCCTCAGCCTGAGCCGTTCGATGATCGAGGCCAATGGTGGCCGCATCCGCGCAGAACGACCGGCCGGGGGTGGCGCCTGTTTCGTGTTCGAACTGCCCACCGCGGGCGAGGATGACCATGCGTAAGCCGTTGCCACCCCCGGCCGAAGCGGCCCCCATCGTCTATGTGATCGATGACGATGCATCCGTGCGCGCCGCGCTGGAAGACCTGCTGGCGTCGATGGGCCTGCAGGTGCGGGCATTCGCCTCCACCCAGGCCTTCCTCGATCATCCCCGCGACGATGCGTCGGCCTGCCTGGTGCTGGACGTGCGCATGCCCGGACAGAGTGGCCTGGACTTCCACCGCAGCATGGCGGACCTGGGCCTGCAGGTGCCGGTGGTGTTCATCACCGGCCACGGCGACATCGCCATGGGCGTCAATGCGATCAAGGCCGGCGCCATCGAATTCCTGACCAAGCCCTTCCGCGACCAGGAACTGCTGGACGCCATCCACAAGGGCATCGCCCTGGACCGCGAGCGGCGGCGCGAGGGCGAGGCACTGGGCGAGCTGCAGGCACGCTGGCAGACCCTCAGCGCCGGTGAGCGCGAGGTGGTGGACGGCGTGGTGCGCGGACGCCTCAACAAGCAGATCGCCGCCGACCTCGGCGTCAGCGAGATCACGGTGAAAGTGCGGCGCGCGCAGGTGATGCGCAAGATGGAAGCGCGCACCCTGGTTGACCTCGTGCGCATGTACGACCGCCTGCAGGCCGCTGCGCCATGAACGTTTACGTGGCCCTGCTGCGGGCAGTGAACGTGGGCGGTACCGGCAAGCTGCCGATGGCAGCGCTGGTGGCGATGTGCGTGGATGCCGGGTTCAGCGACGTGCGGACCTATATCGCCAGCGGCAACGTGGTGTTCCGCAGCCAAAGCGACGAGGCAACCGTTCGCGACGCGCTCGCCAAGCGGCTGCAGGCTCACGCCGGCAAGCCGGTGGGTGTGCTGGTGCGCAGCGCCGCGGAGATTGCCGATGTGGTCAGGGGCAATCCTTTCCCGCAGGCCGCCGGCAACCGCGTGGTTGCCCTGTTCGTCGACGGCCCGCTGCCGGGCGATCCGCTGCAGGGTGTGACCGGGCGCACTGCCGAGCAGCTGGCGTTGGGGCCGCGCGCACTGTATGTGCACTACGGCGAGGGCATGGCCGATTCGAAGCTGCGGATTCCCTGCGCTGCGCAGGGCACCGGTCGCAATCTCAACACCGTGGCACGGCTGGCTGCGATGGCCGCTGCGCTGGCCTGAGCGCGGTCTCCGCCCGTACGGCTACGGCAGGCGACGTCGCGTCCGCGTGTCGATCAGGCCCACCAGCAACACCACCACGCTGGTCAGCCAGCCAGCCGCCAGCAGGTGGGTGAGCGGCAGCAGGGGGCCCATCGCCACCAGCAGCAGCGCACCCAGCAGGTGCGAGCGCGGCACCCGCCCATACACCGCGCGCTTGTACAGCGCGCTGCCCAACAGGTAGATCAGCGGCCCGGCCACCAGCATCGCTGCGTGCGGCAGCGATACGCCCTCCTCCGGCGCGTCCATCACCAGGTCGTTGCCGACTGCGGTGGCGATGATGCCGGCGATCAGCAGCGCATGCACGTAGTGGAAGTAGGCGCCGATGCGCCCAGGATCGTCGGAGCGGGTGATGGTGTCGGTGGCATCCTGGCTGGAGATGCCGAAGTACAGCCACCACATCGCCAGGGTGCCGGCGAAGGTGGCGAGCACGGCCGAGACCACGTCGACATTCCAGTTGCCCGCCTCGCTGAGCACGCCGCCGGTGGCCAGCAGCGTCTCACCGAGTGCGACGATGACGAACAGCTGGCAGCGCTCGGCCAGATGGCCGCCTTCGATCGTCCATTCGCGCGTGTGCGAACGCCCCAGCCCCGGGAACGCGAAGCCGAACATCGGCGACAGGTATTCGCAGGCCACCGCCAGCGCCCACAGCCCCAGCCGCAGGTGGCCTTCGGCGGCCGCCCCCGCCAGCCAGAAGCAGGCCGACACCAGCACCCAGGCCAGCATGCGGCGGAAGTTGGGCGCGAGTGCATGGCCGCGCCCCACCTCCCATAGCACGAAAGCTGTGCGCCCCACCTGCATCGTGGCGTAGGCCCCGGCAAACGCCCAGGCGCGCTCGCCGAACGCGTCTGGAATGGAGGACGACATCAGCAGCGCCAGCAGCATCGTGGTGAACAACAGGCCACGGATACGCGGCGCCTGCGGATCGAACCAGTTGCTGACCCAGCACGCGTACTGCCAGCCCAGCCAGACCGCGAACCACAGCACCAGCGTCTGCAGCACGCCGAGCAGGCCCAGGTGGTGCAGCAGGTGGTGGCTGAGCTGGGTGACGGCGAAGACGTAGACCAGATCGAAGAACAGCTCCTCGTAGGTCACCCGCGCGTGGTGGCCGTCGCGGCGGCGCAGGGCGGGTACACGGATGCCGGGAACCATGGAAACTCCTGATCGGTGGCCGAGCCAACCATCGCGCTTATTGCAGCCATGAGCAATACGCGAAACGGCCCAGGAAGCGGCCGTGATAGCGTCTTCGCACCTTCCCGACCGATCCCTCCGAATGCGCATCCTGCCCCTTGCCTTCGCTCTGGCCACGGCCCTGCCGCTGGCGGCCCACGCTGCCGGACCGGCGCTGCCGCAACTGCGCGCGTACACCGTCGATGCGTCGTGGCTGCAGCCCATCGCGCCGCTGCAGATCGCCGACCACACCTGGCAGATCGGCACCGCGGACCTCACCGCCCTGCTGGTGCAGACCCCGCAGGGTGCGGTGCTGCTGGACGGCGGCATGCCGCAGATGGCCGACCACCTGCTGCACAACCTGCAGCTGCGTGGCGTGGCCCCGGCTGACCTGCGGGTGATCCTGCTCAGCCACGCCCACGCCGACCACGCTGGCCCGGTGGCCGAACTCAAGCGCCGCACGGGCGCGCGCGTGCTGGCCAATGCCGAATCGGCGGTACTGCTGGCCCGCGGCGGCACCGACGACCTGCACTTCGGCGACCGGTTCACCTTTGCGCCGGCACAGGTGGACCGCATCATCATGGACGGCGAGACGGTGGACGTGGGCGGCACGCGGTTCACCGCCCACTTCACGCCCGGCCACACGCCCGGCAGCACCGCATGGACCTGGACCGACACCCGCAACGGCACGCCGGTGCGCATCGCCTATGCAGACAGCCTGAGTGCACCGGGTTACACGCTGAAGGACAACCCGCGCTATCCGCACCTGGTCGAGGACTTCCGCCGCAGTTTCGCCACCGTGCGCGCCCTGCCCTGCGACGTCCTGCTGACCCCGCATCCGGGTGCCAGTGGCTGGGACTACGCGGCCGGCAGCAAGGCCGGTGACAAGGCGATGAGCTGCGGCGCGTATGCCGATGCCGCCGAGCAGAAGCTCGACGCAGCCCTGACCCGGTAGAGTCGAGCTTGCCCGACTGTTCTGGAGCAGCCGAGCATGGCCCGGCTCTACAGAAAGCACGGGCCGCTACGGCGCCTCGGCCAGCGCGCGCACCCGCACCGGGATCGACTTCGCTGCGGGCGTGCCGCTGATGCGATCGTAGTAGTCCAGCGGCAGCAGCGGATTCAGTTCCGGGTAGTAGCCGGCCAGCGCGCCGCGCGGCATCGGGTAGTCCAGCACGGTCAGGCCATCGATGCGCCGCACGACGCCATCGTCGGCGATCGTTTCCAGGCTTACCCGCGCTTCCTTGCCCAACCCGCGTGCCAGCCGGTCCTCGATGTTCATGAACACCACGTTGCGGTCGTTGTACACGCCCCGGTAGCGATCGCTGTAGCTGTAGATGGTGGTGTTGTACTGGTCGTGCGAACGCACCGTGGCCAGGCGCAGCATCTCCGGGTCGTCCACCACGTCGTTCACCTCCAGGCCGGGCATCACCAGGATGTTGGCCTTGCCGGTGTCGGTCGGCCACACCCGGCGGCGCGGCGGGATGTCCAGGTGGAAGCCATGCGGTTGCTGGATGCGCTCGTTGAAGCCGGCGTAGATCTCCGGGTAGACGGCTGCGATCAGCTCGCGGATCGGCGCGTAATCGTGCATGCAGGCCGCCCAGTCCACACGGCTGTCCGGCAGCGTGGCCATCGCCATGCGGCAGACGATCTCGACCTCCGGCAGCACGTGCTCGCTGACCGGCTCGAGCACGCCGCGCGAGGCGCTGACATTGGACATCGCATCTTCGATGGTCACGAACTGCTCGCCGGCCGGCGTGCGGATCCACTCCGAGCGCGCCACCACCGGCAGGATCAGTGCATCACGGCCGTGCACCAGGTGGCCGCGGTTGAGCTTGGTCGCGATGCCCACGGTCAGCTCCAGCCGCTGCATCGCCTCGTAGGCGCGCGGCGTATCGGGCACGGCATGGATGAAGTTGCCGCCCAGGCCGATGAACACCCGGGCCTGTCCATCGAGCATCGCCTGGATCGACTCGACCACATGGTGGCCATGCGCGCGCGGCGGCTCGAAGCCGAACACCTCGCGCACCCGGTCCAGGTAGGCCGGCTTGGGCTTCTCGTCGATGCCCACGGTGCGGTCGCCCTGCACGTTGGAGTGCCCGCGGATGGGGCCGATGCCCGCGCCGCGCTTGCCGAAGTTGCCACGCAGCAACAGCAGGTTGGCCACCTGCTGCAGCAGGCGTGAACCGTATTGGTGCTGGGTCAGGCCCATGCCGTAGCAGATCACCGTGGCCTGCGAACGGATGTAGATATCCGCGCATCGCCGGATCTGCACCTCGGCAATGCCGGACACCCGCACGATCTCGTCCCACTCCTGCGCCAGTACGTCCTCCCGCAGCGCATCCACGCCCAGGGTGTGCTCGGCCAAGAAGGCGTGGTCGAGCACGGCCTCGCCCTGCGCTTCGCGCTCGAACATCACCTTCATGATGCCCTTGAGGAAGGCCAGGTCACCGCCGATGCGGATGTGCACGAACTCGCTGGTGATCTCGGTCGATCCCAGCGTGGCCATCTGCACGATGTCCTGCGGCTCGGTGAAACGGATCAGCGCGCGCTCGGGCATCGGGTTCACCGCCACGATGGGGATGCCGCGTTTGCGCGCCTCCACCAGGTTGGTCATCATCCGCGGCGAATTGGTGCCGGTGTTCTGGCCCATCACGAAGATGGCCTCGGCGTGTTCGAAATCGTCCAGCACGATGGTGCCCTTGCCCACCCCGATCACCGGCGGCAGGCCGCGGCTGGTGGGCTCGTGGCACATGTTGGAACAATCCGGGAAATTGTTGGTGCCGAACTCACGCACGAAGATCGAGTACAGGAACGCCGCTTCGTTCGGCGTGCGCCCGGAGGTGTAGAACTCGGCCTGGTCGGGGTGGTCCAGGGCGCGCAGATGTTCGCCGATCAAGGCAAATGCCTCGTCCCAGGCGCAGGGCACGTAGTGGTCGCTGGCCGCGTCGTAGCGCATCGGCTCGGTCAACCGGCCCTGCATCTCCAGCCAGTAGTCGCTCTGTTCCATCAGCTCGCTGACGCTGTGGGCGGCGAAGAATTCGCGGGTGACGCGGTGCTCGGTCGCCTCCCAGGCCAGGGCCTTGGCGCCGTTCTCGCAGAACTCGAACTTGCGCCGGTGGTCCGCGTCCGGGAAGGCGCAGCTGGGGCACTTGAAGCCACCCGGCTGGTTCATCGCCAGCAGTGCCTTCGAGCCCTTGCCGACCACGCTCTGCTGCAGCAGCACCTTGGCCGTTGCCCCGGCAGCACCCCAGCCACCGGCCGGCTGGTTGTAGGACGTGTAAAGCGGGGGTTTCTGTTCGGACATGGCTCGGCAACCTGGTGGCGCGCAAGGGACCGGGTCCAGTCAAGCACGACCGCGACCGTCGTGCCATTCCCCGGATGAGGGGTGCCAGCCTGCCACGGCAACGGTTACAACGGCGTCTTCCCCTGATCGCTGCGCTATCCTGCGGCGGTAGATGGCCTTCGTGCTCCACCCAGGACGTACTGCATGCCCGCACCGACACCGCTTTCCCCACCGCCGGCCGGGACCGCGCTGCGCACCTTGCAGCGCTGGCGGGAAACGGAGCAGGACGAACGGGTCGATCTGATCGCCGAAGAAGTACCGGTGGCGATGCGCTACAACGGCACCGCCTTCGCGGTGATGATGGCCACGCCCTGCGACCTGGAGGATTTCGCCCTGGGCTTCTCGCTCAGCGAGGGCCTGGTCACGCGACCGCAGCAGGTGCTGTCGATCGACGTGCAGCCGCAGCTGGAAGGCATCGAGCTGAAGATGACCGTGGCCGAGGACGCGCCCGGTGCAGCGCTGGACCCGGCCAACGGGCGCCTGCTGCCGGGCCGGGGCGGCTGCGGTCTGTGCGGCACGCGGCAGTTGGAGGACGTCCTGCGGCCCCTGCCACCGATACGTGATCGCCGCAGCTATCCGCCCGTGGCGCTGCAGCGCGCACTGGCTGCGCTGGCGCAGCACCAGCCGATGAATGCTGCCAGTGGCTCCACCCATGCCGCGGCCTGGGCCGATGCCCGTGGTCGCATCGGCTGGGTGCGTGAGGATGTCGGCCGCCACAACGCCCTGGACAAGCTGATCGGGGCACTGCACCACAACGAGCACGGCAGCGAGGGTGGCCTGCTGGTGATTTCCAGCCGGGCAAGTTACGAGATGGTCAGCAAGGCGGCGCGCGCCGGTACGAGCGTGCTGGCGGCGGTGTCGGCGCCCACGGCACTGGCCATCGACCTCGCCCGCAGCGCCGGCCTCTGCCTGGTGGGATTCGCGCGCGAGGGCGGGTTCAATGTGTATACCCACCCCGAGCGGCTGCAGGCAGGGTAAAGCCGACAGGGTAGAGTCGACTGTCAGTCGACTGCTGTTCCACGGACCGCCCGAAAAACCCGCGCTTCGCGCGATAGTCGACTGACAGTCGACTCTACCCCGTCGGTCTTGCCTGGTTGCCCGCAGGCCTCAGCGCAGCGCGATCTTCGGGAAATCGACCGGCACGTCGAACGCTACGTTGACGTAGTTGGTGAACAGGTTGAGGGCGACGTGAGCGAGGATTTCGACGATCAGCTCATCATCGAAACCGGCATCACGCAGTGCCTGCACGTCGGCGTCGCTGATCTGCGCACGGTTCTCCACCACCTTCAGGGCGAACGTGAGTGCGGCGGCCGTGGCCGGGTCGCTGGACTGGCCGACCTGGGCGGCGGCCATCTGCTCGCCGCTGGCACCGGCCTTGCGGCCCAGCGCGGTGTGCGCGGCCAGGCAGTACTCGCAGGCGTTGCGGTTGGCGATGGCGACGGCGATCTGCTCACCCAGCAGCGGCGACAGGCGACCGCCGCCAAGGGCGCCGAACGAGCCCCACATGCTGGCCAGCGCCGCCGGCGAGTTGGCCACGGCGCGGAACATGGCCGGGGTGGCGCCGAAGGCGGCGTGTACCTGGCCCAGCAGGGCCTGGCGGTCGGGGGTGGTGGCGGCAGCGTCGATCAGGGCGATACGGGACATGGTGGTTTCCTTCGGTAACGCGTCCGGGATTGGACGATGGGGTCATCGTAGGTAGACTCGCAGGACGAATCCCCAACATTTGTCCGCATCGGTTATCCATTCGTCCATGGACACCCCGCCCGACCGCCTCTCCGCCCTGCTTGAACGCTTCCGCGTGCAGGCCGCCCTCTTCCATTCCGGCCCCCTGTGCGGGCGCCACGAGTTCGCGCCGCAGCCCGGCCGCGCGTTCCTGCACATCCTGCGCAAGGGCGAGATGGAGGTCTGCCACACCGAAGCCGGCCTGCCCTCGCGCCTGCGGGTCGACCAGCCCAGCCTGCTGCTGTACCCGCAACCACTGCACCACACCTTCCTCAACGCGCCGCTGGACGGGCCGGATTTCACCTGCGCCACGCTGGATTTCGACGGCGGTGCGCGCAACCCGGTGGTGCAGTCGCTGCCGCCGGTGATGGTGGTGCCATTGGCGGACATCGGCGAGCTGGATGGCACCCTGCAGCTGCTGTTCGGCGAAGCGGACCGCCAGCGCTGCGGCTCGCGGCTGCTGACCAACCGACTGTTCGAGGTGGCGCTCATCCAGGTGCTGCGCTGGGTGGTGGATCACCCGGATGCGGCGGGGGTCAGCCATGGGCTGATGCGCGGCCTGTCCGATGCGCGGCTGGCGCGTACCCTGGTGGCCCTGCACCAGGCACCGCAGGAAGAGTGGACGCTGCCGCGCATGGCGGCCATCGCCGGGCTGTCGCGCAGTGCGTTCGCCGCGGTGTTCAAGGACGTGATGCAGGCCACCCCGGCCAGCTACCTGCAGGACTGGCGGTTGAGCCTGGCCTGCGCGCAGCTGCGGGCGGGCGCGCCGGTAAAGCAGGTCGCGGTGGACGTCGGTTTTGCCGATACCGCCTCGCTGTCCAAGGCCTTCCGCAAGCGGATGGGCGTCTCGCCGCGGGCGTGGCTGGCGCAGGCCGCAGCCCCGTAGAGTCGAGCTTGCTCGACTGTTTCTGCAAAAGGCAGTCGAGCAAGCTCGACTCTACAACGGCGCTACGCCTTGCCAGCCGACAACAACCCGGCAATCCGCTCGGTCAGCTGCGCACGCACCTCGGGATCCAGCTGGCCCTCGTACATCGCCTCGTAGATCCACAGACCATCGGCGGCCAGCCGCGCTACGAAATCATCCAGCGCCGCCGGGTCCGCAACCGCCCTGGCCGGCGGCGATGGCGCCCAACGCTTCACCACCGGGCCCCAGGGGCGTTCGCCGGCGTCCGGGTCCATCGCTTCGAGCATGAACATCAACTCGGCACGGGTGGCGCTCTGTGCCGACACCCGCACGAAGGTCTGGTACCGCTCCAGCGCCGTCGCCTCGTCGGCGCGCTTGCCGAGCAACGCCTCCATCGACGCCTCCCAGGCCTTCACCAGGTGCTCGTCGATGCCGCGCAGCAGCGCTTCGCGCGAGGGGAAGTGGTACAGCAGGCCGCCGCGGGTCAGCTGCGCTTCGGCCGCCACCGATTCAAAGGTGACCGCACCGAGACCGTCACGGTTGATGACGCTCACGGCGGCGTCGAGGATGCGGTCGCGCTTGCTGGTTCTCATTGCCGTTACTTTACGCGATCACCTGCGCCGTCGCGGCCACCCACGCGCCCGCGCAGCAGGCGCGCCAGCACCGCGGCACCTGCGGCGAGCACCGCCATGATGACCAGCAGCACGATCTGGTAGCCACGGTCATAGGCGGCCACCGCCTGCGCGAACCACGCCCCCTGCCCGCCTTCGCGCGCCAGGTGCAGTGCCTGGGTGAAGCCGTCGCGCGCCGCCGCGGGCATGTCCGCGACATCGGGCAGGAACGCACCATACATCGCCGCCCCCAGGCTGCCCAGCAACGCCACCGCCAGCAGGCCACCGAATTCATAGGAGACTTCTTCCACCGACGACGCCATGCCGGCGCGGTGTGCCGGCACGTTGTTGAGGATGGCGGTGGACGCCACCGAGATCGCCGCGCCCATGCCCACGCCGGTCAGCGCCATGCCCGCCACCACCCAGCCCACGCCATGCGGGAAACCGAACGCCACCAAGGCCACGCCCACCGCGCCGGTCGCCAGGCCGCCACAGATCAACGGACGCAGGCCGACGCGGTGCAGGATGCTGCCACCCAGCAGTGCACTGGGCAGGCTGCCCAACGCGGCTACCGAAACCAGCAGGCCGGCCTGCAGCGGGCTGAAGCCGGCCACCAGCTGGAAGCGCTGCGTGGTGACCAGCTGCAGGCCCGCCAGCGCGAACAGGGTGAACACCGCCGACAGCGTGCCGGCGAGGAAGGCGGGATTGCGGAAGATGGCGAAATCCAGCAGCGGATAGGCAAGGCGCTGCTGGCGACGCGCGAACGCAGTGCCGCTGACACCTGCCAGCAGCAGCGCACCCACACCCTGGGCATACGAAGGCGGCGTGGCGATCAGCGATTTGATGGCCAGCACCAGCCCGGACAGGGCCGCCAGCGCCAGCAGCGAGGACGGCATGTCCCAGGGGCGCGAGGTGTCGCGCTGGCCTTCCGGCGCCAGCAGCAGGGTCGCAATGAACGCCACCACCACTACCGGCACGTTGATCAGGAACACCGAACCCCACCAGAAATGCTGCAGCAGCAGGCCGCCGATGATCGGGCCGAGCGCTGCACCAACGATGGCCACCGAACCCCAGAGGGCGATGGCGATGTTGCGTTCGCGCTCCTCGTGGAAGCTGAGGCCGATCAGCGCCAGGGTGGCCGGCATCATGGCCGCCGCACCGACGGCAAGGACGGCACGCGCCGCGATCAACTGCGCGGGCGTGGCTGAGAACGCGGCCGCCAGCGAGGCGATACCGAACACGACCAGGCCGATCAGGAACATCCGGCGGTGGCCCAACCGGTCACCCAGGGTACCGGCGCCCAGCAGCAGGCCGGCCATCACCAGCGGGTAGGCGTTGATGATCCACAGCGCCTGCCCTGCGCTGGCGGACAGCTCCTCGGTCAGGGTGGGCAGCGCGGTGTACAGCACCGAGTTGTCCAGCGTGACCAGCAACAGGCCGGCAGCCACGGTGAACAGCAGCGCCCAGCGACGGGCACGGGACAGGGCCGGAGCACCGGCCAGGGGCTGGGAAAGCGCCATGGAACAGACCTGCAGGAACGGGTTGAGGTTCGTAACTATACAGGACGTCCTGTACAGTTATAGGCGTGAGCCGCGGCCTCGTTCAGGTAGAGTCGAGCTTGCTCGACTGCGCACGGAACAATTCTGGAGCAGCCGAGCATGGCTCGGCTCTACAAACGCGGGGTTACCGGCAGCCTTCCGGCAACGCAGCGATGGTCGCCACCACCGCGCCCTGCATGCCCTGCCCCACGGCCATGTCGAGTTCGCCACCGGTGCTGCCATGCTGGCGCTGCAGCTCGCCTTCGCAGAGCTCGCGCACATGGCGGCGCGCCGTGGCACGCAGCATGCTGCAGCGCCAGTCCCCCGGCCCCAGCGGCAGCACCGAATACACCACGCTGTTGCAGGCATCGCCGGCGCGCTCGACCAGGCTGTGGCCGGCGAAGTCGCGCGGCGGGCTGCTGTGCGTGGGATCGTAGTAGCTGTCGGGAAAGCTGCGCGCGTACTGCTCGACATCCACCTGCAGGCGCCCCTGGCCTGCGTCCGGCAGCTGCAGCGGCTCGCCGCAGGCCGTGCTGTCGGCGCGGTGCTGGATGTACTGGTAGATCGGCCGGTCGAGCCTGCGGTCCTGCGCGGTCACTGCACTGATCGCACCCAGCACCGGCAGCGCCGCGCGGTTGGCCATCCGTGCCAGCACGCCGGCCTCGGCCGGTACACACCGGTCACGCACGGTGGCCACCAGCAGGAACACCACGTCGTCACGGAAGGCGCGATCCTCGCGCAGGTGCCGTTCGATGTCGGCCTGCAGTGCGGGAATGGGCGCAGGGAACGCCACTGGCGGCGGCCGCACCGGCGACGTCCAGCGCTGCCAGACCAGCAGCGCAGCGCCAAGCAGCAGGGCTGCGCCGATGCACAGCCAGCGCGTACGCGGCATCAACGGTCGATCGCCGTCAGCGTGGCCGCGTCCGCGTCGTAGGACGCACTGGCGATGTCGGCCTCGAAGCGCTTGATGCGCAGGTGGCCCGACAGCCGATAGGCATCCCACAGGTTGCCCAGTGCGATGGGCCGTTCCAGGGTCACGTGGATGATCTGGTTCGGCGGCGGTGGCGGCACGTGGATGCAGGCACCGTAGAACGGCACGAACAGCAGTTCATTCACGGCGCCGGCATCGTCCATGGCCAGCGGCACCACGTAGCCATCCAGGTCGATCGCGCGACCGTCCACGCCATCGACCACGGCGGCCGAGCCGAACTGCTGGGCGCGGTCGGGGCTGGAATGGTCGATGGCCGCGCCCGGCGGCGTGCCCGAACCCGTGTCATCGATCAGCCCACCGACGCCGGACATCGCCCCCATGCCACCGCTGCGATCAATCCCGATCTGCGGCGGCGGGCGCAGGAAGGCGTCGTCCTCGGGCATCAGGTCACTCCACGCGGTGATCGCGGCATCGCCAGGCGCGGCCGTGTCCGCCGTGGTTGCGGCCTCCGGCCGTGTCGTGGCCACAGGAGTTTCTGCTTCCGCGGCAGGCACATCACCACCGGGCCGGCTGCAGGCAGCCAGCAACATCACCACCAGCACGCAGGCATTACGGTTCATAGGGCCTCAACTGCGGATCAACCATGGTGTAGGCCGAACCGGCCAGATCATCGTCCACGCGTTCGCCGCGCAGCGTGCCGGCCAGGAAGAACGGCGAATACATGTCCGGCATGTCGATCGGGCGCGACAGCCGCACGTGCACGATCTGGTTCGGTGGCGGCGGCGGCACGTGGATGCAGGCGCCGTAGTACGGCACGAACAGGAACTCGGACAAGCGTCCGTCGGCGGCATTGGCCAGCGGCACCACGTAGCCGGGCAGGCGCACGGCGCGGTCCAGCACCGCATCCACCGTGCGGAAGGTGCCGAACTGGGCCATGCGCCGGTTGCCGCTGTGCTTCACCTCCGGGCCATCGCCACGCTCCAGCGCGGCCAGCTCATCGGCAGGCATCATCTGCAGCCAGTCCAGTTCCTGCTCGGCGACAGCAGTGGTTCCCGTGCCCTCCTGCACCGGCGTCGGTGGCAGGGCCTGCACACCGGTATCCACCGGGCGCTCGCAGCCGGCCAGCATCAGCATCAACGCAAGGGCGATCCAGGTGCGCATGGTTCAGCCCCCCGCCGAGAGGCCGTCGGCCACGGTGCGGCGGTAGGCCAGCAGCGCCGGCACCAGGCCGGCCAATGCACTGAGCACCAGCACCCCGCCCACCCAGGCCAGCTCGCGCAGATCCGGCCAGACATGGGTGATCGACAGCCCGAAATTCGACAGCGCCCAGCCACGCCCGGCCAGGCTGGCGCTGACCAGCACGGCCAGTGCCAGCACGCAGGCCATGCCACTGGTCGCCACCGCTTCCAGCACCAGCAGGCTGGCGATGTAGCGCGGCCGTGCACCGGTGGCGCGCAGCACGGCCATTTCGCGGCGGCGCTCGTGCAGGGTCGACACCAGCAGCGCCACCAGCGAGACCAGGCCCAGCAGCACCACCATCGCGCTGATCAGCTGCAGCGCCCGCTCGGCGGTCCCGAGCGACTGCCACAGCTGCTGCAGGGTGACACCGGGCAGGATCGCCAGCAGGGCCTCATCGGGATAGTCATTGATGGCGCGCTGCACAGAGAACGTGGCAATGCGCGAGTTGAGGCCGAGCATGAAGGCGGTGATGCTGGTCGGCGTCAGGTCCAGGTGCCGTGCTTGCTCGGCGCTCACCGCGTGCCCGCGCAGCTGCACGCCGGAGCGCCAGTCCACGTGGATGGCCTCGATCGCCGGCAACGACACCAGCACCGAAGAATCCACCGGCGTGCCGGTACGCTGCAGCACGCCGCGGATGCGGAACGGCTTGTCGGCATGCCTGGCCAGGGTCACGGCGGCAGTGCCATGGGCCAGGATCATTTCATCACCCACCCGTACGCCCTGCGCGCGGGCGACGTCGGCGCCGATGACCGCATCATAGAGATCATCGAACGGCGTGCCCTCGGCGAAGGCGAGCAGGTGCCCGGCCCCGTAGCGGTAATGCTGGAAGTAGCCGGCGGTGGTGCCGATGACCCGGTAGCCACGCCAGGAATCGCCCAGCGACAGCGGCACCGCCCACTTCACCTGCGGCAGCGTGGACAGTTCCTGGTAGGACTGCCAGGACACGTTGTTGGTCGGGTCACCGATGTGGAACACCGAATACAGCAGCAGGTTCACCGGCCCCGAGCGCGCGCCGACAATCAGATCGGTGCCGGAAACGGTGCTGGCAAACCCCTCGTGGGCCTGCACGCGGACGCGCTCCACGCCCAGCAGCAGGGTCACGCTGAGGGTGATGACCAGCACGGTAAGGGCCACGCTCAGCGCACGGCTGCGCAGGCTGGCCCAGGCAAGTTCAAGCATGGACGGCTCCGGCGTGATTGATGTCCTGCAGTTGCACCACGCGGTCGAACAGCGGCTGCAGGCTGTCGTCATGGCTGACCACCACCGCCGTGGTGCCGGCTGCCGCACATTGCGCCGCCATCACTTGCAGGAAGGCGGTGGCGGCGCCACGGTCGAGGGCCGAGGTCGGCTCATCGGCCAGCAGCACCGCAGGACGGCCGATCAGCGCACGCGCGGCGGCCACCCGCTGCTGCTGGCCCACGCTGAGCGTGCCGGCCCGGCGCAGCAGCAGGTCCGGCGGCAGCTGCAGGGCCTGCAGCAGGCGCTTGATCTCATCATCGACCGGCCGGCCCACCCGCCCGCTGCGCAGTGGCGAGAAGCGCAGCCCCAGCGCGATGTTGTCGCGCACGCTGAGGAACGGCAGCAGGTTGAACTGCTGGAAGATCACGCCCAGCTGGTCGGCGCGGAAACGGTCGCGGGCCGCCGGCCTGAGTGCGTGCAGCGGCGCACCGGCGACCCTTACTTCGCCCTGCTCCGGCGTCAGCACGCCCGCCAGCAGGCCCAGCAGGGTGCTCTTGCCCGAACCGCTGGCACCCCGCAGCAGCACACTGCTGCCCGGGGCAATCTGCAGCTGCGGGATATCCAGCACGGCGCGCCCGCCGTAGCTGAAGCGCACCTGGTCCAGTGCGATCACCGCGGCGGACGTCATGGCGCCAGCACCACGCGCAGGTTGTCGGCGCTCAGCACGGTGCGGCCCTGGCCGGCCGGGGTGGCCGTGTTGACGATGACCTCGTGCAGGTTCGGGAAGGCCTTGGGCAGCGACAGCACCAGCACGCGCAGTGCGGCGGGGTTGGCGCACTGGTAGCTCAGCTCGGCAGTGAAGCCTGCGTGCGCATGCTTGCCCGCTGCAGTGGCCGGGGTCGCCGCTGCGGCAGCGAAGCCTTCGGCGTGCGCGTCACGGTGCAACGGCGTGCACTGCGCTGCGCTGGGCAGGGTCAGCCAGTCGGCGCGCTTCAACGCAGCCAGTGCCGAGTCCAGCGCGGCCTGTTCGCCCGCGTTGGCCGGCGGTCGTTCGAAATCGAGGATACCGATGCCCGGTGCCTGCAGGGCGAGCTCAAGCCTGCCCTGGTCAATGGCAAGGTCAACGGTGGCCTGGCCATGCACATGCGCACCGAGCTGGCGAACGTCATGCGCGTGCACGGCGGGCGCGGCAAACAACAGGTACAGCAAAACAGAACGCTTCATGGGGGAGTCTCATGTTGTTACTATGTAACATTATGGACCACATCCCCACACCGCCCGCAAGGGCATTGCCCCAGCCGCCTGTTTCGGCACGCTGGCACCCCCGTCTCGACCTGGCCGGCGCCTGGCTGTCCCTGGCCTGCGCCGCGCACTGCGTCACCCTGCCCCTGCTGCTGGCCTTCGTGCCTGCGGCGATGATGGCGCTGCGTTCGTTCCAGCACCCGGCCCACGGCGCGATGACCGCGCTGCTGGTGATGTCACGCTGGGAATGGGTGTTCGCCCTGTTGGCGTCCAGCGTGGCCGCCGCCAGCACCGCCTCCGGCTGGCGCCGGCATGGCCAGGCCGGTCCGCTGCGCCTGGCCGCCTGCGGTGCGTTCGCGCTGCTGTCGTCCTCGCTGTACCTGCCCCTGAAGGAATCGCTGGTGTGGCATGGCGTGGCGAGCGCCTGCGGCGGTGTGCTGCTGGCCGCCGCACATATCCGCAACCTCCGGGCGCTGCACCGCCCCCGGTAGCGTTGGGCTGCCGGCCAGCGGCCGGCACTACCCGATCTCGGGCCGCGCGCTACGCCTGGTAGCGCCGGCCGCTGGCCGGCAACGCACTCAGAAACGGTAACCCACCTCGGCACCATAGATGCGCGGATGGTCCACGGGGCCGTAATAGTTGCCATCTCGCCCGAAGGCAAGGTTGTCGAAGATCAGGCCATTGATGCGCCGCTTGCCGGTCAGGTTCTGCACGAACAGGCGAGTGCTCCACGGTCCCGTGTCGTACCCCACCTGCAGCCCGAGCACCGCCACCGCCGGCTGGAACGCGCGGTTGCGCTCATCGAGGGCACTGGATCCGGTGAACTGCGATTCCACCCGCGCAAACACCCCCGAATCGAACTGGTAGCGCGCGGCCAGATAGCCGGTGTAATGCGGGGTCAGTTTGACCCGGTTGCCGGCAAGGTTCTGATCCGCGCTGACCCACAGCTTGGTGTACTTCGCGTCCACGTAGCCCAGGTTGGCCATTACGGTCAGCTGCGGCAACACGTCGAAGACACCTTCCAGCTCTGCGCCGCGCGAGCGGATCGAGGCATCAGAACCCACGTAGTCCGAAGAGATCGGCCGGCCATCAGCATCGGTGGCGACCTGGATCTCCTGCCAGTTGTCCGAGGTGATGTGGAACAGCGCACCGCCGATGTGGCCGCGGCCGCCGGCCAGGTTCATCTTGAAGCCCAGCTCGTGGCTCCACATGCGCTCGGATTCGTAACGCAGCACCTTCTCGTTGACCACATCGCTCTGGGCGGCCGCCAGGTTGAAGCCACCCGGGATGTAGCCCTTGGCCGAGGCCGCATAGAAGGACAGGTCGTCGCTTGCGTCGTAGCGCAGCGACACGCGCGGCAACGTGGCCGAGAACGTGTGGGCCAGTGCCGCGTCGCGGTACAGCACCCGTCCACCGGCGCCCAGGTCCAGTGCGCCGGCTCGCTGTTCGGTGGAACGTCGTGCCTGCTCGTGGCGCAGGCCCACGCTGGCGGTCAGCTTCGGCAGCGCCGGCAAGGTATAGCTGGCAGTGGCGAACACGCTGTAGTCCTCGCCCTTGGAGGTCTGCCGCGGCGCCAGGTTGTAGCTGTCCAGGCCGCGTGTGGCCGCACCGACAAACGTACCGAGGATGGAATCCTTGCCCGTGCGGTAGGTCGCCACGCCGGCCATCCAGGTCAGCGCCTGATCGCTGGGCGAGCTGAAACGCGCCTCGGCGGTCCATTCGTTCTTCTTGTCGTAGATGCGGCCGGCCAGTGCGGCGCTGGCGGTCATGTCGAAATCGTAGCCGGCCGACATCACCTCCTCGCCACGGTAGGAGGTGGCGACATCCAGCGTGCCGGCCTGCAGCTGCCACTGCGCGCTCAGGCCTGCCACGGTCTCATCCTTCTCGGTGCGCTTGGGCGCGTCATTGATGTAGGTAAAATCACCTGCCTGGCGGCCGCCGTTGAGGCTGCTGCCGTAGGTGCGGTTGTACAGGCCGGTATCCAGCGGCAGATACTCATACTCGAACATGCCCGGCGCGCGCGTGCGCAGATGGTAGGCCAGCGCGTTGACCTGCACGTAATCGCTGGGCCGCCAGCGCAGCTTGCCCTGCAGGTAGCCTTCATCCACCTTGCCGCGCGCACCGGATGGCGTCAGGTTCTTCAGGTAGGCATCCTCCTTCGATCCCATGAAGGCGACCGAACCGGTCAGCGCCCCGCCCTTGTCCAGGGGGCCGGACAGGAAGCCATCCAGCGCGGTGCCGCCGCCGTTGCCGAACCAGGTCTGGCGCAGGTTCACTTCACCTTCGGTGGCATCGGACGGGCCGCGGGTACGCACCAGCACCAGGCCTGATTCACTGTTGGCGCCGTACAGCGTGCCCTGCGGGCCACGCAGCACCTCGACCGATTCGACCTGGTTGAGCACGGCATTGCTCAGTTCGCGGAACGGGATGCCATCGATGTAGACCGAGGCGCGGTTGACCAGGAACGGATTGGACTCGATCCCGCGGATGGAGATGAACATGTTGCTGAGCTGGCCCATTACGTTGAACTTGACGTTGGGTGCCAGCTTGTCCAGATCACGGAACTCGGTGACGCCGGCCTGCTGCAGCGCCTCGCGGTCAAGCACGGTGACCGACAGGTCGCTCTTCAGGTAGGGCGTATCACGCTTGGAGCCGGTGACCATCACGCCGTCAAGCGTGGTGGCGGCGTCCTTCTGCTGGGCATGGACGGGCAGGACGGGAACGATCAGTGACACCGCGACCAGTGCGGCGGACGAAACGGGGGCTTTCAAGGGAAACCTCTCGGGGAACGGACAGGTGCCTGGCAGGACGGCTGGCACACATTGTTATGATGTAACACTCAACTGAAGCAGCCACTCCATTCCGTGCGCCGACACTCCATTCCGGGAACCGCCATGCCCGCCCTCGCCGCCCAGCTGCAACGCGAGACCGGTCATCCCGCGCTCGGCACCCACGCCAGCGACGATGGGGGGATCGTGCTGCTGCGGCATCGCTTCGAAGCCAGCGAAGGCAGGATGGGTCATCCCGATCAGCTGCGGCTGGGCCTGGCCCTGGCCGGTGGCGGCCCACTGCATCAGCGCACGGCGCTGGGCCGGCTGCAGGAACGTTGGCGGCCGGGCCAGTTCAACCTGGTGCTGCCCGGTGATGCCGGCAGCTACGCCAGCCCGGCGGTGGACCTGCTCGGCATCGCCATTGATACCCGCCTGCATCCGCAGGCCGCGCAGCTGCTGGCGCCGCTGTTGCCGCTGGCCACCCGGCTGCACGAGGATCCGGTGATTGCGTCGGTACTGCAGGCACTGTGGTCAAGCGCCCAGGCCGACGCCTGCCTTCCCGGCTTCCTGCAGCAGGGCAGCGCGGTGCTGCTGCACCGGCTCGGCCAGCTGGCAGGCCAGACGCCTGCACCGCCGCCGGCGTCAACACCGTTGTCGGCGCGCCGGCTGCGGCAGCTGGAAGAATTCATTGATGCCCACCGCGCCGAGGCGCTGGATGTTGCGGCTCTGGCGGCGGCCGTGGGGATGGAGGCCTCGGCCTTCGGCCGCGCCCTGCGCGCGGCCAGTGGCCAATCGCCGTATGTATTCCTGACCCGGCGCCGCATGCACTGGGCCGCCAGTGCGCTGCTGCAGGGTTACGTGGTGACCGACGTGGCGCTGGCAGCCGGCTATGCCAACCCCAGCAAGTTCAGCGCCGCGTTCCGGCGGGTGATGGGGTGTACGCCGAGTATGTGGGGATTGCGGTAGCGCGGAGCCACCACGATGATTTCCGCTATCCACGCATGGCGTGGATCTACTGCATCGCGTCGGGGGCCAATCCCTGCGCATCGCGTTCGCGCAGCAGCTCGGCGAAGGCCTTCGACGGCGGCGGCAGGTGCCGGTGGCCCGGGAAGTACAGGTACAGGCCGGGGAACGGCGGGCACCAGGCATCCAGCAACGGCACCAGCGCCCCGCTGTCCAGGTCATCGCGGATATGCCATTCGGACAGGAAGGCCAGGCCAACCCCGGCCAGCGCCGCCGCCCGTGCCGCCTGCAGTTCACCCACCACCAGGCGCGCCGGTGGATCAACCTGCAGCACCTGGCCGCGGTGTTCCAGCTCCCAGCGATACACGCCGCCGTGCGACAGGCGCATGCGGATCGCGCCGTGCCCGGCCAGCGCATCGGGCGTGTCCGGCGTACCGTGCGCGGCCAGGTACGCAGGCGACGCGACCACGCGCATGCGCTGCTGCCGATAGAGCGGCAAGGCCACCATGTCCTGTGGCACCTGCTCATGCAGGCGCACGCCGGCATCGAAGCCATCGGCGACGATGTCCACCAGCCGGGCCTCGGCGGACAGCTCCAGCCGCACCTGCGGGTAGCGCTGCACGAAGGCCGCCACCAACCCGGCCAGCATGCGCGTGCTTTCCGGCGGCACGCTGATGCGCAACGCGCCACTGGGGTACTGCGCATCGCCGTGCAGTTCTTCGGCCGCCGCCTGGATCTCGGCCAGCGCAGGGCCGATGCGCGCGACGTAGCGCGCGCCGGCTTCGGTCAGGGCCACGCTGCGCGTGGTGCGGTGGAACAGGCGCGCCTGCAGGCGAGCCTCCAGGTTTGCCACGGCATGGCTCAGCGCCGAGGTGGACATGCCCAGTTCGCGCGCGGCCGCGCGGAAGCTGCCGCGGCGGGCCACGGCCAGCACGGCATCAAGTTCAACCAGCCCGGAACGATGCATGGCGCGCCTTCAATCATCCCGAAAACCAGGACACCCCATCCACGATAGACCGGATTCCCCGCACGGTCGAGCAGCGCCAGACTCTGCCCACACCCTCTCACTCCCCAGGAACCGGCCATGCAACGCATCGACCAGCACTTCATCAACGGAGCCTTCGTGGCGTCCCACGGCCAGCACCACGCCAACCTGCACAACCCCGCCACCGAAGCAGTCATTGGCACGGTACAGCTGGGCGACGCGGTCGATGCCGAACGTGCAGTGGCCGCGGCCAAGGCGGCACTTCCCGCACAGGCCGCGCGCAGCGTGGCCGAGCGCCTGGCCATGCTCGGCCGTTTCCGCGATGCGATGGCCGAGCGCCAAGATGCCCTGCATGCGGCGGTACTGGCCGAGTACGGTGCGCCCTCGGCACGTTCGCGCTGGATGGTCGAGCACCCCGTGCAGGTGATCGACGAGGCGATGCGCGTGCTGGCCGATTTCCCGTTCCAGCGCGGCGTCGGCCAGGCCCAGGTGCATCTGCTGCCGGTGGGCGTGGCCGGCCTGATCACGCCCTGGAACAGCAATGCGTCCTTCATCTGCGGCAAGCTTGCGACCGCGCTGGCGGCCGGCTGTACCGCCGTGGTCAAGCCCAGCGAGATGTCCGCGCTGCAGACCCAGGTGGTGATGGAGGCGCTGCACGCGGCGCAGCTGCCGGCCGGCGTTGCCAACATCGTCAACGGTCTGGGCCAGGACGTCGGCGCCGTGCTCAGCGCATCGCCCGACGTGGCCAAGATCTCCTTCACCGGGTCCACCGCCACCGGCCGCGCGATCCTGCGCTCCAGTGCGGACACCTTCAAGCGTGTCACCCTCGAGCTGGGCGGCAAGTCGCCCACGGTGATCCTCGACGATGCCGACCCGCAGGCGGCCGCAGCGCTGGCCGTGCAGGCCGGTTTCATCAACAGTGGCCAGGCCTGCATTGCGGGCACCCGCATCCTGGTGCCCGAATCGCGCCGGGCGGTGTTCGAGGATGCCCTCGCGGCTGCCGTACGGGCCGTGCGCAGTGGCGACCCGCGCGATGCGGCAACCACGGTCGGGCCGATGGTCAGTGAACGGCAGTGGCAGCGCGTGCAGGGCTACATCACGACCGGCATCGCAGAAGGCGCGCGGCTGCTGGCCGGTGGCGAAGGGCGCCCCGAGGGGCTGCAGAAGGGCTGGTTCGTGCGCCCTACCCTGTTCACCGACGTGCGCAACGACATGACCATTGCCCGCGAGGAAATCTTCGGGCCGGTGCTGTGCGTGATCGGCTACCGCGACGAGGAAGAGGCGGTGGCCATCGCCAACGACACCGCCTACGGATTGAGTGCGCTGGTGATCGGCAGCGATGAAGCGCGGGCGACGGCGGTGGCGCGACAGATCCAGTCCGGCCGGGTACTGGTGAATACCCTGCGGCATGAGCCGATGGCCCCGTTCGGCGGCATGAAGCAGTCGGGCATCGGCCGCGAGAGTGGCGCGTGGGGCCTGGAAGCGTTCCTGGAGGCACAGACGCTGGTGGTCGGCTGACCCACGCACGCCATCACTCGTCGAACGGCCGTTGTCCCAGCGTCTGCGTCACATGGTCCACGAAACAGGTGATGCGTGCCGCCAGCGCGGTGTTGCGGTAGTAGACCGCGTTGATCGGCTGCAGCACGTCCTGGGTCTGCCGCGCGAACAGCTGCACCAGCCGCCCTGCGCGGCGATCCTCACGGGTGAGGAAGTCGGAAAGGCAGGCAATGCCCAGCCCGGCCACGGCCATCTGCCGCAACGTTTCACCACTGGACGAGGCGATGGCCGGCTGGATGACGAACGGGCCACCGTCGGCGTCGCGCAGCGGCCATTCGTTGAGCGAGCTGGGCTGGGTGAAGCCCAGCAGATCATGCTCGCGCAACTGGGCGATGCGGCTGGGCGAGCCGCGCCGCTGCAGGTAGTCCGGGCTGGCCACCACGCGGATGCGGCTGTGGCCGATCGGCCGTGCGTGCAGGGTGGAATCACGCAGCACGCCGATGCGGAACGCCACATCGGTGCGCTTCTCGATCAGGTCGGTGATGCCCTCGTTGGAGTTCAGTTCCAGCTCCACCTGCGGGTAGCGTTCGCGGAAGCCCGCCAGCAAGGGCACGATCACGTGCAGCATGAAAGGCGTGGCGGCATCCACGCGCAGGCGTCCCACCGGCTGCAGGCGGCGGGCGGCCATCTGTTCCTCGGCCTCGTCCACCGTGGCCAGGATGGTACGCGCGTACTCGAGGAACGCCGCGCCTTCTTCGGTCAGTTCAAGGCGCCGGGTGGTCCGCCGCAGCAGCGTGGTCTGCAGCTTGTCCTCCAGCCGCGCCAGGGTGCGGCTGGTGGCCGAGATGGTCAGCTCCAGTGCCTCGGCCGCTGCGGTGATCGAGCCGCTGTCGACCACCGCCACGAAGGCCTTCATCTCATCCAGGGTGGTCTTCATTCTTTACTCCGGCGCAAAAGCGTTTCCCGTATACACGGCTTAATCGGCAAATGTAAAGCCGCCAGACTGGCCCCGT
This sequence comes from Stenotrophomonas sp. PFBMAA-4, assembly GCF_030053215.1. NCBI lineage: Bacteria > Pseudomonadati > Pseudomonadota > Gammaproteobacteria > Lysobacterales > Lysobacteraceae > Stenotrophomonas > Stenotrophomonas sp. PFBMAA-4. The sequence goes on along the minus strand of NZ_JASGBW010000001.1, from coordinate 17,600 downwards.
CGGAGCACTCCGCTCCCCTTCCAGCCTGGAGCATCCATGAGCATTCCTTCCTTTGGCGTCGGCACCTTCCGCCTGACCGGCCAGACCGTCATCGACTCGGTGCGCAACGCGCTCGACGTCGGCTACCGCGCCATCGACACCGCGCAGATCTACGGCAACGAGGCCGAGGTCGGCCAGGCCATCGCCGAATCCGGCGTGCCGCGCGAGCAGCTGTTCCTGACCACCAAGATCTGGGTCGACAACCATGCCGCCGACGCGCTGATCCCCAGCCTGCGCGACAGCCTGGCCAAGCTGCGCACCGACCATGTCGACCTGCTGCTGATCCACTGGCCCGCCCCCGGCAGCGCCGTCGAGCTGCGCGAATACATGACCGCGCTGGCTGAAGCGAAGACGCTGGGCCTGGCCCGGCAGATCGGCGTCTCCAACTTCAACATCGAGCTGACCCGCCAGGCCATCGACGTCGTCGGCGCCGGCCAGATCGCCACCAACCAGATCGAACTGAGCCCGTACCTGCAGAGCCCGGCGCTGACCGCGTTCCTGAAGGACCAGGGCATCGCCGTGACCTCGTACATGACCCTGGCCTACGGCAAGGTGCTGAAAGACCCCGTGCTGGCCCGCATCGCCGACAAGCACCAGGCCACGGTGGCCCAGATGGCTCTGGCCTGGGCGCTCCAGCTGGGCTACGCCGTCATCCCCTCGTCGACCAAGCGCGAGAACCTGGCCAGCAACCTGCTCGCCCAGGACCTGCATCTGGATGCCGAGGACATGGCCGCGATCGCCGCGCTGGAACGCAACGGCCGCGAGGTCGACCCGCCGGGGCTGGCCCCGGCCTGGGACTGAGGCGCATCGACATGGGCAGTGCGTTGACGCGGCTGCGTGCCGGTGGCTTCAGCATCGGCATCGAAGCCCCCCTGGACAATGACTGGACGCCGCGGGGCGAACAGGCGCGCCGCGCCGCGCGACGCCTGCCCGGCGAACCCGACCTGCAGCGGCATGCCGAACTCGCGCGGCTGGCCGACCGCCTCGGCTTCCGCGCGCTGTGGGTACGCGACGTGCCGGTGTACGACCCCGCCTTCGGCGATGCCGCGCAGGTGTTCGAGGTGTTCACCTATCTGGGCTACCTGGCCGGAATCACCGACAACATCCTGCTGGGTACCGGCGCGGTGGTCCTGCCGATCCGCGAGCCGCTGCTGACCCTGAAGTCGGCGCGCAGCGTGCAGCAGCTCAGCGGGGACCGCCTGCTGCTGGGCGTGGCCAGCGGCGACCGGCCCGTGGAGTACCCGCTGTTCGGTCGTGACTTCGACACCCGGGGCAGCCGCGTCCGCGACCAGGTCGCGCTGCTGCGCGAGGGCGGCGCCGCGCACCTGCCGCAGGGGTTGGACGTGCTGCCCGCGGGCGGGCCAGCGCTGCCGCTGCTCGTGGCCGGCCTGGCCCAGCAGCAGCCGGCGTGGATCGGCCAGCACATGGATGGTTGCCTGGCCTACCCCGGCACGCCGCAGGACCATGCTCAGCGTGTGGCAGCGTGGCGTGCGGTTGCGGGTGACAAGCCCTACGCCAGCTTCATCCACCTGGACCTGCTGGGCCAGGCGGACGCGCCGTTGCAACGCTGGCGCTTCGGCCTGCGCGGCGGCCGCAACGCGCTGCTGGCCGAACTGCAGGCCATGCAGGCCGCCGGCGTGGACCACATCGGGCTGCAGTTCCGGCGCAACGAACGGACCTTGGCCGAAACCTTCCACGAGATCGCCGAGCATGTGCTGCCGCACTTCACGGCGCACGCTCCTGCGATGGCCGTCTGAGCCAGGCGCTGGCCAGCGGCCGGCACTATCCGACCTGGTCGAATACCCCGGCCACCCAGTCGATGAACACCCGCAGGCGGGGTGACGGCGTGCGGTTGCGCGGGTAGACCACGCTGAGCGGGCTGGGCGTGGGCGGCGCCTCCGGCAGCAGCTCCACCAGCTGCCCGCGCGCAATGTACGGGTCCATGCGGTAGCGAGGCGCCTGGATGATGCCCAGCCCCGCCAGCGCGGCGCCAAGAAACGCATCCGCGCCGGAAACGCGCACCCGTGCCGGCAGCGGCAGGTAGCAGACCTGCCCAGCGAGCTGGAATTCCAGCGGAATCAGCTGCCCGGTGGCGCTGGATCGATAGCCAACCATTTCGTGGCCGTCCTGCAGGGCATCGATGCTGCCCGGCACGCCCCGGGCCTGCAGGTAGCCAGGCGAGGCCACCGTGACTTCGCGCAGCAAGGCCAGCCTTCGCGCGGCCAGATCGCTGTCGGCCAGGCTGCCGACCCGCAGCGCCGCGTCCACGCCCTCCCGCAGCAGGTCCACGTAGCGGTCGCCTTCGCTGACATCCAGTTCAATCTCCGGGTAGCGCTGCAGGAAGTCCGGCAGGTGCGGAAACAACAGGTGGCGGCCCAGCGTGCCGTGTACCTCGATGCGCAGCGGGCCGCGTGGCGGCACGTCACGGAAGGCGGCCTCGGCATCGTCCATGTCGGCGATCAGGCGCAGGCAGCGACCGTAGAACGCCTCGCCTTCCAGGGTCGGCACCACCAGCCGCGTGGTCCGGTGCAGCAGGCGCACGCCCAGGCGCTGTTCCAGCGCCTTGATCGCATCGGTCACCGTGGCCCGCGGCAGGCTCAGGTCTTCAGACGCGCGGGTGAAGCTGCGGCGTTCGACGATGCGGACGAAGGCACGCATGGCGGTGAAGCGATCCATTGTTCGGCCTGCCGGATGATGTTGGCGGATCATGCCAGATTATCCGGACACGCGACTGCGCGAAGATGGCCCTGCGCCGATCGGGCGTGTCCTGCTGGAACTGAACATGACCGTTGCCTCCTCCCCTTCCGTCGCCCTGGTCACCGGTGGCTCGCGCGGTATCGGCGCGGCCATCTCGCGTCGCCTGTCTGCCGATGGCCATGCCGTGGCCATCAACTACGCCGGGCGCCGCGATGACGCTGAAGCGCTGGCGGCCGAACTGACCGCCGCCGGGGGCCAGGCCATCGCACTCCAGGCCGATGTCGCCGACCCGCAGGCCGTCCGCCAGCTGTTCGATGCCATCGAGGCGCGCTTCGGTGGCGTCGACGTGGTGGTCAACAGTGCCGGCGTCCTGCAGCTGGCCGCCCTGGCCGACAGCGACGACGCACTGTTTGAGCGGGTGATGGGCATCAACCTGAAGGGCGCGTTCAACGTGCTGCGCGAAAGCGCGCGACGGGTCCGCGACGGCGGCCGCATCGTCACCCTGTCCACCAGCGTGGTCGGCATCAAGCTGGAAAACTACAGCGTCTATGCGGCCAGCAAGGCAGCGGTGGAGACGCTCGGTGCGATCCTCAGCAAAGAGCTGCGCGGGCGCGGCATCACGGTCAATGCGGTGGCACCGGGCCCGACCGCCACCGATCTGTTCCTGGATGGCAAGTCGCCGGAGCTGATTGATCGCCTCGCGAAGTTGAATCCGCTCGAACGACTGGGCACGCCGGAAGACATCGCAGGTGCGGTGGCGTTCCTGGCTGGCGCTGATGGCGGATGGATCAACGGCCAGGTGCTGCGTGCCAATGGCGGGATGGTGTAGCCGGTAGCGCCGGGCCATGCCCGGCGGCGGTACGGTGGCCGTCCAAGCCCTGTAGAGCCGAGCCCATGCTCGGCTGCTCTCCGCACAGAAGCCCGACGCAGCCGAGCATGGGCTCGGCTCTACATTTTCGTCAGCCCGCCCGCGCCTCCCGCCGGCGGTGCACCCAGTAATACAACGTCGGCAGCACCAGCAGGGTCAGCAGCATCGCCGACAGCAGGCCGCCGATCACCACCACCGCCAGCGGCTTCTGCGTCTCTGCACCGATGGCATGCGAGGTGGCCATCGGCAGCAGGCCGAACATCGCCAGCAACGCGGTCATCAGCACCGTACGCAGGCGCTGCAGCGAGCCCTGCACCACCGACTGCAGCAGATCCATGCCCTGCTCGCGCAGCTGGGCGAAGCGGCTGAGCATCACCACGCCGTTCAGCACCGCCTGGCCGAACAATGCAATGAAGCCGATCGCGGCCGACACCGAGAGTGGAATGCCGGTCACCCACAGGGCCAGGATGCCGCCGATCATCGCCAGCGGCACGTTGGCCAGGATCAGTGCCGCACTGCTGATGTCCTTGAACGCATCGAACAGCAGCACGAAGATGATCAGCACCGACAGCGGGATCACCCAGCCCAACCGCTTCATCGCGCGCTGCTGGTTCTCGAACTCGCCCGACCATTCCAGACGGTAGCCGTCGGGCAGTGCGACGCTGGCATCCACCCGCGAACGCATGTCGGCCACCACGCTGCCCATATCGCGGCCGGCGATGAAGATGCTCACGGCCTTCACCCGCTGCGCGTTCTCGCGGGAAATGTTGATCGCACCGCTGGCCATTCGGAAATCAGCCACATCGGACAACGTCACCGTATGTCCATCACCGATCCCCACCGGCACCATGCGCAGGCGCTGCAGGTCACGGTCGGCATCGTCCAGGCGCAGGGTGATCGGGAACCTGCGGTCGCCTTCCCACAGTTCGCCTACTTCACGGCCCCCCAGCGCCGTCTCGATCACCTCGTCGATGTCACGCACGTTCAGCCCGTAGCGCGCGGCACGGTCGCGGTCGATCTCGATCTGCAGCTGCGGCAGCGAACCATCGCGGTCGATGAAGGCGCTCTCCACGCCGTCCACGCCACGCACCTGGCCGAGAATGGCCTGGGCATGTCGATTCAACACGTCCAGGTCGGCACCGCTGACCTTGATGACGACCTGGCCCTTGATCTGCGAGATGCTCTCCAGGATGTTGTCGCGCACCGGCTGCGAGATCGAGAACTCCGGCCCGGGAATGCGCTGTTCGAGCGTGCGCTGCAGATCGGCGATCAGCTGCCGCTTGTCCACGCCCTTGGGCCATTCCTTCTCCGGCTTCAGCGCCACAAGCGCCTCGATCTGGTTCGCGCCCTTGGCATCGGAGCCGTCTTCGGGCCGCCCAAGCTTGGCGACCACCGTCGACACCTGCGGATAGGTGTTCACCAGTTCGCGGATGCGCCGCGACTGCTGCTGCGCTTCGGCCAGGCTGGTGCTGGGGTCGAGGGTGGCGGTGAGCCAGATCGAACCCTCATCCAGCTCGGGCAGGAACTCCGAGCCCAGCCGCGTGCCCAGCGCCAAGGTGCCGACCAGCAGGGCCACGGCGGTCAGCACCACTGCCCGCGGGCGGGCCAGGGCACGCTCCAGCACCGGCTGGTACCAGCCGGTCAGTCGGTCCATCAGCGGGTTTTCGCCGCGCATGCGGTCACGGCGCAGCCACCAGTAGCAGAACAGCGGCACCACGGTGAGCGCCAGGATCAGTGCGCCGATCAATGCCGAGGTCACCGAGTAGGCCATCGGTGCGAACATCCGGCCTTCCTGCCGCTGCAGGGTGAAGATCGGAATATGCGCGGCGATGATGATGAGCATCGAGAAGAACGTCGGCCGCCCGACCTCCGAGGCCGCCGACAGCACGGTGGAGAACCGTGTCTTCCGGTCCGCGCTGGGTGGCAGCGAGGACAAGCGTGAAACGATGTGCTCGGTGACGATGACCGCACCGTCGATAATGATGCCGAAGTCCATCGCCCCCAGCGACAGCAGGTTGGCCGGCACGCCCCACAGGTGCAGGCCGAGGAAGGTGGACAGCAGCGCCAGCGGCATCATCGCCGCCACGATCAGCGCCGCGCGGGCGTTGTACAGGAACAGCCAGAGCACCAGGAACACCAGCACCGCACCTTCCAGCAGGTTGCGGAACACCGTCTTCAACGTGGTCGACACCAGCCAGGAGCGGTCATAGAACGGCTCGATGCTGACCCCGGCCGGCAGCTGGCCGGCCTCGATCTCGGCCACGCGCGCATGCAGGGCATCAAGCACATCGGACGGATTTTCGCCCTTGCGCATCAGCACCATGCCGAACACCGCGTCATCGTTGCCGTCCTGGCCGACCAGGCCCTGCCGTGGCAGGCCGGTGTCGGCGATGCTGGCCAGGTCACGCACCAGCACAGGCGTGCCGCCCTTCTGCGCCACCACCACGCTGCCGATGTCGGCGGGCGAGCGCATCAGGCCAACGCCGCGGATCAGGAACTGCTGCTGGCCGCGTTCGACATAGCCACCACCGGCATTGGAGCTGCCCTTCTCCAGCGCTTCGGAAAACTCCCCCAGGCTGATGCCACGGTCGCGCAGCTTGTCCAGGTCCGGCTTGACCTGGAAGGTACGCGCGTAGCCGCCAAAGCTGATCACATCGGCCACGCCGGGCACGGTGCGCAGGCCACGTTCCATTACCCATTCCTGCACCGTGCGCAGTTCGGTGGGGCTCATGTGCGGTGCCTTCAGCACGTAGCGGTAGATCTCGCCCACCGCCGAGCTCATCGCTTCCAGCTCCGGCGTCACGCCTTCGGGCAGGTCCACGCCCTGCAGGCGCTCCAGCACCTGTTGCCGGGCGAAGTAGTCATCGGCCTTGTCATCGAAGGTCAGGATGATCATCGACAGACCGAACTGCGTGTGCGAGAACACCCGCACCGAGTGCGGAATGCCCGACAACGCCACTTCCAGTGGCATCGTCACCTCGCGCTCGACCTCCTCGGCCGCGCGGCCCGGGTGCAGCGACACCACCGTTACCTGGGTGTCGGACACATCGGGGAAGGCCTCGACCGGCAGCACGCGGAACGCCGCAACGCCGCCGCCGATGAACAGCAGCAGCGCCAGCATCACCATCAGCGGCTGGCGCAGGCAGTACGCAATCAAACGGTCGATCATGGCGCGGCGCGCCCCGTGCCCGAGGTAGACGTGGCCGGCGCGGTATCCACCAGCTGCTGCAGCAGCAGGCCGCCTTCAACCACCACGCGGCTGCCGGCGGGCAGGCCCTCGCGTACCCACAGGCGGCCATCGCCCAGTTCTTCGGCCTGCACGGCACGGCGGGCGTAGTGCCCCCTGCCTTCCTCCACGAACACGACCTGCTTGCCGTCGATCAGCAGTACCGCCGCATCCGGCAGCGATACGCCGCCCTGCCCCGGCAGCGCGACCTGGGCCCGCACGTACTGCCCGGCCTTGAAACTGCGGTTGCGGTTGTCCAGCTCGGCGCGGGCCTGCACCACGCGGCGCTCGTTGTCGACGAAGTCATCGACGTGCTGCAGCGTGGCCTGCAGCGAGCTGCCATCGGCCGTCGGCACACGCACCTGCATGCCGGGCCGCAGGCGACCAGCCAGGCTTTCCGGGATGTCCAGCAGCAGCCACAGGCGATCCGGATCGCCGATGACCGCCAGCGGCCGCTCGCTCTCCGGGCCGACGTTCATGCCGGGGCTCATGCGCCGTTCCACCAGCACGCCGTCGATGGGCGCGCGCAGCGGCAATCGCTGGTCAACGCGGTTGCCATTGCCATAGGCGGTAGCAAACGCGGCGGCGCGGGCATGGTCGGCCTGGCTGCCGGCAAAATGCGCTTCCGCCTCGTCCAGTTCGCGGCCTGAGGCCACGCCGGCGGCATGCAGCTCGCGGGTGCGCTCCAGCTCACGCCGGGCCTGCTGCAGTTCAGCCTGCCCACGCACACCCTCCGCCTGCGCCTGGCCGAACTCCGGCGAGGTGATCCAGGCGATGACCTGACCCGCCTTGACCTTCTGCCCCGGCTGCGCCTCGATGCGCGACACCTGACCCGGCATCGGAGACCGCAGGGCACTGGAACGGGTTTCGTCCCACACGATGCGGCCAGGCAGCGGCAGCAATGCGCTGGCCCCCTCGCCCACGGCCTCGCTGCGCAATACCTCCAGTTGGCGGCTGTCGGCCGGGAACTGGATCTGGCCGGCACTGACGGCCGGCGCAGGATCGGCATGGGTCGCCGGCTCACGCCCGCAGCCGGACAGCAGGGCCAGCGCGAGCAGCGCAGGCAGCAATGCGCGGCGCGCACGCGGTTGGGTGACGTCACGCGGGGTCATGGCGCATCTCCTTGGGCTACAGACGTGGCCGCGTTCCAGCGCGCCAACGCAACGGCATGGTCGGCACGCGCCTGGATCAGCGCGACTTCGAAATCGCGCCAGCTGCGGCGCGCATCCAGCAGGTCGGTCAGGCTGGCCGCACCGCGTCGGTAGGCCAGCTCGATGCCTTCAACGGCCTTGCGCGCGCTGTCGGCCTGCAGGCCTTCGTACGCCTGCCGGCGCTGCGCGGCGCTTGCGGCGCTGGCCTGCAACTGGTCCAGCTCGGCCCAGGCCTGGCGCTGCAGCGCATGCAGTTCCAGCGCGGCGGTATCGCGGTCAGCCTCGGCACGCTGGATTCCGCCACGCGCGCGCGACGGCGCGCCCAATGGAATGGTCACCGAAACGCCCCAGGTAACGCCGTTGATGTCGGTCGGCTCGCGCTCGGCTTCCACGCCCCACTGGATGTCGCGGCGGCGCTCGCTGCGCGCCAGCGACACGCCCGCATCGGCGGCGGCCAGCCGCGAACGGGCGGCGCGAAGGTCGACACGCTGCTGCGGATCGGCAGCGCTGCTTGCGGGTTCGAGGGTGGCATCCGGCCAGTCATCGTCGGCACTGAGCGACGCGCTTTCATCCAAGCCCAGCAGCAGGGCCAGCGCATGCCGCGCATCGCGCAGATCCAGCGCCGCGTCACGCGCCGCGTCGGCCACCGCCAGGTCATCCACCGCAAGGCGCGCACGATCCACCGGCGCCATCGCCCCGGACGCGACCTGGCGTTCGGCCGCCGCCATCTGCTCGGCGGAACTGCGCCGGTTCGCCTCGGCAACGTCGAGGTTGTCCTGCGCGGCCTTCAAGCCGAAGTACGCCTCGTGCAGCGCCAGCTGCTGGCGACGCTTGGCATCCAGCATGTCCAGTCCGGCGGCCTCCACCAATGCATCGGCCTGGCGCATGCGCAGGCTGCGCTTGCCACCGCGCTCCCAGGTCCAGCCAAGGCCAACGGTGCTGTCCACGCGCTTGTCCTGCCAGCGGCCGCTGCCGACCCCGTGCTTCGGGCTGATCTTGCTGCTGCCCAGCGACAGTTCCGGCGCCGGCCGCAGTGCGGCACTGAGTGCATCACCCTGTGCCCCACGCAGTTCCAGTGCCGCCGCGCGCAGGTCGGGGTTGTGCGCATCCATGGCGCGTTGTGCGTCCTGCAGGCTGATCGCCCATGCCGCCGGTGCGCACGCCAGTACGGCCAGCAGGGCCGCCGAACGAGGGAGGAAATTCATGCGCGCCACGGTAAGGTGGCGCACTTGCGCCAAACTTTCCCGAACCTTGCGCGAAGCTTGCAATGCGAATCCTGTTGATCGAAGACGACGCGGCCCTGGCCGACGGCCTGGTACGTGCCCTGCAGGGCGCCGGCCACTTGTGTGACCACCTTGCGCTGGGCCTGCTGGCACCCGCGGCACTGGCCGCCGCACCCTATGACGTGATGGTGCTGGACCTGTCGCTGCCCGATGTGGATGGACTGGAACTGCTCTCGCGCCTGCGCGACCAGGGCATCACGCTGCCCGTACTGATCCTCACCGCGCGCGACGGCGTGGAGGATCGCATCCTCGGCCTGGACCGCGGTGGTGATGATTACCTGGCCAAACCCTTCGCACTGGGCGAGCTGGAAGCACGCCTGCGCGCCCTGTCGCGCCGCCGCAGCGATGCCCCGGCACAGAAGCGACTCGGCCGGCTGTGCCTGGACAGCATCCGCCAGGAAGTACAGGTGGACGGGCAGCGCATCGAATTGACCGCGCGCGAACTCGCCCTGGTGGATGCACTGATGCAGCAACCCGGGCGCACGGTCACCAAACAACGGTTGTTCGACACGCTGTACAGCTGGGACCACGACGCCAACCTGTCGGTGATCGAGGTGCATGTCAGCCGCCTGCGCCGCAAGCTCGAGCAGGCGGGCGCGGGCGTTGGCATCCGCATGCTGCGCGGTCTCGGCTACCGGCTGGAGGCCATCGATGGTTGAGCGCATGCACAGCCTGCGCGGGCTGCTGCTGCGGCGCCTGTGGCTGCCGCTGCTGGTCCTGCTGCTGTGCAGTGCGGTGGGATCCTTCGCACTGGCGCGCTACTTTGCCGGCCAGGTCTACGACCGCTGGCTGCTGGATTCAGCGATGTCGCTGTCCGAGCTGGTGAAGGACGAGGACGGACGCGCCGTGATGGACGTGACGCCGGCGATGTCGCGCATGTTCACCTGGGACACCGTGGACGAGGTGCATGGCGAGGTGGTCGACGCCGCCGGTGCACGCCTCTACGGCGATCTGCCCGAAGCGCTGCCGCGTCCCGCGCAGGCCGCGGACGACGAAGCGACCTACTACGATGCGCGACTGCGCGGGCAACCCGTGCGCATGGTGGACGTGGTGGTGCCTGTGGCAGGCGGCCACGACGTGCGCCTGCGCGTGGCCGAGACCCTGCGCAAGCGGCACCGGCTGGAGCGCAAGCTGCTGATGACCAGCGTGCCGTTCCAGGCTGCGATCCTCGCGCTGGCCGCATGGCTGGCCTGGTCCGGTACCGGCGCTGCGGCGCGGCATGCCAACCAGGTCGCGCGGCGCCTGGCCAGCCCGCGCCCGGACCCCTTGGCGCCGTTGGACCCGGCGCAGGAAGCACCGCGTGAACTATGGCCGGCGGTGGAGGCCTACAACGCCTTGTTGCAGCGGCTGGATGCGATGCAGGCGGCACAGCGGCGCTTTGTCAGCAACGCTGCACACCAGTTGCGCACGCCCTTGGCCGCGATGCAGGTGGAGCTGGAAAGTTCGTTGCGGCAGCGGGATCCACAGGCACAGCAACTGGCGCTGTCCGGCACGCTGGCCGGCTTGTCGCGGCTGCAGCATCTGGTCAACCAGCTGTTGCTGCTCAGCCGTTCGGAGGATGCACAGGGCAGCGCCCTGCCGTTGCAGACGCTGGACGTCGCCGTGCTGGCACGTGGCGTGGTCGAGCGCTATGCCGACCGTGCGCTGGCGGCTGGCCTGGACCTGGGTTACGAGGGACCAGATGACGGCGTGCCGGTTCAAGGCGATGCGCCGTTGCTGCGTGAAGCGTTGGGCAATCTGCTGGACAACGCGCTGCGGTACGGCGCCGAGCAAGGGGTGATCACGCTGGCAGTGCAGGGCCGGGATGACGGCGTGCAGCTGTGGGTGGATGATGATGGTGCCGGCATCGACGCGACTGAGCGCGGCCGCGTCACGGAACGCTTCTACCGCGCCAGCAGCCAAGGCGATGGCTGTGGATTGGGCCTGGCCATCGTGGCCGAGATCGCGCAGCGGCATGGCGCCGCGTTGGAGATCGGCAGCGCCCCGATGGGCGGCGCGCGGGTGGGGATGCGGTTTTCTAGCTGACCGTAGAGTCAAGCTTGCTCGACTGCAGCCGGAATCTGTAGAGCCGAGCCCATGCTCGGCTGCTTTCCTGCCTGGTGCCCAAGCCGAGCGCGGGCTCGGCTCTACAGATTCCTCCACCGGGCATGGCCCGGCGCTACCGTGACGACTTTGACGCAGCGCGCACCGCATTGGTAGAGCCGAGCCCATGCTCGGCTGCTTCTGGCGCGGTGTCTGAGCCGAGCATGGGTAAGGCACTACAAGATCCGGGCAGCGGACAGCCTCAGCCGCCACGTGTGATGCCCCCGCATTGCTACGCTGATTCAGTCCTTCCAGAACTGATCGGTGCTTTGAATGCCGCCTCTTCGATCCGCGCTTCTGAAATCCCTTGTGCCAGCAGCGTTTCTACTTACTGCGTGCCAAGGCCCCACCCCCAAGAAGGCCCAAACGCTCTCTCCTGAGCTCACAGCACGTATCGAAGCACTGTCGCAAAAGACCATAAGAGACCTCGTGGAGGTGGAAGGAGGCACCTTCATCATGGGTGACTTCGGTCCCATCGATCCGCACGCGAAAATGCCGTATAGCAGTGACCGCAACGATGACGTGCTGCGCGAGGTAACGTTGAGCAGCTACGCAATTGGTGCAAAGAAGATCACCTATGCCGACTTCGACGTCTACACCGATGCCACGGGGCAGCCCCGAACGGCACAGTACCCGATGGATCTGGAGTACAGGAACCTGCCCGACGACCTGCCGGTAGGCGTGAGCTGGGAGGCTGCACAGCAATACTGCGGATGGGTGGGAAAATTGATCGACAGGAAGATGGAGCTGCCGACCGAGGCGCAGTGGGAGTACGCAGCGCGTAACCGGGGTCAGTTCGTCATATGGCCCACCGATGATGGCAGCGTAGACGACGGTAGGAATGTGGGGGATTTCAGAACGATCAGAGGCTATGCAGCAAAGCATGGCTACCTTACTGGACCTACCCCAATAGGTCAGTATCCTCCCACTCCGCTGGGCCTCTATGACATGATCGATCATGGATATGAGTGGGTCTATGACTGGTATCGGGATCCATACGATAGCTCCGACACAGAAGACCCTCGCGGCCCCGTGCAGGGCGAGGAGAAAGTGCAGCGAAGCCACAGCAATCGAGGCGGAGACTCGCTCTTCATTGTGTCCATGACGTTTACGCGATTCAAAAGACACCCCGATCCTGCTCCGAATCCGTTGCTTGATGAGGAAGACAAACACCTCTTCAACCCCAACAGCTCAAACAGGTTCCGCTGTGCTGCTGCCAGTCTTGGAGGATCGAAGGAAGAGTGAAGCGACACGTTATTCATCTTCACCGATGCCCCTATTTGGACTTCCACAGCGGACTAAGATGCGCTTACCGGAATGCCCCGACCAGATTTCGCGGCAATTCCATGTGCCCGGCGATGGGTATCGAGGTATTCACTATCTATGCTCGCGAAAGTGCCTGCGTCTTTTCCATCTAGCGCCAGAAGCGAGTCGACATCCATCATTTGCAGGTCCGCCAGCTCATACCCCTTGGGGAAGCTTCCCAGCAGTCTATTGCGATGGGCAAGGAACTGTTCAAGGTAGATGTTCCCCAGCTGGCCCGAAGGCACTTCGCCCTCCGCATTGATTGGATCTATCACCTTGCCTTTTAGATCATCGGACAACGAAAAGCCGTAGTTCAAAAATCTAATCACATCACCCTCAAGCTTGCCTGGATCTTTATCGCTGGGTTCGCCTTCAGCAGTCATGTGTTGGAACATGGCTTGCCACTCACTCACAAGCGTGATGCCCTTTATCACACGGATCACAGCCTTCTTGTGATCGGGGAGGTAGTGCACCTGGAAATCAAGCAACCCCTCAACATCGACTGGATTCTGCGTGTGCGTCATCCAGTTATGGCGAGTGATGGCGTAGAGAAGCATTCCGCGAGTCATTGGCGTTGCGTAGACGAGCCACCCACCTAACCTATTAGAAGCTTCCATGGGGGCAGCGTTAATGCGACGCACTAGAAGCAGCCTGTTCTTGGCAATTTCATTGCTGCGAACCACTGCCCCAACCCTCTCCTTAGCTACCTCAATGCTACCAACGAGATAGTCCGCTATAGAGCCATCGCGGGAGAACAGGAGAAGCACTATCTGGGAAAGATACTCCAAGGCATCCCCCGCAATAAATAGCAACTCTTTAAACCCAGCATGCGCCAACTGGTAATACACCCACTTGGCGAACTCCAGCATCCCCTCCACGCCCACCACAAAATCCAGCGACCCTCTGCAGCCAATGCCCAGGCACAACCGCGCACTGACCTTGATCCTGAACCTCCCGTCCGCGTAGAACACATACAGCTGCGCCTTGACACCCGCCCCTGCAGAACCGGCCAGACCCTGGCTCAGCTTCGCAAGCGTCACCGGCTTTCCCTGCTGCGGCGGCAGCCACTGCAGCTCGCCCGCAGGCGTCAGCCCCGCTTCAACACCCACAAACGCCTCGGCGTTCACCTGCATGCCATTCAGGCTCTTTGGCGGCTTCTCGCCCACCGCCGCCATCACAAAGCGCCCCGATGGTTTGCCGTCCTTGTCCGGCGGATCGCCCATGTCAGCCCGGGGCATGCCCCGCACAATGTCGAAGCTGGGCACAAAACTGTCATCACGATCACGCGGCTGCGCCTCAACCTTCACAGCGCCGCGATCAATGGTCACGCCAGCAGCGCCCATCAAGGCGCGCTTCATTCCGGCAAAGCCATGCAGCTCCAGCGACATCTGGAACACGATCGCACCCAGGTCGATATCGCCGTAGCGCTGCATCCACCCCGTGCGCGAAGGAATCGACCACGTATGCACGGCCTTCGCTTCAAACAGCGCCAGTTTGTAATGCGCGCTTGCTTCGACCTTGGCGCTGACCTTGCGGTGCAGGGGATCCCACTCGGCCTGCGCGCTGGCCCCGGCGCCTGCCACAAACCGCAACCACTGCGCGGAGGTCTCCAACGAATAGGTCTCCGACTCGCGCACAAGGTCGGAGAACTGATTCCCACCCAGCTCGATCAGATCGAACTGGATGTTCGGCGCCTTGACGTTCCGGCCGATCTGGCCCTTGATCGTCATCAGCGACTCTTTGAACTTGCGTGAATCGAAGTTCTCGAACGCCGAGCCTTTCTGGCGGGCGGCGCTGCCCACGGACATTGTGCTGTCACCCGCCCGCGTCGTCGCGCCCACATCCACGTGGGTGGGCACCCCCATCAGCCGGCGGCTGTAGCTCTCAAACGTGATCACTTCGACCAGGTCGACCATGTCGGCCTTTCGGGCAAAGTTTCCAGTGAGCATTGCCGCTGCACGGCCCCCGGACATGCCCAGGGTTTGCCCGACCTGAGCCAGCGTGGCACCTACAAGCTTCGATGCGCGGCATGGCGAATCCCCCGCCCAATCAGTGCCTCCGGCTTACGTCCCTCACACGTCATGAGTGTCGCACCCGTATCCGTGGTTGCTACGCTGATTCAGTCCATCCAGAACTGATCGGTGCTTTCAATGCGACCACTTCGATCCGCGCTTCTGAAATCCCTTGTGCCAACAGCGTTTCTACTTGCCGCGTGCCAAGGCCCCGCGCCGAAAAAGCCCCAGACGTTCTCTCCTGAACTCACCGCGCGCATCCAAGCGCTGTCGCAAAAGACCCAAAAAGACCTCGTGGAGGTGGAAGGCGGCACCTTCATCATGGGCGACTTCGGTCCCATCGATCCCCGCGCAAAGATGCCGTACAGCAGTGACCGCAACGATGATGTGCTGCGCGAGGTAACGCTGAGCAGCTACGCAATTGGTGCCAAGAAGATCACCTACGCCGACTTCGACGTCTACACCGACGCCACGGGGCAGCCACGAACGGCGCAGTACCCGTTTGACCTGGAGTACAGGAATATACCGGACGACCTACCGGTCGGCGTGAGCTGGGAAGCTGCACAGCAATACTGCGGATGGGTGGGAAAATTGATCGGCAGGAAGATGGAGCTGCCAACAGAGGCGCAGTGGGAATACGCGGCGCGTAACCGGGGCCAGTTCGTCATCTGGCCAACCGATGATGGCAGCGTCGATGATGGAAGGAACGTCGGCGACAACAAGACAGTCTCACGCTACGCTTCCCAGCACGGTTACACCATCGGCCCAACCCCGCTGGGTCAGTACCCGCCCACCCCGCTAGGCCTGTACGACATGATCGACCATGGGTTCGAGTGGATGTTTGACTGGTATCAGGATCCCTACGACACTTCCGACACACGAGATCCGCGCGGACCTGCGCATGGCAAGGAGAAGGTGCAGCGAAGCCACGATAACCGTGGCGGAGACTCACTTTTCATCGTGTCGATGACGTTCACACGATTCAAACGGCATCCAAATCCAGGTCCGGATCCGCTTCTAAACGACGAGGACAAGTATCTGTTCGACCCCAATAGCCTGAACAGATTCCGATGTGCATCTCCCACCTCTCCAGGTTCGACGGAGTAATCCCACGGCTGTTTTTCATCACCCCCTCAGCTATGAATAGAGACGCCTTAGTTAGGATCTGCTTCTGGACGTGCCAGCTCTAGTGGCCGTAGCGATGCCTCGTCCTTCCTGATCCAGTGGATTGAGGTAGCTTCCATCGAGGCTCGCGAAGGTAGGGGCATCCTTCCCGTCAAGCGCCAGAAGTGCATCGACATCCATCATGTGCAGGTCGGCCAGCTCATATCCCTTGGGGAAGCTACCCAGCAGTCTGTTGCGATGGGCAAGGAACTGTTCAAGGTAGATGTTCCCCAGTTGGCCCGAAGGTGCCTTACCCTCTGCATTGATTGGATCAATCACTTGGCCTTTTAGATCATCGGACAACGAAACACCGTAGTTCAGAAATTTAATTACATCGCCCTCAAGCTTGCCTGCCTCCTCATTACTGGGCTCACCTTCAGCGGTCATGTGCTGAAACATGGCTTCCCACTCACTGGTAAGAGTGATGCCCTTTATCACACGAATCACAGCCTTCTTGTGATCAGGAAGGTAGTGCATTTGCGGATCAAGAACGCCCTCGACACCGGCTGGATTCTGCATGTGCGTCATCCAGTCGTGTCGAGTGATCGCGTAGAGAAGCAACCCACGAGTCATAGGTGTCGCGTAAAGAAGCCATGTCCCACTACCGTCGGATGGACTCGCTGCGACAGCGTTGATGCGCCGCACCAGCTTCGTTCTATTCTCCGCAGCGTTAATCCTGTTGATCAGCGCCTTCACCCTGTACTGAGCGACACTAATTTCGCCGGTCAGGTATTCAGCCATAGCGCCATCGCGGGAAAACACCAGAAAAACTGCTCGAGAAAGATACTTTAGTGCGTCCTCCGCAATAAACAGCAACTTCCTAAACCCAGCATGCGCCAACTGGTAATACACCCACTTGGCGAACTCCAGCATCCCCTCCACGCCCACCACAAAATCCAGCGACCCTCTGCAGCCAATGCCCAGGCACAACCGCGCACTGACCTTGATCCTGAACCTCCCATCCGCGTAGTACACATACAGCTGCGCCTTGACACCCGCGCCTGCAGAACCTGCTAGACCCTGGCTCAACTTCGCAAGCGTCACCGGCTTTCCCTGCTGCGGCGGCAGCCACTGCAGCTCGCCCGCAGGCGTCAGCCCCGCTTCAACACCCACAAACGCCTCGGCGTTCACCTGCATACCATTCAGGCTCTTTGGCGGCTTCTCGCCCACCGCCGCCATCACAAAGCGCCCCGACGGCTTGCCATCCTTGTCCGGCGGATCGCCCATGTCAGCCCGGGGCATGCCCCGCACAATGTCGAAGCTGGGCACAAAACTGTCATCACGATCGCGCGGCTGCGCCTCAACCTTCACAGCGCCGCGATCAATGGTCACGCCAGCAGCGCCCATCAAGGCGCGCTTCATTCCGGCAAAGCCATGCAGCTCCAGCGACATCTGGAACACGATCGCACCCAGGTCGATATCGCCGTAGCGCTGCATCCACCCCGTGCGCGAAGGAATCGACCACGTATGCACGGCCTTCGCTTCAAACAGCGCCAGTTTGTAATGCGCGCTTGCTTCGACCTTGGCGCTGACCTTGCGGTGCAGGGGATCCCACTCGGCCTGCGCGCTGGCCCCGGCGCCTGCCACAAACCGCAACCACTGCGCGGAGGTCTCCAACGAATAGGTCTCCGACTCGCGCACAAGGTCGGAGAACTGATTCCCACCCAGCTCGATCAGATCGAACTGGATGTTCGGCGCCTTGACGTTCCGGCCGATCTGGCCCTTGATCGTCATCAGCGACTCTTTGAACTTGCGTGAATCGAAGTTCTCGAA